>JBDTPH010000049.1:0-6740 GCA_039932795.1 Chloroflexota bacterium
TAAGGTAATTTATGTTAACCTGAATAACTCATGCATAATCCAGGGCTCTGAAGCGATGAATAAAATAGATCGCCAGCGCGAACAACACGATCGCATTTGCCTGATGGATCAGTGCAACAGCGATATTCACATACGATAGGATGGTAAGCACGCCCAGTATGATCTGTAGGGCCACAACGCCGATCAGCCACATCAGGCCGTTCTGAATATCCAACGGATAATTTTGCTTCTTCACAATATAGTAGACCAGCGGCACGGCAATAATTCCCAGCCATGCAAACCAGCGATGGATGAAGACGATGGTCTGCGGAGTCTCGAATATATTGATGAGCGAATTGAAGAGATTGGGCGGAATTAATGTACCGAACATGAGAGGCCAGGTATCCGATACATGACCTGCCTTGAGTCCCGCGGTCATGCCCCCGTACGCGATCTGGATAAGTAGCAGGATAAACGAAACCAAAGCCAGTTTGGACGGCAGGGACCATTTCGTTTTTTTTGTTGCATCGGTGAAACCGTATTTGTGTCCAAACGCGGTCCACAGGCTCAAGCCGAGCAGGGATATTGCCAGCAGCAGATGGATGGTCAGATTGAAGTGGCTGACGGCGGGTCGGTCAACCAGTCCGCTCGCGACCATGATCCAGCCGGCAAATGCCTGGGCAATGAAGAGCATGCCCATGAGAAAATAGATGCCGAAGTCCTTGAATGGAATCTTTTTTGTGAACAGAAAATAGAAAGCAGGGATGGCATAGACCAGCCCTGCAAAACGGGCAATGAAGCGGTGCAACCATTCCATATAGAATATGAATTTGTATTCTTCAAGATCCATATTGAAGTTCACTTGTTTGAATTCAGGGGTTTCCTGATACTTGGCGAATTCCACCTGCCAGGCCTGTTCTCCAACGGGTGGAAGAGTTCCGCTGATCGGATTCCACTCCGTGATCGAGAGTCCGGAGCGCGTCAGGCGGACAAATCCGCCAAAGACAATAAGAAACGCCACAATGAAGGCAAAGATGAAAAGCCAGTGCATCACGGCGCGGTTCTGCGGAGTGCTGGTATTCTGCCAGCGAGTCTGAGACATGTTGTGTTTCTCCAGGGGTGATATCGAGCGGGATTATAGCACCCGCACATATACTTGGCATGTCGAAACGTTAAGTGAAATACAAAACCATGAAATAAAACTAGCCACCTGACAGTTTTATATTTCTGTCAATTTCCGCTGGTCGAGTAGCCCCGAATGTTCGTAGAGGGGCGTATCGAGACCACAAATTGGCAGGAAATCACTGTTTCCCCGGTTACCTTTGGTCTCGATATGGCGGGAAAACGCCGCCTACTCGACCAACGGACCACTTTTCAAACAAAGGGTCAGGTGGCTAGAAATAAAAATGCCCGTCACAGTGTGGCGGGCAATGAGGCTTAACTTGATTGCAGCTGCATTAGCAACTGGCGATATTGTTCCGCGTTGCGAGGATTCATCAGCAGGATTTGGTTAATGGTCACAACTGCTTCCTCCCTGCGGCCAGCTGTCAGGAGAAATTCGGCAATCGAATCAAGCTGGGCCACAGCAGCTTCAGTGTGCCCGGTCTGCTGATATTGTTGTGCAAGGGCGCGCCGCAACATCAGGTCGTCGGGACGTTCTTCCAAAAGTTCCTTAATAAACTTGACACCCTCTTCGCCGTGAGTACTGGTTTGAAGATAGGTGAGATAGTTTTCAAGCTCGGCATTCGCCTGGGCTGGCTGACCAAGCTTCAGACTGACTTCGATCAAGTTCTTGCGCACACCCGCATCGTCGGGGCGCAGGGTGCGGATCTGTTCATAGACGCGGATGGCTTGTTTCCAGTCCAGTCTCTGCATATCAATATCTGCCATGCGCTGCAGGATATGGATGTTCCAACTGCGGTCGGCATTGGCCTGCTGGACGAAACGCAAGGCTTTGGTATAGGTCTTGCGCGCCATTTCAAGTTCTGCAAGGCGATAATAGATATCCGCCAGCTCAAGGTATTCATGGATGGCGTCATCCACCTGGCCGCGCGCTACGAGCTGGTCAATCAGTTTGCTGCGCACGGTCATGTCCATGGGTGCCAGTTGAACGATGCGGCGCAGCATCCTGGCAGATTGTGCAGCTTCACCGCGCACGCTGTATGCCTGTGCAACGGTGCTGAATTTTGCAATCGCTTCCTGGGTGTGGTTCTCGCGCACCAGCAGGTCACCGATCAATGTATGGAGGGGGAGATACGTGGGCGCATAGGTCAGCGCGTGGAAAGCCTCCTCCATGGCAGAGCGCAGGCGTCCCGTGCGTGCCAGCTGGTGAACATGGTTGATTGCTTCAAGCACCTGAATGGATTGGGCCTGCAGGATGATCTCTGCAAGCGGCATGGGCAAATCACCCTCCTGCAACCTGGGCATTTGCTCGCGCGACCGATGGAGATGGTCGCGCCAATTCTTGCGCATGAGCATGCCCTCGATGTTTTCGCAAAGACGTTTGAGGGAAGCCTGATCGGTCTGTGATGCCTGCACTTCGATCAGCGGTTCATACATCTGACTGATCTCTTCTGACTGCTCGGGAGGGACTACCATCGAATCCGCAAGCCTCAGCGCTTCGAGATATTCAATGGACGCCGGTCCGAGCCTTCCCAGCTTTTGATTGATCTGCCCCAACAGCAACCGCGCCGCGAGACCGAAGTCATTGTGTTTGACGGCGTGCTGTAAATGGCGGACTGCTGACTCAAGCCTGTCTCCCTTTGAACGGAGCAGTCCCAGGTCAAAATAAAGAGCCGGATGGTTGAATCCCGCTTCGAGGGCATGTTCGAGTTCCTCCGCGGCGTGATTATCGTTGCCCTTTGTCTGGGCGTCGATGGCCTGACCGAGATGAAGCACAACCTTCGTCTGCTCGGAGGACTGCATGGAGAGTTGTCCCGTGCCGCGCATGAGTGCCTGCAGCCCGCGTCGTACCTGGACTGTTGCGCCATCGTCGGTGGAGTATTCGAAGAGAATCTCTGCCAGCCGGGTCAGGGCTTTTTGGCGCGCTTCAGCTACCGGGTCCAGCCCGGAATCGTTCGGCTTTTTGGGCTGATCCAGTTGTTTGACTTGCGCCATCGCAATGGGCCCCGTCCCGCCTTTGGGTCGCAATGGTTTCGGCAGGAGCTGCCCGCCCCGCAGCAGAGTCTGTGCCTGTTTTGCTTCCCCGCTTTCAGGCATGATCGTCAAGGCTCTGGTGATGAGCTCATTGGTCTTTTCCATGTTGCCTGTGCGCTGCACGAGACTGGCTACCGCAATATATTCGGTAACAGCCTGTGCCTTGCGGCCAAGCTTGTCGTGAACGAACGCCAGGCGTGAATGTGCTGGAACATGTTCCGGGTCGAGTGTGGTGACATGCACCCAATTCTCAATGGCTTTATCCACATCGCGCTGGTTGAGGAATAGGTCTGCGGCTCTAAACGCCGCTTCGATGGCTTCTTTAAGTTGCCCGGTCCGTTCGAAAAGCTGAGCCAGTTTTTCCATGGTCACAGGATCGGTGGGGACGATCTGCGCGACGCGCTTGTAGATCTGCAGGGCCTCTTCGAAGCTGGCCTGCTGGTACAACGCCAATCCCAGGCTGTTGAGGGCTTTGGGGTGGTCAGGCATTTCCTGCAGGGCCTGCCGATACGCCACTGCAGCCTTGGACCATTCCTGATCCCAGGCCGCAGAGTGGCCTTCATTCATTGCTTTTTGGAATATATCTTCTCGTCCGGGCATGTTGTAATTATAACGTAGTGAGATATTAGTATTGACCGTACAAAGGGTTCATCTTTATTGCAGGGGCGCGGTGACCCAGCCCCTGCGTTAGATTGTCTTCATTTCGCCCCAGTTTTTTCCATAGTGGGCTTCGGTGGAAAGTGGAATGTCCAGGGGAAAGGCATTCGCCATCGTTTCCTGCACCACGCGGGCGGTCTCTTCCAATTCACTCTGCGGACATTCCAGCACGAGTTCGTCATGCACCTGTAGGAGCATTTTGCCCCGTAGCCCAGCCGCCTTGAGCGCGGGTGGGATCTTCAACATGGCGATCTTCATAATGTCTGCCGCGGTGCCCTGGATCGGAGCGTTGATGGCCTCCCGTTCCTCACGGTTCTTGATCTGCACATTTTGTTTGCTCTGCAATGCAGGGAAGTAACGTCTGCGTCCCAACAGCGTTTCCACATAGCCCTGTTGTGCAGCGAGTTTGCGGATGCCGTCCAGATATTTCTTGATCCCGGGGAATTGTTTGAAATAGGCTTTGACGAAATCCTCAGCCTCTGCCAGCGTCAGGTCTGTGTAACGTGTGAGTCCGAACACGGACATTCCATAGATGAGGCCGAAGTTGATTCCCTTGGCGCGGCGGCGCATTTCCTTTGTCACGGCGTCCGGAGGTACTCCGAAGATTGCCACCGATGTCGTGGTGTGGATATCCTGCCCGGCGCGGAATGCAGCTAACATCGCCTCGTCCTGAGCCATGTGTGCGACGATGCGCAACTCAATCTGCGAGTAATCCACTGACAGGAGGACATTATCCTGGCCTGCGACGAATCCATTACGGATGCGCCGTCCCTCCTCCGTGCGGATCGGGATATTCTGCAAATTTGGATTCGAGGAGGATAAGCGTCCCGTTACTGCGCCGATCTGGCTATAGGAGGTATGTACACACCCAGTAGTTGAGTTTAGGGCAGCTTGCAACGCATCCACATACGTTGACTTTATTTTCGATAGTTCGCGGTGTTCCAATACCATATCCACCACAGGATGTTTGCCGCGCAGCATATCAAGCACACCCGCGGATGTGGAGAAATGTCCGCTGGCAGTTTTGTTGCCCCTGTCAGGTGGCTGAAGTCCGAGACGTGTAAACAGCACATCGGAAAGTTGCTGGGTTGAATTAATGTTGAACGGTTTGCCGACCGATTCATAGACCTGCTTTTCGATCTCTGCCATGCGCTTCTCGAGTCGCTTCGAAGTTTCTTCAAAGAAGGGCAGGTCGAGCGAGATGCCACTCATTTCCATATCCGCCAGGACGGGTGTCAGCGGCAGGTCAATTTCATCGAGGAGTTTGGTGCCGTTTACGCGGCGAAGGTCCGCCTGCAAAATTGGCAGCAGCCGCAATGTGTTTTCTGCATCTGCCACGGCATAGGGCGCAGCGGATTCGATCGGCACGTCTGCCATGGTGATCTGTTTCTTGCCTTTGCCGATCAACTCTTCGATGTGCGTCATTTCTTCGCCGAGTTTCACAAAGGCAAGATTTTTGAGTCCCAGATTGTGTGAGCCGGGATCAATAATAAATTCAGCCAGCATCGTATCGAACGTCAGCGGCGTGATGTGGAGTCCGTACTTGGCCAGAATAATGTAATCATATTTGGCGTTGTGAGCGATCTTGCCGATCGTGGGATTCGTCATGGGCGGCTGCAAGGCGGATAAAACCTCTTTAAACGGCAGGTTCGTGCCTGCAGTGTGCCCGATTGGAATGTAATAGCCTTCGCCTTCCCTGATGGATAGCGAAATGCCGACAATATCCGCTCGCATCTCCTCGGTGGAGGTGGTCTCGGTGTCAAAAGAAATGATCTTCGCCTGATTGAGTGCGGTGACAAGGTCATCCAGTTTTTCGGATGTGTCCACAATATTGACAATGATCTTTGAATCCACTTTTGGCGTATAAACGGGTTGAGGTTCATTGGCAAACATGGAGAGCTGCCCACCCGCGGACGGGGTGGCGGCGGCTGGCGCGGACGCGGATGTCTCCTTACCGGAGAGCCGATCAAGATTTTTGAGAAGCGAGCGAAACTCCAGATCCCGGAAGAAAGATTCAATGGCATCGAAATCCAGGTCATCTGCTTTCGCGTGTTTGAGATCCAGCGTGACGTTGATATCTGTCCTGATCTTCGCAAGGTCATAGCTGAGATATGCCTTGTCTTTATTCTGCTCGAGCTTTGTCTTCCAGCGATTTTCCACTTCATCCATGTGTGCATAGATGTTGTCGAGCGTCCCGAATTTTTCGAGCAGGGCAATGGCGGTCTTCTCACCGACGCCGGGCACACCGGGGATATTGTCAGATTTATCCCCGACGAGCGCCTTGTAATCCACAACCTGGTTCGGACGCACGCCGAGCTTTTTGATGACATCTTCATCGCTGATGTAGTTCTGATCATCGCCTGCCAGATAAACCGTAGTGCGTTCATTCACGAGCTGCAGCAGGTCACGGTCACCTGTGATGATCTTGACACCCAGTCCCTGCTCGCTGGCAACGCGAGCGATCGAGCCAAGAACATCGTCGGCTTCGAAGCCTTCCATTTCAAGCCGTGGGATGTTGAATGCATCCACCATTTCACGGATGCGCCCAATTTGGGGAACCAGGTCATCAGGCATTTTTTCGCGCGTGCCTTTGTAGGCAGGGAAGATCTCATCGCGGAAGGTTTTGCCGGTATCGAAGGCAACCGCGATATATTCGGGTTTTTCCTGTTCGATAATGCGCATCAGCTCACGGGCGAATCCGTAAATACCCGCGGTGGGTTCACCCTTCGATGTTTGCCAGCGTGTGCTGCTTCCGCCAGCAGTTAATGCAAAGTACATGCGATATGCAAGTGCGTGTCCGTCGATAAGGTAAAGGGTAGGGGGCATATTTTCACCAGTCTGGAGATCCTTCGCTACGCTCAGGATGACATTTATGGACTAATTTAACGTCAACAATGGATAAGAATAAAATGTCATGCTGAGGGGCGTTGGCTGCCCCGAAGCATCTC
>JBDTPH010000050.1:0-23454 GCA_039932795.1 Chloroflexota bacterium
CCATCGTCCCTACATTCAGATGCGGCTTGCTCCGATCAAATTTTGCCTTCGCCATTGATGAATCTCCTTCTGATAATGAAAAGCGGTTATATTATTATTTCAAAATCTCTTGCGCAACAGACTGTGAAACCGGCGCATAGTGATCAAATTCCATGCTGAATACACCACGGCCCTGGGTTGCTGATCGGAGTTGAGTTGCGTATCCGAACATTTCAGCCAAAGGAACCATGGCGCGGATGGCTTGCGCATTACCAGGGCGGACATCCATACCCTGGATCAAACCTCGACGACTGTTGATCTGTCCCATCACATCACCAAGATAGTCTTCCGGAACAACAACTTCAACTTTCATCATCGGCTCAAGCAAGATGGGAGCGCCTCTTTGAACACCTTCTTTGAAACCCATGGACGCTGCCAGCTTGAATGCCATTTCGCTGGAGTCAACTTCGTGAAAAGAACCATCGAATAACGTTACTTTCAAGTCAACCACCGGATATCCAGCCAATACACCACTTTCCGAAGCTTCACGTACACCTTTTTCAATTGGTGAAATGTATTCTTTGGGAATCGAGCCACCTACTACTTTGTTCTCAAAGACAATACCGCTACCACGCTCACCTGGTACCATGGAAAAAACCACGTGAGCATATTGACCGTGTCCGCCGGATTGCTTGGCGTATTTGTAGTTCACTTCCTTCACTGGTTTGGTAATGGATTCGCGATATGCAACCCGAGGAGCCCCCACATTCGCTTGAACTTTGAATTCACGCAACAACCGATCCACAATAATATCAAGATGAAGTTCGCCCATCCCCCTAATAACCGTTTGCCCCGTAGTTTCATCGGAATTCACACGGAATGTAGGATCTTCTTCAGCTAATTTGCGAAGGGCCTCACCCATCTTTTCCTGATCGGCTGAACTCTTAGGCTCAATCGCAATTGAAATTACAGGTTCAGGGAACGAAATGTTCTCCAACATCAATACCTTGGTATCGCAGAGAGTATCACCCGTAAAACTCTCCTTGAAGCCCAGGACCGCACCGATATCACCTGCGCGAACTTCGGTTACGTCTTCCCGGTGATCTGCATGCATACGGATCAGACGCCCAATACGTTCCTTTTTGCCCTTGGTTGAGTTCAGTACGGTTTGACCCTGGCTCAAAACGCCGGAATAAATACGAACATAAGCCAAACGTCCTACATAGGGGTCTGTAACGATCTTGAAAACCAATGCACTCAGAGGAGCACTGTCTTCAGCGGGAAGTTCAATAACGGCATCGTTCCTTGGGTCGGTAGCTTGCACAGCCGGAACATCTGCAGGAGAAGGTAGATAATCAAGTACTGCATCCAGCAAAACCTGAACGCCTTTGTTCTTCAGAGAAGAACCTGCAAACACTGGATAGGCTTGGTTGGCGAGAACGCCCTTACGAAGCGCAGCTTTTAATTCATCGACAGTGATTTCTTCTGCATCGAGAAACTTCATGATCAATTCATCATCGAGCTCGGCAATCCTCTCGACCATGTACTTACGGGCTTCCTTGGCCTGTTCCTTGAGATCATCAGGAATATCAATGGTCTTTGGATCCTTGCCAAGATCGTCATCCCATTGTATAGCTGTCATGGTTAGCAAATCCACTACCCCACGGAACGTGGCCTCAAAGCCGATCGGGACCTGCATTGGAATTGGGTTGGCACCCAATCTTTCTTTGATGGATTCAATGGTCCGCTCAAATGAAGCGCCAACACGATCCATCTTGTTCACAAAACAAATGCGTGGAACTCCATAGCGGTCGGCCTGACGCCAAACAGTTTCGCTTTGGGGTTCCACACCCTGAACTGCATCAAAAACAACAATGCCACCATCCAAGACACGGAGGGAACGCTGGACTTCAGCTGTGAAGTCAATGTGCCCTGGAGTATCAATTAAGTTGAACTGATAGCCCCGCCATTCAGCAGAAACAGCAGCGGACACAATGGTAATACCACGCTCACGTTCCTGAACCATCCAGTCAGTAACAGTTGTACCATCATCAACCGAGCCAATACGATGTGTTTTACCGGTATAAAACATAATACGCTCGGTAGTTGTAGTCTTACCAGCGTCAATGTGGGCAATAATCCCAATATTTCTGTACTTCTCGAGCGGATACTCACGAGCCATTCTTTAAAGTTACCTTTACGATTCTTATATGATCAAATTAAACGCGGTAATGAGAGAAGGCGCGATTCGCTTCTGCCATTTTATGAGTTTCATCACGCTTGCGAATGGCAGAGCCTGTTTCATTAAAGGCGTCCATTAATTCACCAGCTAATTTTTCGGGAAAGGATTTTCCAGAGCGGTCGTGAGCCGCAGACAAAATCCAGCGGAGCGCCAGAGTAGTACGGCGGGCCGACGAAACCTCCATAGGCACCTGATAGGTGGCACCACCCACTCGGCGAGGACGGACCTCCATTACAGGAGAAACGTTCTTCAAAGCGCCTTCAAAAACATCCAAAGGATTCTTTTCTGTGCGCTCTTTAATTATATCCATAGCCTTATAGATCAGGCCTACGGCAACACTTTTCTTGCCGCGTTTAAGCACATGCTGGACCATGGTCTGAACATGTATGCTGTTATAACGAATATCAGGGAGGATCTCCCGCTTATCAGGTTTATCTCTGCGCATGCTTTAATACTCCATCAAAATTACTTTGGACGCTTGGCGCCGTACTTGGAACGGCCTTGCTTACGATTGGCAACACCGGTCGTATCGAGGGAACCGCGAACGATGTGATAACGCACACCAGGCAAATCCTTCACACGACCACCACGCACCAACACTACCGAGTGTTCCTGCAACTGGTGACCTTCACCAGGAATGTAGGCTGTCACTTCGATACCATTGGTCAACTTGACACGTGCGATCTTCCGCAAAGCGGAGTTAGGCTTCTTCGGCGTCATTGTACGCACAATAGTACAAACGCCGCGTTTCTGCGGTGCGCCTTTTTCCTGACGGACCCGGCGTTGCTTGTACGAATTTAATGTGTACTGCAGAGCCGGGGCTTTGCTTTTTGCTTTCTTATTTTTGCGTCCTTTGCGGACCATTTGATTTATTGTCGGCACAATCAGCCTCCGATTATTACTTTCTTTACAATGATTTTTCGCAAGAAATGAGGCCATCATTATTCACTGATGGCCTCATTTTTAGTGCCATGCCTGGTAGCGGGAGTATTGCCGCTTTCTCTTTTGGCAACGGAAAGTAATTTTATCACTCACTTTCCCTGCCGTCAAGATTACTGTTTGGTTATCAGGTTACTTCCGATGCCCAGCAAACCTGTATCCATTTTTGGTGGGTGTTGTTTTTCTTCATCCTTACCAAATTTGACAATGTCACCGCCTTCATTAATCGCTTCCACAGCAAGACCGAGTGACTGCAGCTCTTTGACCAGTACACGGAATGACGCAGGGATGCTCGGTTCTTCAATCGGTTCACCTTTTACAATCGCTTCATAGGTGTTGACACGACCTTGAACATCATCCGACTTAACGGTGAGCATCTCTTGCAGTGTGTAAGCCGCACCGTATGCCTCAAGCGCCCAAACTTCCATCTCACCAAACCGCTGACCACCAAATTGCGCCTTACCACCAAGGGGCTGCTGTGTAACAAGGCTGTAAGGTCCAGTGGAACGTGCGTGGACTTTATCTTCAACCAGATGGTGAAGCTTCAAAACAGTCATTACGCCCACGGTAACGGGTTGATCATACGGAATACCACTCTTGCCATCGCGCAAGGATTGTTTACCCAATGTTGGAATTGGGTGGCCCGTGGAATTCGTAATTTCCTGCGCTACTTCCGCGACACGCGCTTCAGCAATTCGGCCAGTGTGACCTTCACTCTCGATCCACAGGCGAAGACAGGCGCTTACTGCTGCAGAGTCGTAGACCTGGCGGTTAAGCGGATCCAAATTTTCGGGATGGAAGATTGTTTCGGGATCATAACCACGATCACGGAGCCATTCGGATGCGGCCGCAAAACGTGCATAATCCACATCGCTCAGATCATAAGGATCATATTCACGCTCACCCAACCACTCTTCAAGATACATACGCCTTACTTCACTGTCATCTTCAATGGATTCGGGATCATATTCCTGCTGTTTAATCCACTCCCATGCGGTTGCAGCGGATTCTTTCCAAGCCTGATCAATAATCCAGGCACGCGCGAGTTCGGCCTCGATCTCCTCTTCTGATGCACCATCAAATACCGGAGTTACAGCGCGGAAGCCGAGACGTTTTGCGGCCCAACCAAGATGCACTTCCAATACCTGGCCGATGTTCATACGGCCTGGCACACCAAGGGGATTCAAAATGAGGTCTACAGGCGTTCCATCTTCGAGGAATGGCATATCCTCGACAGGAACCACTTTCGACACAACGCCCTTATTTCCATGACGACCTGCCATCTTATCGCCTGCCGTCAACTTACGACGCTGGGCAACCGAGACACGGACCATCATGTCCACGCCGGCGGAAAGATCAGAATTTTCCTCGCGGGTAAAGACCTTTACATCAACAACCTTGCCGCGCTCACCATGAGGCATACGCAGCGATGTGTCTTTTACATCACGCGACTTCTCACCGAAGATGGCGCGTAACAACCGCTCCTCCGGTGTGAGTTCCTTTTCACCCTTGGGTGTGATCTTTCCAACGAGGATATCGTTTGGACCCACTTCAGCACCGATGCGGATAATTCCATTTTCATCAAGATCCTTGATTGCGTCTTCACCGACGTTCGGAATATCACGTGTAATTTCCTCAGGACCCAATTTGGTGTCACGTGCTTCAACTTCATACTTTTCAATATGGACAGACGTGAAGCGATCCTCCTGGACAAGTCGTTCCGAGATCAAGATTGCGTCTTCGAAGTTTCCGCCTTCCCATGAAAGGAACGCCACAACCACGTTTTGCCCCAGGGCAAGTTGCCCGCTTTCCGTGGAAGAAGAATCAGCAATGATGTCACCCTTTTTGATCTTTTGTCCCTTCACGACTGCGGGACGCTGGTCAATACAGGTACTCTGATTGGATCTCTGATACTTGCGCAGTTGATACGTGCGCATACCGCCTCTTTCCTTGACGGTAATTGAGTTACCCGTAACAGATGTTATCTCGCCATCAGCTTCTGCTACTACAACCTGACCCGAGTCAAGAGCTGCATGATATTCCATACCCGTTGAAACAAGAGGAATTTCAGGACGCACGAGCGGAACCGCCTGCGCCTGCATATTTGATCCCATCAACGCGCGGTTGGCATCATCATGCTCAAGGAACGGTATCAATGCTGCGCTGATACCCACAACCTGATGTGGAGCGACATCCATGTAATCGACTGACTCTGGGTGGGAGAAAATAAAACCCGAGTGATAACGGCAGGACACACGGTCGCGTACAAATTCCTTATTGCTAGTCAACGGCGCATTTGCCTGCGCAATTACATATTTATCTTCTGCGTCAGCCGAGAGATAATCGAATTGATCAGTAATATATGGAACAATGTTGACAGGATTGCCAATCTTGGCCATCCTTTTAAGCATTTTCGCATCAATTGTCTCACCATTCTTGAATAGCACTTCTCCGGACTTTGGATCAACAACGTTTTCACGCAGGGTACGGCCTTCAAGACGCTCATCGTCGCCTGGCATGGTTCTGTACACCTTACGATAGGGTGTTTCAATGAAACCATATTCGTTCACCCGGGCAAATGAAGCCAGACGTCCGATCAAACCAATGTTTGGACCTTCAGGTGTCTCAATTGGACAGATGCGTCCATAATGCGAATGGTGCACGTCGCGCACATCAAAGCCTGCACGTTCACGCCGCAGACCGCCAGGGCCAAGCGCCGAAAGCGTGCGCTTGTGGCGCAGTTCAGCAAGTGGATTGGTCTGATCCATGAATTGCGACAACTGGGATGAGCCAAAGAACTCGCGCAAAGCTGCCACAACAGGACGGATATTGACCAGCGTCACAGGAGACAGCTGCTCCTGATCACGAATGGACATACGCTCCTTGATGACACGTTCCATGCGTCGCAGGCCGATCCGCAATTTGTTCTGGATCAACTCCCCCACCGTCTTAACGCGGCGATTTCCCAGATGGTCGATATCATCCGGCTTTTCGATTGCGTTATTGATCTGGATCATTCTTCGGAGCAAACGGATCACATCCTGCTTGGTCACAGTGCGATGCGGAATCGGGACGGTCAAATCGAGTTTTTGGTTCAACTTGTAACGACCCACCCGCTCAAGGTCATAGTGACGCTGATCGAACAACTGCTCCTCAAGGAACTGCCGCGCATTCTCAAGCGTGGCGGGGTCGCCTGGGCGCATTTTTCTGAAGAACTCGATCAACGCGGCTTCTGCGATCGACAGCCCACCAGAAAGATCCCACTCAGGTTCCTGTTTGAGAGTGGATGCAACGAAGAGGCGTTCGGGGTTGTTATCCACATCCTGGAAAAGGGAAAGCAATTCTTCATCAGAGCCGGTCTTCAGCGGCGTATCTTTGATGCCATCGCTGACAGCAGCCAAAGCGCGCAGGAAAACCGTAATGGGAACGGTTCGCTTGCGGTTAAATTTCAAAATGATGTAATCGGATTTACGAGTTTCAAATTCCATCCACGCGCCGCGGTCTGGAATCAGTTTGGACATGGCGAGCAGACGTCCCGTGGCACGATCCGTAGGTGCTTCAAAATAGACGCCTGGGGAACGGATCAACTGTGAGACCACAACGCGCTCTGTACCATTAATAATGAATGTTCCCTTATCAGTCATTTCAGGGAAGTCGCCGAGGAATATATCCTGTTTGATCGGTTCCGGAACATCAGGGCCGGCCAGCAATACGGAAACATAGAGCGGACTGGCGTATGTTAGATCACGCTCGACACATTCTTCAATATTATGTTTGGGATCACCAAACCAATACTTGAGGCCCCATTGTTTCGACTCAGCGCCTCGGCTGGGGAAATACAGCTTCATCCCCTTGTTGTAGGACTCGATTGGCGAGACCTCATGAAAAAGATCGCCAAGCCCTTCGCGCTTAAGCCGCTCGAAGGAATCCAGTTGCACTTCAATTAGATTGGGAAGTTTAATGTTGACGGGAATACGCGCATAACTCTTGCGTGGTAAAGAAGAAGACATTCGGTTCACTCCTAACCTTGGGTATGTGCGCCGTTACGAAGTACCGCTTCCAATTCCAAAATTTAGTGCTTGCCAAGTAACAGATGCAATTCAAATTGAGGAGATCTTGCAGGAAGCAGTATACACACGAATACATCCCGCGTGATTTGGCGGGATAGCAAAGAATAATTATATATGAAGATTTATATATGCGCAAGGGATTTTTTACTTTAGTTTTCTTCCCCTTTCCCATAACCTGACTATTTTGATTCTATCATATTCCCGGGTTTTCGCAACTTGAAACGGTTGCATGGGGTTTTGAATCTAAAGCCACAAATATACTAATTCGGAGGCATCATGGCAACACCACAAACAACGGTCAATGACAGAAAAGAGATCTTTGGCTGGGCCATGTACGACTGGGCAAACTCAGCATTTAGCACGACAGTGGGGACGGTATTCCTCGGACCTTACATCGCTTCCCTTGCAGCAACGGCAGCAGCAGCATATCCTGATGGTCTCGCTCGTTTCTTTGGAATCCCTGTTGCACCCGATTCATTCCTTCCCTACTGCATTTCATTTTCAGTGGGTCTTCAAGTTCTTTTCCTACCCATTCTAGGAGCCATCGCGGATTATTCGCACTTACGCAAGCGCATGATGCAGATCTTTGCATTCATCGGCGCAATTGCAACGATTATGATGTTCTTCATTACAGGGAATTTGTGGTGGCTGGGAGGTGTGTTATTCATTATCGCCAACCTTGCCTTCGGCGCTGCAATTGTTTTCTATAATGCCTATCTGCCTGATATTGCAAGTGAAGAGGAACGTGACCGGGTTTCCTCATATGGCTGGGCCATGGGATATCTGGGAGGCGGAATTCTGCTCGCTCTAAATCTTGCGTTCTTCATATTTAGTGAGGACCTTGGCGTGCCCGGCGACCTGGCAGTCCGAATCAATCTGGCATCAGCCGGTATCTGGTGGTTGGGATTTTCGTTTCTCACGTGGTCACGCCTGCGACCGCGTCACGCCGCACGGCCGCTTCCCGTTGGTCAGACATATGTCAGTATGGGCTTCAAACAACTGGGAAACACCTTCCGCGAGATCAAACATTTCCCTGAAACGCTGAAGTATCTGCTGGCATATTTCCTCTACAATGACGGAATCCAAACTGTCATTGCAGTTTCATCGACATTCGCTGCTGCGCCGCTAGCCCGCGGTGGAATTGAATTGCCACAAGATACTCTTATTGCATTAATTCTGATGATCCAATTCGTGGCATTCGGTGGAGCACTGTTCTGGGGCAAACTCGCAAAATGGATTGGGGCAAAGCAATCCATTATTGTCAGCCTTATTATCTGGTCGGGCGTGGTTATTTATGCCTACAGCGGCTTAAGAGGCGATAATAGAATCACGGAATTCTTCATCCTGGGCATTTTCATCGCAGTAGTCCTGGGCGGATCGCAAGCCATTAGTCGCAGCCTTTTCGCACAGATGATCCCTAAGGGAAAAGAAGCTGAATACTATTCCTTCTACGAAGTAAGCGAACGCGGCACTTCATGGACAGGTCCTCTGGTCTTTGGACTGGCGAATCAAATATTTGGCAGCCTGCGATATGGCATCCTGGCGCTCATCTTCTACTTTATCGCTGGTTTGATCATATTGCCGTTTGTCAATGTTCCAAAAGCGATGGCTGATGTGAAGTCATACGATGCCGAGAAAAAGTAATTCCTTTTCTTGTGTTTAAATCAACAAGCCGATGAAATTTCATCGGCTTGTCTGTTTAGCCTACACATCTACAACTTCGGCAGGACAATGGACTGTTGTTTCTGATACTTTCCCTTTTTATCGGCATACGAGATTTCACATTCCTCATCCGCTTCGAAGAAAAGGACCTGTGCCAGGCCTTCATTGGCATAGATCTTTGCTGGCAAGGGAGTCGTATTGGAGATTTCCAACGTGACAAAGCCCTCCCACTCAGGCTCGAACGGCGTGACGTTGACGATAATGCCACACCTCGCATACGTGGACTTTCCCAGACAGATTGTCAGCACTTTGCGGGGGATACGGAAGTATTCGATGGTCCGCGCCAGTGCAAACGAATTGGGCGGGATTGTGCACACGTCGCCCCTGTAATCCACCATGGATTTCGTGTCGAAGTTCTTCGGGTCAACCGTAGCAGAAAAGACATTTGTAAAGATCTTGAATTCATCCGCCACACGGACGTCGTAGCCATACGATGACAAGCCATAGGAGACAACCCCATTGCGGACCTGTTTCTCTTCGAACGGTTCGATCATACGATGTTCATGCGCCATCTTGCGGATCCAGTGATCAGGTTTGAGTCCCATTTTCTCTCCATTTTGAATTTTGAGGTGGTATTACCCTTATTTCACGACAATTACTACTTGTGTTACTTCCCCTGATTCTACTTCAACCCAGCGTTCATAGAACTGACCGTTGTATTTCAAAACGATACGATAATAACCTGCCTGCATGTCTCCCAATGCCGCGTTTTCTGTTCCATTCAACATGTCGTTGGAGTAGGTAGCCCCATAATACGTTCTGCTCGAAGGTTGGCCGATTTCCAAAAAGAACTGGGCAGTAAATTCTGTATAGTTAATTAGATGACCTTCCCCGTCAACTATCGAAATTTCCATAACCCCAAATGCATTTCCGTTTTCATCTGGATTGGGAGCCAGCCACAGTTCAGGGTTTTCTGTCGAAAAATAATCCTCTACATCCGCATGGCGGACTTCAAAATGGAGGTGACTCCCGATCGCCACACCGGATTGTCCTACTTCGCCGATCTGGTCCCCTGTGAGAACCGTTTGTCCCGCCTCTACAGTGATTCTGGACAAATGAGCATATAGCGTATATAGGTCATCCGCATGTTTGACCACAACCAGATTGCCATAAAAATTTGGCCAGGGACTATATACTGCTTCCTGATCTGCACCTGCAAAGACGACAACCCCGTCCCCGGCAGCGTATACAGGCGTGCCGAACTTATTCACAAACTCGACACCATGATGCGGATCGCGCGCGTCTCTGGCGGTTGTTCCGTATAGATACGATATATCTATGACAGCATTCGCAGGCGGCTTAATCGGTCGCTGAAACAGGAGATGACCTTTGGTGATGCAAAAATCCGCGCTGAATGGATCACAAACCTGCGGCGTGGCTGTTTGTGAGGCAGGCACAGATGTGAAAGTTGGCGAGGGCGAGGTGACTGTAAATGTTGGCCGGAATTCGACCAGTGTAGGCGTGGCAGGAAGGGAATTTGGAGCCGTTTGAATGGGCGCGCACGAGACCATAAACAAAAGGAAGAAGAGGAGTTTCGAAATTCGCTTCATGGAAACCACAATGTTGTTGCGAGGGGGCCATAGTGCAACGAAGCAAAGTGCGCTCGCAATGATATGCTAGATCCCTCCGCGTTCGCTCATCGTCTTGCGGATCTCTTTTTCAACCTCGTCTGCCGTTGCTTCGAGTTCCTTTAACTCGCTCAACATCCGATCCCCCACAGATTTATCCTCCAGTGAGTTGATGTTGATTCTCACATTATAGCCCGCGGCAGTCAATGCGGCGCGGGCCATGGCAAAGCCGGACATCGAATCACTGACGGCGTTAACGATACCATGCTGGGCACATTTGAGGGCAAGCTCCATCACCTTGACAACATCTTCAGCGACATGCAAAGGGATATGCGCTGCATTGAGCGTGGCACTGATAATCGCCGATTGGCGCACAGCGGCCAGCTCTTCACTTTCCTTCGATAGTCTGAAAGCTCCCATCACCGCTTCAAACGCAGATGCATCGTCATCTGCGGCTTGTGTTAATTCCTTGCGGAGGTTTTCAGCCACCACTCGTATTGCCTGCATCTCGGCTTCCACGTCGGCATATTTTTTCTTCCCGATCGTCACCCCCGCGACCATTGCCACAAGCGCGGCACCCATGGCTCCCGCGTATGCCGCGGCGGAGCCGCCTCCGGGCGTAGGTGTCGGGGCGGCCAATTCTTCAAGGAACGAGGGCCCGTTCTCGGCTGGGGTGGATGTGTGCGATTCGAAGAGTCGGGTCTCCAGAATTTGAGCCTTGTCGAACTGATCAAGCTGCATATACCAGACCGCGGCATCCGTCAGCGCGTCCTGGGGGATAAGCCCAACAAGTTCGGTATGATGAATTCCAACGCCATATCGCTGCGCCTCACGCCGGATAGTTTCCACAACGCGGGCGATGGGTGTTTCGCGGAAGTTCGTGAGATTCATCGAAACCTGGGCGCGTCCTTCCACAAGCAGTCCGAGTCCTTTTACATAGCGGAGCCCGCCGGACGAATGCCGAATGGCTTTGGCAATTTTCTTTGCAATCTCCACATCACTGGTAGTGAGATAGGCATTGAATGCCACAAGCGGATTACGCGCCCCGATCACCGTGGCTCCCGCTGTACCAAGTTTTGCGGGGCCGAAATCGGGAATACGTTGATTGTATTCCTCGGATCCTTCACCTTCGGTCAGGACAAATTTGAGTCCCTCGTACTGACCTTTGCGGATATTTTCGAGATTGGCGCGTTCGGGACGTGTGGCCGCCGCTTCATACAAATAGACCGGGATGCTGAGCTCGCTGCCGACACGTTGACCTAATCGTTTGGCAATGGCAATACAATCGTCCATCGTTGCATCGGATAGCGGGATGAACGGGACCACATCTGCTGCACCAATGCGCGGATGCTCGCCTTTGTGGTTGTTGAGGTCGATCAGTTCGGCGGCAGTCTTGATGGCGCGGAATGCGGCTTCCTCCACCGCAAACGGCGGACCTGCCAAGGTGATCACCGTACGGTTATGATCCAGGTCGGAGGAACGGTCAAGCAGGCGCGCGCCTTCGACAGAGGTGATGGCAGCGACGATCTGGTCAATAATCTCCGGTCGCCGCGCTTCAGAAAAGTTGGGGATGCATTCGATTAGAGTGGTCATGTAGTCCCTTAGCTAGATAGTCAGGTAGTCGAACAACGCCCATTATAAGGGAAGAAGGACAAAGAAAGATTAGTTCGATTAACAAGATTTTCAGATGGCTTCTCTGGAATTGCGATTATGACTTTTGCTACTTGAATTCGCTGCCCTATTAATTACAATATGTTTGATCGATTAACATTCCAAACGAGGAAGATCATGAAAACTGCGCTTCGTTCTGGCATATTGGTAACCATCGTCATCCTGCTCATAGCATTTTTACTGTTTGAGAGAGGTACTCAAAACTCAAATGCCCTCATTCAAGCCTCTTTGGGGGAAACGAATCCGGATGCAGAAATGTATGCGGAACATATGGGGCTGAGTCTTGACGAAGCGCTGGGCCGCTTCCGGATTATGGATGGGGCAGGAATTTTACAAGCCGACATGAGCGCACATGAGGCAGATACGTTTGCCGGTCTCTGGATCGAGCATTCACCAGAATTCCGGGTCGTTGTTCTTTTCACCAAAAATCCAAGTCAAAAGATCAAACCGTATCTTAAAAAAGAGTACATGACTCGGGAATTGGCTGACGTGCTCGACGTGCGAAGAGCAAAGATATCTCTTGCAGAGCTTGAACAGGTTCAAGCGGAAATTTTATCTTCCCTTACAGATCTGCGGATACGCTTCGAACTCGAATTAAATATGATCGAGAACAATATTCGGCTGGGCGTGGGGGCAGATGATAAGACAAGCTTTGATCTCGCCGTACAAAATGGATTATTACAGGTCCCAGATTATGTGATCATAGAAACCATTCCCCAGTTAGGAAAAATAGAACCATCGCTAGGCAACCACTTTCCCCAAACAATAAATCCTCCAAACGCTTATCTTGGCTTACCATTGATGGAGGGTGAATTGGTGCTTGAGAATGGCTGTTTACGAGTGAATGCGGTGAATGATTTTTTGAAGGAAGATAGCTTTTTGCTCATCTGGGATCCAAGATTTTCAACCCGCACAGAAAATGGAATTGTGCAGGTTATTAATAGTACAACAGGTGAGGTCCTGGCAAGTGTCGGCGACTCTATAGTGATGGGTGACAATGGCGGCACGGTAAATCCATTGAAAGAACCGATCCCAGATAAATGTACTGAACCTTATAAGACCGTTGGAGAATTTATTAGGAAAATCGACACACCATAGATACAGTTTATTAGGCATTAGGAGCACATTCCCATGGACAATAGAGATATTCAACATCTCCGCACTGCAATTGAAGTCGCCCAAGCCGCGCGCGAGCATGGTAATCATCCATTTGGCGCGCTCCTGGTGGATGAAAATAATGAAGTGCTGCTGCAAGCTGAGAATACAGTCGTCACTACCCGCGACTGTACCGGTCATGCTGAAACCAACCTCATGCGTCTTGCTGGTCAAAACTTCTCAACTGAAAAACTGGCGACGTGCATCCTCTACACCAGCACAGAACCTTGCGCCATGTGCGCGGGCGCGATCCATTGGGGAAATGTGAGACGAATAGTTTATGCTTTAAGCGAGGTTGCTTTATATGAAATCATCGGTCCATCGCCGGAGCATTTGTCACTCCCCTGCCGCGAGGTCTTTGCTCGCAGCCAGCGATCCGTTGAAGTGGTTGGACCCGCACCTGAACTCGACGCCGAAGCCCGTGCGGTCCATGAGGGATTTTGGTAGTACATGGCGACTGGAGGTCCGACAAAAGGCGACAATAGAAATTCGGGCAAATGCTTTTCTTTTCATGAAGAGCATCTATAATGGACGCTGAATAAGACCAACTGATCATAAAATATTCCTTTTCGCTTATCAGAAAGAGGAGCACTTATGGAAATAAGCCTGGCCCAAGAACATGCTTATTATTTTATTCCGCAGATATCGCTGGATATAGCCCATGACCGAATAGAAAAGAAAAAGACATCTCTTGTCGCTGGGATGTTTGGGACGTTGATTTCCCGCCCAACTCCTGCTGATATCCAGATGATCTCGGTTGAGAACCGTCTCGAACCCTACTGGATGGTGACAGCGGCAAGTCATACAGCGTATGACCGCCAACAGGTTTACACAATTCCCATCAAAGGTGGAGAGGTTCGAGAGGTCACCGTGCTTGGGCAAACGCTAAAGATCAATTCCAAAGGGAGTCCATCTTTTACCTTGAACGGCGTGGAACATTGTGTGGAAGAGCATCGAGTTACCCGCTTTTTCGACGGCCTCTCCGGTCAGAAGGCAGACTTGAGCCGCTTTCAATCCCTTACCAAAACAGAGATTACTGATCTCGAGCATTTTGCTGCCGATGGAATGCTGGTAGTTCCACCGCAAATGCGGGCCACTGCAATCATCCGCCAGGTGCTTGGGGAAGTCATTCAACCGGTGACCAAGGCACAGGTCATTCACGAGGAGCGTGTGGACATTGAGTCCCTTGAGCTTAATTTCCGTCCCGTGTACGCATTTGAATACGAGTGGACCAGCAAGGGAAAACGCGTCGTAGTGGAGTTCGATGCCTTACTGGGGGATATTCGCAGTGGCGGCAAAAAATGGAGCGATCAAATCAGGGGCATTGTCACCCGCGACCTTTTCTTCGATGTAACTGCCGATGCCGTTGGAATGCTTGTGCCCGGCGGAGGCATCGCCGTCAAGCTTGTCAAGGCAGTCGTGGATCGGGGAAAGAAATAACTGGACGCCTCCATCTTGAAACCTCTTCAAACTGATCGATTGATCCTGCGACCCATGACTAAAGAGGATGCGGAATTCATGCTCGAGCTGCTGAACGATCCGTCATTTATTCACAACATTGGCGATCGCAAGGTGCGGACTCTGGCAGGCGCGAAGGTGTACATCACGAAAGGTCCGATTGCGAGTTACGCGAAACATGGATTGGGTCTGCGCCTGGTTGTACTGAAGGGGACGGGCGAGTCGATTGGTATCTGTGGATTGATCAAGCGCAAAACACTCAAGGATGTGGATATTGGCTATGCGTTCCTTCCAAAATTCTGGTCCAAGGGATACGCGGTCGAGTCCGCGTTGGCGGTGAAGCAGTTTGCACAGGATGTCATCGGCCTGAAGCGCATTGTTGGCATTACTGACCCCGAGAATCTCGGGTCCATCCGCGTGCTCGAAAAGATAGGCATGAAGTTCGAGAAGATGGTCAGGCTATCACAGGATGACATCGAATTAAAGCTATTTGCAATTAACTTTTGACATTTGAATAGGATGGTTTGCATGGCTTTGGATATTGTGTTTTATCGGTTACAAAATCAGCGCTTGTCAGGAAGTAAACTAAATACTCCAGCCAATGTAGTAAGCTGGCTCGGCGCGGTCCAGGCTCAGGATTATGCCGGTGCGAAATGGGCAATCGGTCAACGGATGAAGGGTGCCACGGATGCCATGCTCGAACAAGCCATGACAGACGGCTCGATCCTACGCACACACCTGCTGAGGCCCACCTGGCATTTTGTTACACCTGACGATATCCGCTGGATGCTCGAGCTGACAGCGCCGCGCGTCCGTGCTCTGATGACATACATGGATCGCCAATTGGAATTGGATACGATCACATTGAAGAAAAGCAACACAGCACTGATTAAGACATTGCGGGGTGGAAAACAAATGACACGCGCCGAATTGGGGTCTGCGCTTCAAAAAAGTGGCATCAACACAGATACATTGCGACTGGGTCACATCATGATGCACGCCGAATTGGATGGGGTCGTTTGCAGCGGTCCAAGACATGCTAAACAATTTACGTATGCGTTGCTCGAAGAACGCGTACCCGCAGCCAAAGTATTGACCCGTGATGAGGCACTGGCGGAACTGGTGACGCGATACTTTCAAAGTTATGGACCGGCGACGTTACAGGATTTTGGCGTATGGTCAGGGTTGACAATTACGGATGCACGACTTGGGATTGAGATGGTCAAGTCAAAGTTTGTGAGCAACGTGATAGACGGCCAAACCTATTGGTACAAGGAAACGAAGCCAATCAACAGGAAAAAATCTCTCACTGCATACCTGCTCCCCAACTATGATGAATTCTTTATCGGATTCAAAGATCGCAGCGCGATTGGGAGGGTTGCCCTGCAGGCGGGGGATACAGAAGGACAATCCCGCGCTGATTGCACATATCATCATCCTGGATGGACAGCTGGTTGGTGGCTGGAAACGCATACTACATAAGAATGAAGTCCTTGTGGAAGCCAGTCTCATCACAAAGCTGACAGATGCTGAAAAACAGGCTGTTGCAGATGCGGCGAAACGGTTTGGAACGTTTCTTGGACTCCCAGTTTCATTAAGCTATCAGGAACACAAACATGAGCAAAGGAAGACTCGAAGCCTTTAGCGATGGCGTTTTGGCAATCATTATTACGATCATGGTGTTGGAGTTGAGGGCGCCGGAGGAAGGAACTCCAGCCGCGCTTCTTCCTCTCCTGCCGAAGTTTGGCAGCCATATTTTGAGTTTTATCTTTCCTGGCATGTACTGGAATAATCACCACCATTTGTGGCAGGCAGTTGAAAAAGTCAATGGCTCTGTCTTGTGGGCAAATCTGCATTTGCTTGTCTGGCTTTCGTTAATTCCTTGTGCCATCAGTGTGGATGAATGATCTGAGACAGATATTCCCACCGTGAAAAAGAGGGCAGTGTATAGCCTGCGCCGTAACCGTGAGCAACTTTCCTTTCTGTAACAGCAAAATGTCTTCATCGTTAATGGAGTAGAGGTGCCTCCATGAATAAATTCCTGCAAATTGAGAAGATTGTTTTCGGAAAAAACAATTTTGCGTTTTGCGCCTTACCTAATGACATTGAGGAACTCGAACAAACTGTGACGCAAATGGGGCTGATGGATCGCCCGGTGATCGTGTTAATTGGGGGCCATATCCTGCCCGAACATACGAATGTGACAATTCAGGCGATCGATGTGATCGCCAAAACTGCGCAAGTGTTGGATGCAGCAGTCATCTGCGGGGGAACCGATGTCGGCGTAATGGCAGCCATTGGAAAGTCCCGCAACCGTAACGGTTATCAATTCCCATTAATAGGGATTGCTCCGGAGGGGATCGTCACATGGCCCGAAGGCCCAAGGACTGGAACTCTTCCGTTGTCGGGTAATGAAAGGGAGCAACTGGAATCTCATTACTCCCATTTCATTCTTGTCCCTGGAAATGAGTTTGGGGACGAAACCAAATGGATCGTCCGCACAGCTACAATGATCGCGACAGGAAAAAACAAATCTGTGACTGTGCTGGCAAATGGTGGGAAAGTTTCGCGAATGGATGTGGAGGAAGGGCTGGGAGCAGAACGTCCTCTGATTGTTCTGGCGGGAACGGGGCGTCTCGCAGATGAGATCGCTAGTCATCCGATAAAAAATAATCTCATCAGGATCATCCCTGCGCACAACAGGCGATTGCTCGCAGAGACACTACAGGCGATGTTGACCTGACAGAGTAAAATGGAAAATCTCCTGAATTTTCAGGAGGTTTTGTTCTATGGTCATATTGCCTTTGTCAAATTTTCCTATATAATGGATTCAGAGGGCGCAGGCGTTGAGATCATCTTTCTTGAAAGGAAGGAACCATGAAATCCTTGAAGTCTCTAACTATAAGGTGGATTCTGGTTGTTGTCTTTTTCGTATCATCATTTGCCGGAACAGCACTTCCTAATTCAGCTTCACCGGTCCCAGTTTCACGAACGAATACCGTCAAAATACTAAAACAATTGGGTGGGTATCCCTGTCCAAATGATAGTTATTTTACGTGTGTCACTATAGACGTACCGCTGGACCACTTTGATCCGCAGGATACGCGCACGATCCCGGTCACGTTTGCTGTACTGCCTGCTTCCGGCCAGCGGAAAGGGATGTTTGTCGTAGCCACGGGTGGTCCAGGAACGGCAGGTATATCACTGGCAGACAGTTACTCCAGTGGCTATAGCGAAAATATCCTCAAACGCTTTGACGTTGTCTTCTTCGATCAACGCGGTGTTGGGCTTTCGGGAGGATTGGCCTGTCCTCAGTCCGCCGTGCAGTATTATCGAAGGGATGGAAGTACGGAAACACCCGACCAGAGGCTATCCCTGGTTGACTCGGCGCGTACTTTTGCTGAAGGTTGTGTCAACGAATTAAGCAATCAGGAGCTCCTGCCCTATCTGGGTACGGATCAGGCTGTGGAGGATCTCGATTATTTCCGCAGGTTAATGAAGGATAACAGGTTCTGGTTATACGGCGAAAGCTACGGTACGCAATACGCCCAAACCTATGCAACGAAATTCGGCAGGTATCTGGCCGGTATGATCCTCGATGGTACCGTGGATCTAACCTTGAACGGATTTGAGTTTTATGCCCAACAGGCGCAGGCATTCAACGACACGCTGACCGCCACCCTCGAAGCATGTAATAACGATCCTATTTGCGTTGAAGATTTGAGGAATGGCATTCGCATTGCACAGCCTGAGCTTGAGTCCATCAGCAATGCCGTAGATGCCTATGATTACGTGGCACAGGTCTTGGAGGATGCCCCGGTCCTCTATGATTTTCCTCTGCCTGAGGGAGGTTTTGCTCAACGCGAATTCACCTTTGGAGATCTGGAAGTAGTGGCATCCGGCCAAATGTATACCGAGGCAGACCGGATGATGTTCAATCGCGCACTCACTGCTTCCGCATCCTACGGAAGTCTGGCCCCGTTGGCCCGCTTGCTTAATATCTCCCTGGGTGTTGATCCGCAAACGTTCGAAGTCATCCCCGATCCGTCCTATTCGGATGCGATCTTCTATGCAGTTGAATGTCAGGACTATGGGTATCCGGGCGATACAACGGAACAAAAGGTTGAGAACTTTTTTGAGATCGGTGATCAGGTTGTCCCCTTCATCCCGCGCCTGGGATCGGTCTTCTATGGTGACATGCCCTGTGTATTCTGGCCCAACGCGACCACCGATCTGACGCGTCCTGAGCCGTTGACCGCTCACGGTATTCCGACACTGGTGCTCAACGCAACCGCAGACCCGGCTACCCCGGTCGGCAACGCCATCAGCGTATATCAGCACCTGAAAAAGGGATACTTGATCACCCAGGAAGGTGGTCCGCATGTGATCTACGGATGGGGCAATAAATGTCCCGATAACCTGGTGACCAACTTCCTCGTGAATGGCAAAGTCCCGGCGAAAAGGGTCACGACTTGTCCAGGAGTGATCGTCGAAGATTATGTACCCATCTCACCCATCGATGCGTCCGAATTTGATAACCTAATGGATGCGCTTGGCTGGACGGAAACAGAGATCAGTTATCTGCCCGAATACTATTATTGGGACGGATTGACTCCCACGCAGGTTGGTTGTCCACTCGGTGGTACGCTTGCCTTCGAACCGAACGGAGACAGATACGCCTACACTTTGAACGAATGCTCCTTCGCGAACGAGTTCGTGATGACAGGGACCGGTGTCTACAAGCCAAATAATGATCAATTCACCTTATCCCTTTCCACGCAAGGCCGCTGGCAGTGTGATGTCAAATACACGCGGACCGGTACAAAAACAAGATTGGCACGCAGTTGCGGTAAAACAACAGCTGCCGCCGAAGGTGAAATCCTTTCACCAGTCCAAATTGGAGAGTTCGACAACTCCATGAACAACATCCAGATAAAGTAAAAGATCCAAACCAAAAAAATCTCCTGAGTTTTCAGGAGATTTTTTTGGGTGCCAATTCCTGTATAATCACGCCAATGAACATCCCCGACCACATCATCACACAAATGGAACTGCGCCGCGCCACAGGCGAACGCGGCACCCGCAAGCTGATCGCCTTCAGCGGAATCGTTTATGACGTAACGGATTGCCCGAAATGGCGCACCGACCTGCACGAACAACTCCACTTTCCCGGGCAGGACCTGACATCCGAACTCCCTGACGCGCCACATGAAGACGACGTCTTTTCAAGACCATGCGTGAAAGCAGTTGGCAGGCTTCAACTCGATTGACAAAACCATAACGACCAAGAGCGCGCTTCCAAATACTTTACACAGACAGGGAATCAAATGCAAACATCCAAACTCAAATGGTGGCAAACCGCGGTATTCTATCAAATTTATCCCCGCAGTTTCGCGGATGGCAATGGTGACGGCATTGGTGATTTTAAAGGGATGACCGGGAAGCTGGATTACCTCACCGCTCTTGGAATCGATGCCATCTGGATCTCGCCCCACTTCCCCTCCCCCAACTGGGACTGCGGCTACGACATCTCCAGCTACACAGATGTCGCGCCCGAATACGGCACACTGGATGACTTCAAGACGTTTCTCGCCGAATCACACAGGCGCGGCATCCACGTTATTCTGGACCTCGTGCTGAATCACACCTCGGATGAGCATCCCTGGTTCCTTGAGTCAAAGTCCAGCCGCGATAACCCGAAAGCCGATTGGTATGTGTGGGCGGATACGCCGCCCAACAACTGGCAATCCTGCTTCGACGGCGACGCCTGGACCTACGCGCCTGAGCGCGGCCAATACTATTATCACTACTTCATGAAGCAGCAGCCCGATCTCAACTGGCGAAACCCTGACGTGAAAAAAGCCATGTGGGACGCGGCTCGTTTCTGGCTCGATCTCGGCGTGGATGGTTTCCGTCTCGATGCCCTCGGTACCATCTATGAAGATCCAAACCTGACTCCGCATGACGTTCCGATGAATCTGGCACAATTACGCCGCGCATCTGAGCTCGCACAGACTACGGGGGAAAAAGCACAGGTCGAGAAATACTGGCACGACATGTTCAAAAATCAATGGGGCGGGCCCGGCCTGCATGACCTCATGAAGGAACTGCGCGCCGTGCTCGATGAATACGACGGCGACCGCATGCTCGTCGGTGAAGATGACAACATCGACTACATGGGGAACGGTAACGATGAGCTTCATCTCGTCTTCAACTTTCCCCTCATGCGGACGGAGCGCATTACGTCGATCCATATCCGCTCCAACCAAAAGGAGCGTTTGTCGCGGCTGGAAGCACTTCCGTTTAAAGGCTGGCCGTGCAACACGCTCGGCAATCATGACTGTTCCCGCATCCACACCCGCTTCGGAGATAGACAGCACGACGCCGAACTGGCGCGCCTGCATGCTGCGCTGGTAGTGACGCTAAAAGGGACTCCATTCCTGTATAACGGCGAAGAGATCGGCATGACAGACCATATCATCACCGAGCCGACCAAATTGCGCGACACAATGGCAACCTGGTATTACAACAGTCTCGTCAATGATTTGAATGTTCCGGCAGCAGAGGCCGCCCTTCGTGCAGGAGAAATGAGCCGCGACAAAAATCGCACACCCATGCAATGGTCCAATAATCCCAACGGCGGATTCTCTCCCTTCAATATAGAGACGTGGCTGCCCATGAATCCCGATTACAAGCGCGGCATCAATGTGCGTGATCAGGAACACAATCCGAATTCTCTACTGAATTACTATAGGCTTTTGCTGCAGGTGCGCAAGCATGCAACCGCGCTTATCGAAGGCGATTACACTCCGCTTAACAACACGTCAGAAGAGTATTTTGCCTTCCTGCGTTCCACTCATCCTGAGCAGACTGTGCTGGTTGTGCTTAACTTTTCCGAGCGGGCCCTTGAACTCGATTTCTCACGTGTGAAGGAGATCAAGGGACAGAATCTGCGCATCCTGTTCTCCAGCGCCGAGCGATTGCTGACAACCAAAGCCCCGCGTGGACTGACCATCAGTCCATTTGAGGTATTCATTGCAGAGGTTCAACCTGCAAAATAAAGTTTTCCATGCCTGAACAAACACAATTGCGAAGGAAAAACAAACCCTTCATCACCCTGTGTGGGCGCATCTTTCGGGATGCCGACCCTGTGTACTATCCGCGGACCGAATATCGCGGGCGGACGATCTATCTGTGCACGGATTCGTGTCTAGGCGCCTTCCTGGCTGACCCGGATATCTTCCATAAGGTTCATCGCAACTCAGAGAAGGGAAAATAAAATGTGGGAACCAGGCGACATGATTGCATGGAGAGGGTTCTACAGGGAACGCATCTGGCATGTCCAACCGACGATACTTGTCAAAGATAGTCCGGAAGAGATCATGTTGACTCTCCTTCCGGGAACTGAATGTGCTGCCGAGGAGACATATCCCGCTGGGAAGAATAAGGGTAATCGCCTTTGGGATTTTATTAATTGAGATTGGAAGCTGACAAAATATACGTGGCGAACGAATCGTCTTTTGCTTCTCTTTGAACCTCAAAAGTATTATTCCATGATTCTTTTTTGGGCTCATCAGAGCAATGAATTTCTATGCCATTACATAAATTTTCAGCTGCCGTTCAGACGAAGCCATTACGGAGTCGATACGCTGGACCTGGACCTGGACCTCATCATCAATCCTGATTTCAGCCATGAATGGAAAGATGTGGAAGATTATCAAAAGGCAATTGACCATGAAATCATCCTTCCTGAATGGACAAGAGAAATTGACGCGGCAGGGAAGGATATCCTGGGGGAGGCTTGAACAACGTTTATATCCAGTTGATGGTTCATGGCTAGGCAGGATGCCCGAGCCAGGCTGGTCGCCACCCATATTACCGGAAAATTGGGATAAGATATGAAGGACTTTTCATCAGCGCTATACGATGTTTTGAAATAGCCTGTGATAACGACTTTAGTCGTAAAGAGAGACATTATGGTCACACCACAAAAATCAATCCAGTATAAGAAGTATGAGTTCAAAAAATGGGAGCAGCACGATGCCGCGACCATTGTTGAGACACCCGTTTCTTTGACCGTCAATGGCGAAGTGTGGCTGACGTTCATGTGCACACCGGTCAATTTGGAGGCGATGACGGTTGGGTTTCTCTTCAATGAAGGCATCATCGAAACGATGGATGAAGTGGAGGATGTGCGTCTCTGTGAACATGGCGATAATGTGGACGTGTGGCTGAATCGAACGGTGGAGCAGCCTACCTCCTGGCGACGGACATCCGGTTGCACGGGTGGCGTCACAGCCGTGGACGCTCTGGCGCGCGTCGATGTTTCATTTAGCGGTGACCAGCCCAGGTTCCCGCCTGAGACAATCGGTCAGATCGTGGAAATGCTTTTTGAGTCGCAGGAACTGTACCGCGAAACGGGCGGAGTCCACACCTCCGCGTTGAGTGATGGGGAAAAACTCATATTTTCAGCGGAGGATATAGGCCGGCACAATACGCTCGATAAGCTCGCAGGATTGTGTTTGATGAATAACGTCTGGCCTGAGACAAGGATACTGATCACTACCGGACGCATCAGCTCCGAGATGCTGCAAAAGGCTGCACGGATGCGCGCTCCCATTTTGATCTCGCGCACCTCACCCAGTTCGCT
>JBDTPH010000051.1:0-12564 GCA_039932795.1 Chloroflexota bacterium
TCGTTCGCAGCGAGCGCTCGCTCACACCGTTCGTGCCGCGAGCACGTCGGTGCGAGACGGCATCGTCCCGACACCTGCACCCACCGTGATTTGCTATGGTTTGCTCACGCAAACCAAAAATCATGCGGTGTGTCCTTCGGGAGAGTGACATGAAAATCGTGATTTACTGAAATTAGCTAGGCAGGCTGTGCAGCCTTCGCAACCGCATCTTCCAACATCCTGGTTGTGAGTGACTTCGGGCGCTCGATCGGCATACCCAGTGCACGTGCCCATACATAGTTGGGGGTGACACCCAACGCGCGACCGATACCAAACAGGACGGTATAGAAATCGAAATCGCGTACCCCATAATAGTATTGCAGCGTGCCACTGATGGCGTCCACATTCGGGGCAGGATTTTTGGCTTTGCCCTGCTCCTTCAAGACCTGCGGAACCACGTCGAAGACCATATCCGCGAGGCGCAGGAGCTCGTCATCGGGGAAGCGCTTCTTGGCAAATTCCATCTGTGCCATATAGCGTGGATCGGGAACGCGCAGGACGGCGTGTCCGTACCCCGGGATAACGTGTCCGCTGTTGAGGGTATCCCATGCAAATTTATAAAGTTCATCGCGGGTGGGAACGCCGCCAAACTTGTTCTTCACTTCGATCAACCAGCCGAGGCATTCCTGATTTGCCAGTCCATGCAGCGGACCGGCGAGACCGTTCAATGCAGCAGAGAAGGAGAGATAAGGATCGGAAAGCGCAGAACCGACCAGGTGCATCGTGTGTGCCGAAACGTTTCCTGATTCATGGTCGCTGTGCAGAATGAAATACAGGCGGGCCAGTTCTGCATAACCCTTCTTGTCTGCCACCTTCATCATACGGGCGAAATTCAAACCGTAATCCTGTCTGGCATTGTATTTCGGCTTGGATGTTTCACCGAAGTATTTCATGCGGTAGATGTAGGCTGCGATGATCGGGAGTCTCGCAGTGAGGTCCAGGCTGTCCTCGAGTGCTGCCTCCCAATATGCATCCTTTTTCATGCTGTGGTATTTCGCTGCAAAGACGGAGCCATTCTGCAGTGCAAGTACAGCCTGCGAGAAGAGAGTCATCGGGTGAGTCTCTTTCGGCATGGACTTGAGCATCTTGAATACATAATCAGGGACAGTGGCACGCTTTGCCCATTCTGCTTCCACTTCCATTGCCTGTTCCTTGGTCGGCACTTCACCGATCATCAACAGGTAATACAGGCCGCCCACGAGCGGCATCTTCCCGCCGCGTGCCTTCGGCAGTTTTTTGAGCACTTCAGGGATCGACATGCCGCGGAAGCGAATGCCCTCCGCGGGATCAACGAAAGACACATCCGTCAGAAGGGATTTGATGTCACGCATGCCGCCGATGACCTGGCCCACTGTCACATCATCGACTTTGACTTCGCCGTGTTCCTTGGCGAGGGTCTTGATTCGTTCGCGCCAGGCAGGCAATTGGGCAGAGAGTTTTTCGTGCAGAATCATGATCAACTCCTTTTATGAAACAAGCATTTTAAGAGTCAAAAGTCGAACATCATGTTGATATTCGACCCTGGACATTCAACACTAGAGTGTCACCAATTTCTTCAGCGCATCGTGTGTCTCTTTTACCGATGCAGCAGATTTTTCAAACATGGCTTTCTCTTCGTCATTGAATTTATATTCGATAATCCTTTCAATGCCGCCCCGCCCCAACATGACGGGCACACCAAAGTACATATCACTCAGCCCATATTCACCGTCCACGTACGCCGCGCATGGAACGATCAAATGCTTATTCTTGAGGATCGCCTCTGCCATTTGGGCACACGCCACAGAAGGTGCATAATACGCTGAACCGGTCTTGAGCAGGTTGACAATTTCACCACCACCCTTGCGGGTGCGGGCTACGATCGCCTCCAGCTTGTCGGCTGGGAGATATTCATTTAACGGGATCCCAGCAATATTCGAATGACGCGTAAGCGGAACCATCTCATCGCCATGTCCACCCAGGACGTAGCAGTTGATATTTTCCACACTCACACCGGTTTCCAGTGCAACAAAGGCGCGCATGCGGGCTGAGTCCAAAATCCCGGCCTGGCCGATCACGCGCTCGCGCGGCAACCCGGTTTTCTTCATGGTGAGATAGGCCATCGTGTCGAGCGGGTTGGTCAACACAATATAGATTGCATCTGGCGAATACTTGAGCGTTTCGGTCGCGGCTATGCCAACGATCTCGGCATTCTTCGACAATAAATCATCACGGCTCATGCCTGGCTTGCGTGCCAAACCTGCCGTGATGATGATAATGTCTGAGCCTTCTGTCGCCGCATAATCGTTTGCTCCAACGATCTGCACATCTTTTCCGATGATCGGCATGGCCTCCAGCATGTCGAGTGCCTTGCCCTGTGGCATCCCCTCCACAACATCCACAAGGACGATATCTGCAAGCTCACGTTCAGCGAGCCAGTGTGCGGCGGTGGCGCCAGTCATGCCGGCGCCAATGATCGAGATTTTGTTCATGACTCCTCCAGCAAAATGTATTATCAAAATTTTATCCCAAACCCAATGACGATAACAGTACAATTTGTCACATTTTTGCTGAATTTTGGAATAAAAAGGACTTCCCCAGCGGGAAGTCCTTTACGGTTCTCTCCAAGCCTCAGCCTTCCTGCGCTTCGAGGAAACGAGTCGCCTGAATGGCAGCTGCCGCTCCCATCCCCGCGGACGTGACCACCTGGCGGAAGTGCGGGTCTGCCGCCTCACCCGCCGCAAAGACACCCTGGACATTCGTCTCCATGCGGTCATTGATCTTGATATAACCCAGTTCGCTCATGTCCAGTTGACCCTTGAACATCTGGGTGTTGGGCGTGTGACCAATGAAGATGAACAAGCCGTCGGTTTCATAAATGGTCTCGTCACCTGTCTTGACGTGCTTCAACTTCAGGGCTTCAAGCTTATCCGTGCCAATGGCTTCCGTGACTACGGTGTCCAAAATAAAATTGATCTTGGGATGTGCTTTTGCGCGGGTCTGCAGCAGGGGGCTCGCACGGAACTCCTGACGACGATGAATGATCGTAACCGAGGAGGCATAGCGTGTGATGAAAAGAGCCTCTTCAAGGGCACTATCCCCACCACCTACAACAACCACTTTCTTATCCTTGAAGAACCATCCATCACATGTGGCACAATAGGAAACGCCGCGGCCCGTCAATAGTACTTCATTGGGAATTTCAAGGTGATTCGGGCTGGCACCCGTGCCGACGATCAATACATCTGCACGATACTCGCCGTCATCGGTCTCCACTTTGAACGGGCGCGCGGACAGGTCCACCGAATTCGCCGAAGCAAACTCAGTCACTGTGCCAAAGTGTTCCGCCTGCTTCTGGAACAGCTCGCCCAGTTGCGGCCCACCAACGCCTTCCGGAAACCCCGGATAGTTCTCGATGGTATAGGTCAGGGCAGCCTGCCCACCCAATTGCATGCCTGTCAACACGACAGGTTTCAACTCTGCCCGGGCTGCATACAGCGCGGCAGAATACCCCGTGGGCCCCGACCCCAATATCAATACTTTTACGTGTTTTGCATTTCCATTTGATGACATCACTTTGTAGTTTCCTCGCTTGAAATATCTTTTCGTAATCAGGACGACCTGTTGCAGGTTTATTTTACAGTGGAATTTTGTTAGAAAACTTCAATTCCATCGTGTGAGCTATTCACGAACCCGCTCAATGTGAGCGCCCAATGCGCGCAATTTTTTATCCACGTCTTCATAACCTCGTTCGATCTGGCCAATGTTTCGCACCGTTGATTTACCCTTTGCCGTGAGCGCCGCCAGTAACATGGACATACCTGCCCGGATATCCGGGCTTTCCAGGTTCTCACCATACAGCTGACTGGGACCCTGAATCAGGCAGCGATATGGATCGCACAAAATGATCTTCGCGCCCATACCCACGAGTTTATCGGTGAAATACATACGCCCGGAAAACATCCAGTCATGGAACATCACGGAACCACTGGCCTGTGTGGCAACTGTGATGGCAATGCTGATCAGATCAGTGGGAAATGCGGGCCAGACATTTGTTTTAACCTCAGGTATGGCACCATCAAGGTCAGGGATGATTTCAAGGCTCTGATCGGAAGGCACCACCAGATCATCTCCCTCGACATTCCATTTCACCCCCAGGCGCTCGAAGACGTGCGCGATCATCTTGAGGTTCTTGACCCCTGCATTCTTCACGCGCACCGAGCCACGGGTCACAGCCGCCGCGCCAACAAAACTGATCACTTCGAGGTAGTCGGGGCCGATCGTAAATTCGCCACCATGAAGTTTTGTCACACCATGGATATGCAACGTATTTGAACTGATCTCTTCGATCTGTGCACCCAGGTTATTTAAGAAATAACATAATTCCTGCACGTGTGGCTCAGAGGCCGCATTGCGGATTACCGTATCACCCCGCGCCGTCACGGCCGCCATGATTGCATTTTCCGTAGCGGTTACGCTGGCTTCATCCATCAGGAAATCTGCGCCACGCAAACCTTCGGACTGAAAGGAAAAACCGCGGTCGTACTTAACATCCACGCCCAGCGCGCGCAAGGCAAGGATGTGTGTATCCAATCGCCGGCGGCCGATCACATCTCCGCCCGGTGGTGGGAGCTTGAATTCCTGGATACGCGCGGTCAAAGGTCCCGCCACCAGGATGGAGGCGCGTATACGCCGGCAAACGTCCGGGTTCAGGTCAGCAGGACGCAGGTCCCGCGCGGTGATGCGCCAGGTCGTGGCATCCAGATCTTCCACCTGCGCGCCAAGACTCTCGATAAGCTCTCGCATCACCAGCACGTCCTGTATACGCGGCACGTTGCGAAGGACAACAGGCTCTTCGGTAAGTAGACAGGCTGCAACCAATGGAAGTGCAGCGTTTTTGTTTCCCGCCGGGGTCACTTCTCCTCTTAATGGCACCCCACCTTCAATGATGAATTTATCCATGTTAATCTCCAGGGGAATCTCGTCGCGATTGTAAGACAGATTACGTGCTTCGGCAAGACGAACACTTGCACCTTCGGCAAGCACATTACAAATTACTTACACGGTGTTACACAAGAATATTACTGTTTCCGATGGACTATAATATAAATAATGGATGCAACCCTTATTTTGCCCATTTTTCTCGGCTGGTTGGCCGGCCTCTTCATAAATTACAGCGCAGACGTTCTACCCTCCACACGGCGATTCAGTCAACCCACCTGTCAACAATGCGGCACCTCCTTTTCCTGGAATGACTATTTGACTCTGCGCGCCTGCCGCTCCTGTGGAGAGAAGCGCAGTCTACGGACGTGGCTGGTGCAGATTTCGACCACTGTTGCTTTCGTGTATTTTTGGCTGATCCCGTCAAAGGCGCTGGGAATTCCCCTCGGCATGGTCGTTCTGATCTACTTTGGAATCATTATCGTGATCGATCTGGAACATCGCCTGATCCTGCATCCGACCAGTCTGTTCGGCGCGGTGCTGGGATTGATCGTTGGAACATCCATTCACAGCCAGGTAGATGGTCTATTGGTTGGAGCAGGCAAATCTCTGTTGGGGGGTCTGTTCGGGTTTGGAATCATGTTCCTGCTTTATCAATTTGGTACACTCATCGCCAGGCTCCGGGCACGGAGGATGCAGGCAGCAGGCCAGGCTGATGATGAGGAAGAGGCGCTCGGCGGCGGCGACGTTTACCTGGCGGGCATTCTCGGTCTCATGCTTGGCTGGCCCTATATCTGGAACGCGCTGCTATTAGGTGTGCTGCTTGGCGGCCTGTTCAGCATTGTGTTCCTGGCCGCGCTGGTTCTACTAAGGCGTTATTCCAGTGAAGCACTCATGACATTCATACCATACGGTCCTTATTTTATTATCAGCGCCTTTTATCTGCTGTTTTTATAATTTGCATAAGTGTTGGGTGGATTTTAGTACGAATGTCGCATTGGACTCATCCACGTGCCTATTACACTAAGAATTAGGATTACCAGGAGTCAGGATTTTTATCATGAGAACAAATAAACGTTTCGCAAAAAAGAATTCGGCACAGGCAATGGTTGAGTTCGCCATCGCCCTGCCCGTTTTACTTTTATTACTATATGGCATTCTGGAAGCAGGCAGGTTTCTCTTTATTTATTCCACGGTTGTGACGGCCAGCCGCCAGGCGGTTCGATATGGATCTGCAACCGGCCTGGGAAGCACCACGGTACCCAGATATCAGGACTGTGCTGAAATACGTAAGGCTGCACAAAGAGCCGATTACTTGAACGCGTTCGAGGATGCTGATATTCACATCTACCATGATGATGGGCCCAACCCTCCACCCAATCCTCCATCACCTGGATTGAATAAGACAGAATATTGCACTGGCACGGTAGATACCAGCAATTTCACGCCCAGTGCAGGCAATACAAGCCGACTGATTGTAGAGATCGATGGCGATTTCATCCCCATTGTTCCAAAAATCGTGCCTTTCATCACACGGACGATAGAGGGAATAAGTGCACGAACCATCCTCGTCAGTGTTTCCATTGCCGTCACTGCTCCTCCAGTCACCTGGCAGGCAAGCACACCGACCCCCACAAATACTCCCACCGCTTCGCCTACCAACACGCCTACAAATACGCCTACCGCGACTTTGACCCCCACGGTGCAGGCTACCTCCACTCCAACCAACACTCCAACACCAACCCTTACACCTACCAGCACACTTACACGCACACCCACATTCACACCCACCACCATTCCTTCACCGGTGCCAAGCTGCAATTCGGTCACTCATGGCTCAATCACAAGATCAGGCAATGTAATGAGCATGACGATTACCAACCCATACAGTTTTACCCTGGTGATGAAAGATGTCACGGTTACATGGAATGATGATAAGGGTCATAAGAAGGGCAATGATGATAAGACCTTGAGGCTACAGGGTGCAAGCATTGGAGCGGTGCCGTTCTGGACTGGGGACATTGGGAATCGATCAACCTACACGATCCCCACGACAGCAATCATTCCTGCAGGACCGGGAACTACAACCATCTCATTCACGTTCCATCAATCCTACGACAACCCGGATTCAACTGAAAATATCTTGATCAATTTCTTAACGCCCGGTTGCGAGAACAACCCGGTCAATTCCAGCAAACCGTAATCATATGAGGAAACAGGGAAGACTATGAAAAAGCTAAACAGTGAACGTGGCCAAAGCCTTGTTGAACTATCCATCAGCCTCCTAATTCTGCTTTACCTGTTATCGGGAGCCGTTGAATTCGGCATAGCATTCTTTCAATTTGTGCAATTACGTGATGCTGCCCAGGAAGGCGCCTTGTACGGCTCGATGCAACCCACAAACACAGCCGGGATTGCTGCTCGAGTGCAGGGAGCCTCGAATTCACCTATTGACCTTGCAGATACCAGTCTGGTATTGATTGACCTGCAAATAGACGGAGTTCCAATTGATACTGCAATTACTGCCGGAAATGCCTGTGAAGGACATGGCCTGGAAGTAACGGTTTCCTTTAATCACACGGTTTTCATGCCATTCATGTCAGCAATTGTCGGTAACACCATTCCTCTGAACGCCAGCGTAACAGACACCATTCTCTCACCACCGTGCTAGCTATAGATAGGAGAGAAACATGACAAAACGGATTTACCCGGCAGAGCGAGGCCAGGCACTCATTATGATTGTCCTGGCGGCAGTTGGCCTGTTTGCCTTTGCGGCGCTTGCCATTGACGGAAGTATCGTTTTTTCAGATCGCCGTCACGCCCAGAATGCAGCAGACACCTCTGCACTGGCGGCGGCTTTGGCAATAACGCGGGGTCAATCCCATATCACTGCCGCGATCGGCCGGACAACAAGCAATGGATATAACAACAATGGTACAACAAACATTGTTGAAGTATATTTATGTGATGACGTGGCAGCCACGTGTACTGCTCTGCCTGCAGGAGCTGATCCTACCGAGTATATTCAGGTCAGAATCACGTCACACGTGAAAACGTATTTTGCGAGGATCATCGGAAGAGCGGAAGTGATCAACCGCGTCGATGCCGTTGCACGTGCCACACCCAGTGATTATGATGAAATGTTTTTTGGAAATGCAGTTGTAGGACTTGCTCCTCACGATTGCAAGGCAGTGACCTATCAGGGAAATGCCGACACCACGATTACCGGTGGAGGAATCTTTGTGATGTCGGACTGCCCTACTGCTGCCTTCTTCAATAACAGCGGTGCCGCGGAACTTACTGCGCCTTCGCTTTGTGCAGTGGGCGGCATTGACTATAATCCCACTGCACTGAATGTGCCATCCATCAAGGTCGGATGCAGCCCGCCGCCAAAAATCGCTGAACCAAACCCCCAGTGCAGCGGTAATGCGGTCAAGTCAGGTAATACGCTGAGTCCGGGCTATTGGACCGGAAAATTCCCGCCAGGTGGAGTAGACACCCTGGAGTCCGGTATTTACTGTGTCGATGGTGATTTTCGCATCAATGGCGGTGACAGCTTGACAGGCTATGGTGTCGTAATCCGTATGGACGAAGGTGTTGTCTCGTGGAATGGTGGTGCAACCGTTCATTTAGAAGCACCTAACGAAGGAGGTTTTAGCGACTTGTTACTGTATATGCCAGGCTCCACAAACTGCTCAACCATCACTCTTAACGGAAATTCAGACTCAACCATTGTTGGCACAATCCTGGCCCCCTGTGCTGAGATAAACATCGATGGAACGGGTGACAGTGGCATCGAGGGTCAAATCATTGGCTATAAAGTGGATTTATCGGGTGCTTCCGCGACCAGCATTCACTACAATGATGAACATAACTATGAAGCGCTCATCCAGCCCTATATAGAAGTAAATCAGTAAAATCTCCTGCCCTCACCATTTAGGGAGTGTCTACTATACAATATAGAGGCACTCCCTGAATTATTTTATAGGATAGAATAAAAAGAGAAGCATATTATGAGAAGAAATAACTCGGAACGTGGACAGATACTCATTATCATCGTCCTCTCCATCGTCGGTCTGGCAGGAATAGTCGGCCTGGTTGTGGATGGTGGTAATGCTTTCCTGGACCGCAGAAACGCACAAAATGCAGCAGATTCAGCAGTGCTGGCTTCTGCACTGGCACGCGTTCGCGGTGACCCCGATTGGACGGGCGCTGCGATGGCATCTGCCGCCCAGAATGGGTATAACAACGATGGTGTGAAAAACACGGTTGTGCTGTACAGTCCGCCCAGCAACGGTCCATACACGGGTGATGTCAATTACATACAGGTCACCATCACTTCGCATGTACCTACATACTTTGCGCGGGTCATTGGGAGAAATGAGCTCACCAATATTGTGGAAGCCACCGCCCGCACCAAGATGCCCGAGATCAAGGAACTGCTACACGGCTATGCCGTCATCAGCCTCGCCCCAACCAGTGACTGTAACAACAAAAGGTCTTTCTGGGTGCATGGTGAGGCGACCCTTGATGTTAGCGGTGGCGGTGTATTCATTAACTCAAATAACAAGACGTGCGCTCTTTTGCAGAACGGCAGCGGCAGCATCCGCCTCGAAAATGGGTATTCCATTGAAGTAGTCGGAGGCGCATCCATCCAAAAACCAACCCTGCTCACACCAGGTGTGACGGTTGGCGCGGCACCAATAGGCTACCCGCCGCCTTTCTTCATGCCGGAATTTGGATGTGGCGACAAAATTGCACAGGTCAGTGAAGATGGTTCATCCATGAGCTCCGGGAGTTGGGGTGATGAATTTCCTCCTGAGGGAGTCACGCATCTCGAGTCTGGTATTTACTGTTTGGACGACGGAATGGACATCAAAAATGACCTTGAAGGGAGTAATGTTGTCTTCAAGGTTAAAGATGGCGAGATCCGTTTTGGCAGCAATGTGAAAATCGTGCTGGACGCGCCAAACAGCGGTGAAAATGCCGGTCTGCTCATTTACGTACCCATGGAAAACCACAACAGAGTTGTGCTCAATGGAGGCTCTGGCTCCTCGATCAAAGGGACAATTCTTGCACCTGGTTCCCCTGTCATCTTCAAGGGCATGGACTCAGGCACTGGCTTCCACAGCCAGATCATTGGATACACCATCGAAGCCGACGGCTCGAGTAATATGAGGATTGTCTATGATGACGCTCAAAATTACGACTCGCTGACCATGCCCGAAGTGCAATTTTCAGAATAAGGCTGCAAAGAAAACGCATCAGGTGGGATCATCCGCCTGGTGCCCGTTTAATCAGATATAATCACGGTCGCATATTTTCCGTCAAGGAGGTGAACTGACCAGTTACATTGTGCCGCTAACGAAAGCAGAAAAGTCTGCCCACGTTATAAGGTAAGCGGCGTCCCGGGAAAGAAAGCGCATGATCCTTCAAAACGAAGGATGACGAGGAAAAGGGTTCTCCATCGCACAGATGGAGCTAACTACTTCATCCCCCTCCTTATAAGAGAGCCAGGGATGAGGTCAGGAAAATCGATAGATCAGCGGAAGCCCTTCGGGTGCGCCATCACCCGTACCATCTTTCCCTCCGAAATACAACTTTGCTTTAACACCGCGGGAGTAATCACGCGGCCAGAGATTCAAAGAGTGGCATAAACATGCAGTATCAGGTTTCCGGTGTCGCCATACGTGACATCTGAGATTTGACATCTGACACTTCTATTTCGGAGGCTCCCCCATGTGTGGAATCGTTGGTTATATCGGGCCGCGTGACGCGACACCGATCATTCTCAATGGCTTGAAGCGGCTTGAGTACCGCGGCTACGACTCAGCCGGGCTTGCTGTATTAAACGGCGACCAGCTCGAAGTACGGAAAGACGCGGGTAAGTTATCCCAATTAATTGATCTGGTCAAAAAATCCCCCATCAACGGCGCGCCGGGAATCGGTCATACGCGCTGGGCAACTCATGGCGCGCCGAACGCGCGCAACGCCCATCCGCATCTTGGGCAGACGAAGCGGGTGGTCGTTGTCCAGAACGGCATCGTGGAAAACTTCCTTGAGTTGAAGGATGAGCTAATGGCGGAGGGTGTCGAATTCCAGTCTGATACCGACACCGAGACCATTGTGCATCTTGTTGAACACTACCTGGCAACCGGAATCGGGTTGGTGGAAGCCGCGCGAAAAACGTTCAACCAAATTCAGGGTGCAAATGTTGTCGTGCTCATGTCTGCTGATGAGCCGGATAAGATCGTGACAGCGCGCATCGGCAACGCCGGCGGCGTTGTGCTGGGCCTTGGCGAGGGCGAAAATTATATCGCCAGCGATACTCCCGCGATCATGGAACACACGCGCGATGTGATCTTTTTGGAGTCACGACAGATGGCGGTGGTGACGCGCAACACAATGACAATCGAAACACTCGATGGCGCGAAGATAAAACCACAGGTGCATAAGGTTTCATGGGATCCGGTTGCCGCAGAGAAAGGCGAATACCGCCATTTCATGCAAAAGGAAATCCACGAGCAGGTGCGCGCCCTGACCGACACGCTGGCGGGCCGCGTGGATTTTGCAAATGGCAAAATTCGTCTACCTGATTTGAATCTGACTGAAGAACTCGCGAAAAAGATCGACAGAATTTACATCACTGCGTGTGGCACAGCTGCGTACGCGGGGATGGTAGGTAAATATTTAATCGAGAAGATCGCGCGAATACCGGTGGAAGTGGTGATCGCGTCCGAGTTCCGTTATAGTGACCCGATCCTGAATGACAGGACGATTGTTCTTGCCATTTCGCAATCGGGTGAAACAGCAGATACGCTCGCCGCGATGGAGGAGGGAAGGCGGAAGGGGGCAGTTCTCTGGAGTATTGTCAACGCCATCGGATCTCAGGCAATACGTGTCGCAGATGGATTCATCTCGATGCAGACCGGACCCGAGATTGGCGTGGCCTCCACAAAAGCTTTTACCGCCCCACTGGTTGACCAGTACATGCTGGCGATCCTGCTGGCCGATCTGCGCGGCACCATCGACGAAAAGACCCGCAAATCGCTTGTCTCTGACCTTCGGCTTGTTCCCGATCTGGTGGGCCGCACTTTGGATCGTGATAGCGACGTGGAATCAGTTGCGCATGTATTCAAGGATATCCACCACTGCCTGTACCTGGGACGCGGCATCAATATGCCAATCGCGTATGAAGGTGCATTAAAGCTCAAGGAAATCTCGTATATCCATGCCGAGGGGTATCCGGCGGGAGAGATGAAACACGGTCCCATTGCTTTGATCGATGAACAAATGCCGGTATTATGTCTTGCACCGAAGGATCCCTGGCATGAAAAAATGATCTCGCAAATTCAGCAGGCAAAGGCGCGCGGTGGCATTGTCATTGCCGTGGCAACTGATGGTGATGAAGTAGTGCAGGGAATGGCAGATCATATTCTCTGGGTACCCGAAGCGCCGTGGATGCTGTCTCCCATTGTCACGGTGCTTCCCTTGCAGTTGCTTGCCTATCACATCGCAGCAATACGCGGCCTCGATGTGGACCAGCCGCGCAACCTGGCGAAATCTGTGACCGTGGAATAAGCTGACATCAACCGTAACCTTGTG
>JBDTPH010000052.1:0-33226 GCA_039932795.1 Chloroflexota bacterium
GGTGAAAGGGGACATTTCTACTTTGGGCTAATACCGTCAACAGCACCTCTTGACACATCCCCAAATCGGCGTAAAATTCCGCCCAATGCACGGACATCCCTGTCGTAAACGATTATTCCCCTCAACACTTCTTTGGAATGATTGTTTCTGTTTTATGAAGATTGAGAGTCGCTTTTAGCGGCTCTCTTTTTTTATATCCAGTCACCTTAAACTCGTAACCTGGACGCCGCCCTAAGGAGCGGCAGTGACTTATGATCAAACTCCCCGGCTTAATTGACCCACACGTCCACGTGCGTGAACCCGGACAAACCCACAAGGAAGACTGGGATACCGTCACGCAGGCTGCCCTGGCGGGCGGTGTGACCATGATCCTGGCAATGCCGAATACCAAGCCCCCCATCTTCGATGCCAGTACTTTGGATATTGCATTGAACGCTGCGAAGCAAAAAGCCCGCTGCGACTACGCCCAATTCGTCGGCGCCGGACCCGACAACGCGGACATCCTTCCGTCTCTCGCATCAAAAGCCGCGGGCTTGAAAATGTACCTCGACTCCACCTTTGGCGAACTGCGCCTCGATGATATGACCCTCTGGATGCCGCATTTTGAAAAGTTTCCCAAAGACTTTCCCATCGTGCTGCATTCGGAATCCAGAACCATGGCGGCTGGGATTTTGTTCGCCGCCATCTATGATCGACCTGTCCATATCGCGCATATCTCCCTGAAAGAGGAAGTGCTGCTCATCAAGGCCGCCAAGGAAAAAGGAATAAAGGTCACGTGTGAGGTGTGTCCACATCATTTGTTCCTAACCACGCCTTCCCTAAATCCGAAGGATTTGGGGGAGGATGTCCGAAGGACAGGTGGGGGCCGTTCTGAAGTTCGTCCCCGCCTCGCAACAAAAGAAGATGTGGATGCGTTATGGATCAATATGGATGTGATCGATTGTTTTTCCACTGATCATGCACCACACACGCTGGCAGAAAAAGACTCCGAAAATCCCCCACCCGGTTTCCCCGGCTTGGAAACATTACTGCCTCTTCTACTTACAGCAGTGGACCATGGACGATTGACAATGGACCATATTATTGAGAAATCCCATATCAATCCCAGAAGGATATTCAACCTCCCCAAACAACCTGAAACATGGATCGAAGTGGATGAGAACGCCGAATATGAAATCCGCGCTGCCGACCAGTTCACCCGCTGCGGCTGGACTCCCTTTGAAGGCTGGAAGGGTAAGGGCAGGGTCAGAAAGGTTGTATTGCGTGGTAAAACAGCCTTTGAAGACGGAAAAATAGTGGCCGAAACAGGATACGGACGAAACGTCCGCGAGCCATAAATATTTATGAAACTTGAAACAGAACGACTCATTCTGCGTGACTTTGTTAGAGATGATTGGCAGCGGGTGTTGGAATATCAATCCGATCCGCTCTATTTGCGTTACAACGAGTGGACGGAAAGAACACCCGAGGCCGTGCAGGAGTTTGTTGGCTGGTTTCTGGATAACGAAAAGCAAAAGCCGCGGTTCAAATTTCAACTGGCGGTAACATTGAAATCGAATCATCAACTTATCGGCAATTGCGGCATCCGCATGGATAAAGCAGATGCTCTCGAAGCAGATACCGGTTATGAACTGGATCCCAAACATTGGAATCACGGATATGCCACCGAGGCCACACACGCCATCGTGGATTTTGGGTTCAATCACTTTGGTGTTCATAGAGTTTGGGCAAATTGCGTTGCTGATAATGTTGGTTCAGCGCATGTGTTGGAGAAATTGGGTATGCAGCTCGAAGGTCGGTTGCGCGAGAATAAATACTTCAAAGGCAGGTGGTGGGATACACAACTCTATGCTGTTTTAGTGGATGAATGGCAAATGCACAAGGAGAGCCATCCTGTGCAATGGAAACAAATAGAGGAGTAGTATGATGGAAAATTTTACTGAGGTAAAGCTGGAGATCTTTGCCCCGCAGGAATACACGTTGAAAATACACGATGAGCTGGCAACGATCGGAGTTGGGCACGTTGGGAATTATGATCACTGCGTCGCCATTTATCCTGTGCAGGGATACTTCCGTCCGCTGCCGGGAGCTGACCCGTTCGAAGGAGAGATCGGCAGGATCAGCGAAGCTGTGGAACACAAGATCGAAGTCAGTTGCAGGCGTGAATTGGTGAACGAAGCGATCAAGGTGATACGGAAAATTCATCCCTATGAAGAACCTGTAGTCAACGTGATACCGCTCGCAAATCATCTGTTCGAGATGAAGAGTATGTCCGGGCAATGAACTCAAATCCCGGTTTTATCGTTCAGGCATTGCTGGCCGCGCTGTTCTTCGGTGCCAGCGCTCCCATTTCGAAATTGTTATTGGGAGATGTGCAACCCGTTCTGATGGCTGCTTTTCTATATCTTGGAAGTGGGACAGGCATTTCACTCGTAAAACTTTTTCAAAGACTGACATCGGATCAAAAGGAAGCAGGTATCAGGCGTCCGGATGTGAAGTGGCTGGCGGGTGCGATCATCTCCGGTGGCATCCTTGCCCCGATTGTCCTGATGATCAGTTTGAACGTTACGCCCGCCACCACAGCTTCGCTGCTGCTCAACTTTGAAGGCGTGGCCACAACTCTCATTGCATTATTCTTCTTTCGTGAATCGATCAGCCGCCGCGCGCTCGCCGCGATCCTGGTCATTACACTCGCAAGTGTCTTCCTCTCCACCGATTTCACAACAGGATTTGGTTTTTCACTCGGCGCATTGGGCGTCATCCTTGCCTGCGTCCTGTGGGGCGTGGACAACAACTTGACGCGCAATATTTCGGCCAAGGACCCGTTGACCATCGTCGCCTGGAAGGGACTCGTCGCTGGGACCTTCTCGCTTCTTCTTGGACTTTCGCTGGGTCAACAACTCCCGGCTTTGACCACCATCCTCAAGATTCTCCTGCTCGGCTTCATCTCATACGGACTCAGCACGATGCTCTTCATCTACTCCATGCGCGGACTGGGCGCAGCGCGCACCAGCGCATTGTATGGCACGGCTCCGCTGGCAGGTGTACTGCTTTCGTTCATTGTTTTTAGAGAACCCATCACCGTTTTATTTGGCATTGCTGCTGTGCTGATGGTGGCAGGCGCATGGTTATTGGCAAACGAAGAGCACGCCCATTTTCACATCCACATGCCCGTGGTCCATGAACACAGACATAACCATGATGAGTTTCATGGACATGATGAATCTACATCTGTGCACTCACATGATCATGAACATCCACGCACCGAACATAAACACGGACATATGCCCGATATCCATCATCGGCATGATGATAAGTAAGGGCTCATCGAAACGGAATCAGCCTCATCCGCCGCGAGAATGCGAGCGGTGAAAAGTGAATGTATAGAAAATGTGATTAAACGGGATCCGTTGCCAGCGTGCAACCAGAGTCTCGATGTCTACTCTCCAATTACCAATCTCTAATGACCAAGGAGTAAAAATGCACACAAATCATCACACAAGTCCCTACCTTCCCTTCGGAGACCAGCGCACTGCGCCCTGGTATGGCAAGGACATCATTTCCGTCAAACAGTTCGGGCGCGACGACCTGGAATACGTCTTCGGCGTGGCGCATGAGATGCGCGGCATGGTCGAGCGCGTCGGGACCTTCGATCTGCTGAAAGGCAAGATCCTGGCGAACCTGTTCTACGAGCCATCCACTCGTACCTCATCGTCATTCACTGCCGCCATGGAGCGACTCGGCGGCTCGGTCATCCCGATCAATGAGGTGAAATATTCGTCGGTGTCGAAGGGCGAGAGCCTGCCCGATACCATCCGCACACTCGAATGTTATGCGGACGTGATCGTGCTGCGCCATCCAGAAACGGGATCAGCGGCGATCGCTGCGAAGGCGGCGCGCAAGCCTGTCATCAACGCGGGCGACGGTGTCGGCGAGCATCCCACGCAGGCACTGCTCGATACGTTTACGATCTTTGAGGAACTTGGCGCAGGTGAAATTGATGGTATGACCGTGACCATGCTCGGTGACCTGAAATACGGACGTACCGTCCACTCGCTGGCGCGCCTGTTATCGTTGTTCAATGTCAAAATCAATTATGTGTCGCCTGAAATTTTACGCATGCCAAAAACGGTCATGGATGAAGTAGCTGCAAAGGGCATCCCGCAAGCCGAGTTCGACTCACTCGAACAGATCCTTCCCGAAACCGACGTGTTATATGTCACACGTGTCCAGAAGGAACGCTTCGAAGACCCCGCGGATTATGAAAAGGTCAGGGGCGCGTATGTGATCGACCCCGCCATCATGAAAGCTGCCAGGCAGGATATGATTGTGATGCACCCGCTGCCGCGCGTCGGCGAGATCAGCGTGGATTTCGATGACGATCCCCGGGCTGCATACTTCCGTCAAATGGAATATGGCCTGTATGTGAGAATGGCGTTGCTGGCGATGGTATTGGGTAAAGCCTAGTGCATCTAACCACGGAGACACGAAGGCACTGAGAAAACCTCTTAAAAATCTCCTTGACTCAGTGTCTTTATTATCCCCTCCAGGGGACCGTGGTAAAAAGGAATCAAATGGAATCGTTTTTTACTTTTCTTGAAAAGCGGGTGGATGACTGTTCATCATTGCTCTGCATCGGGCTTGATCCACATGTCAACGATTTACCCGCTCCCACCGCCGCATCTGCGCGGGACTTTTGTCTGAATCTCGTCAAACAGACTGCTCCCTACGCTGCGGCATTCAAGCCCAACGCGGCGTTCTTCGAAGTCTTCGGCGCGGATGGCTGGACCGCACTCAAGGAAGTCATCGATGCAATACAGGAACAATCATACCGACTCGGTTCGATGATCCCCGTAATCCTCGACGCCAAGCGCGGCGATATTGCGTCCACTGCCGAAGCATACGCCAGATCCGCATTCGAGAATCTTGGTGCGGATTGCATTACATTAAGCCCATATCTTGGAGAAGACTCCATTGAGCCTTTTATCCAGGATTCGGAAAAAGGTGTGTTTTTGTTGTGCAAGACTAGTAATCCTGGGAGTGGCGATCTGCAGGACTTGATGGTGGACGGTGGACAGTGGACAGCGGACAGTAATTCACCGTCGACGGTCAGTGGTCCACGGTCAATTCCTTTATATGAACATGTTGCCAAACTGGCACAGACCTGGAACATTAAAAACAACATCGGCCTCGTCGTCGGCGCAACACATGTGGGCGCTATGAAGCGTATCCGCGCGGCTGCTCCTGATATGTGGTTCCTCGCCCCTGGTATTGGCGCACAGGGAGGCGAGTTGGAATCCGCTTTGAAAGCAGGTCTTCGTAAAGACGGCAAAGGAATGTTGATCCCTGTCTCGCGTTCCATTGCACGCGCGGAAAAGCCAGGTCTTGCGGCGGCCGGGTTGCGCGATCAGATATTGAATATAAAAAGAGAATTGGGACGCTGACATACGCTGATCTTCTATTCTGTTTAACCTTAATTGGTTGACTCTTGGCAATGTCATGCTGAGCGAGGCGAAGCATCTCTGCGACTGCAGACCGAGACCCTGCGCTACGCTCAGGGTGACAATCTGTTAGGTAATTTATGTTAACCTGAAGAGCATTTATCTGCATCCATCAAAGGAAATATCATGACACAACTCGACAATCACCTTACATCACTCGCGGATAATCTGTTGGAAGCTGGCTGTATCAAATTCGGCGAGTTCACCCTCAAGTCGGGACTCGCGAGTCCCATCTATATTGACCTGCGACAGATCATCACCTATCCCAAACTTCTTGCGGATATCGGACAAGCTTATCTTCCCATACTCTCCAGGCTGCAGTTCTCCCGTATTGCAGGCTTGCCCTACGCCGCCATTCCCATAGCCACGGCCATTAGCCTGGCAGGGAATTACCCAATGATCTACCCGCGCAAGGAAGTCAAGACGTATGGTACAAAAGCTGAGATCGAAGGCGAATATCACGCGGGCGAGATAGTGGTCGTTATTGACGATCTCGCCACCACGGGCGGAAGCAAATTCGAAGCCATCGAAAAACTGACAGGTGTGAACCTGGTCGTGAAAGATGTCGTTGTGTTGGTGGATCGTCAATCGGGCGCGAAAGAGTCACTGGCGCAGGCGGGCTACTCCATGCACGCGGTGCTGACGATCGGTCAATTGCTGGAGTATTGGGAAGAGAATGGGAAGGTGGAAAAGGATAAAATAGAAGAGACGAGGAAGTTTCTAAGACAATCACTTAACTGAAACATCAATCTTCACCTCCAGGTGGTGGTGGAGTCGCGGGCGTTTCAACATTATTTGTTTGGTTATCAGGGCTTTCTGTGCTCCCAGTGATTTCTTTTTGCGCATCCAAGGCGTTCAACCAAAGAATTACTGTATAGGTATTGCCGTTCAAGTTCAATTCAAATAAAGCATATTGTTGCCCCACCGTATCTTGCGGGTCAATGCCGAAGCCTAAATCATTTGAGGCGTACACATCGGCTTGAAGAAAGTCATCCAGAAAATCCAATACATCTTCATGTCGTTTCAAAGGAATGATCTTGGCTTGGTCGTCCGTCAACTTGCCCCACAAAATATTATTGATGGGTGAACTCGGCAGGCAGGTTGCGGGGTCTGTGCTCAGAATGTTTGGGTAATCATTCAACACATACAAATCACAAGTCATGCTGTTGGGCGTGGTGAATTGAACGATCAAGTCCTCAATTACCGTCTCTAGATTTACGGCAAACGGCGTGGCTTCGGGCGTCGGGATTGGCATCGGTGGTTCAGGCGTGGGGATGGCAGTTGGCGGCACAGCCGTTGGCGGGATTTTTGTCGGAACTTCGGTTGGGGGAGGGTCAGTCGGCGTGGGAGTTTCTGTCGCGGCGGGCGCGCACGCTGCAAGTAAAATCAGAAGAAAGAAGAGCAATCGTTTCATGAGTTAAACCCCTGCGATCATTATACGACTTTTCTTCAAGCGATAAATGACAGTTCTGCGCTAAAATGCCTCCATATCAGGAGTTGTTATGTCCAAAAAACATATCTTCAAAGCCACGATCATTGACGCAGGCGGAGGCGGCGCGTTCGTGGAGAAATACAACTTCCGAAGTCTCTGAGACTTCGGAAGTTTGCGTTCATGCTACTGTTGCTTTCACCTTCACCACATCCCATATTACTTCGGGATGTTTTGCGGCGACCTGCAAAAGCACGCGCGCCGCACCTTCAGGAGCGCGCCGTCCCTGCTCCCAATTTTGCAGTGTCTTTACACTAATGCCCATCAATGCCGCAAATTCAGGCTGTGAAAGTTTATAGTTGGAACGGATCTTCTTTACATTCGGCGTTTCAACTACAAATGAACGCGAGGGTTTTGCCTTGCCGCGCAGAATCTTTCCACCTTCGCGGACGCTTGCCACCAATTCATCGAATAATTCGTCTTTCATTTGAACTCCTTTTCCACGATCTCGCGCAATACTTTTAGTTGTTGCGGCGTCAGGTCATCCTTCTCGTTCTTCGGATACATGAACAACATCAGGATTTGATCCTCCGCGACGACCCAGTAATAAATAACTCTCACACCGCCGCGTTTACCGCGTCCGCTCATTGACCAACGTACTTTTCGCAACCCGCCGCTGCGTGGGATGATCGCTCCCATTTCGGGATGGGTAAATAAAGCGACCTGCAATTGGCTATACTCATCATCGCTCAACAGGGATGTGACCTGGCGGGTAAATATGCTGGTTTCAATGAATTGCATATGTTTTACAGTATACGCCAATGGCGTATATACGTCAAGGAAGCCGAATCACTGCACGTGTTAGAATCTTTTGAAAGAGGTAAACCATGACCAAAAAACAACCCTTTACGGCTATCATCCAAAACGCAGGCGGAGGCGGCGCGTTCGTGGAAGTCCCATTTAATGTGGAGGCAGCCTTTGGCTCGAAGCGACCAAAGGTCAAGGCGCTGATCGAGGGAGTCCCATACCGGGGAATCCTGACACGTATGGGCACGGACTATCATATACTGATCATTCTGAAGGGCATCCGTGAGCAGATCGGCAAAACCTTTGGCGATGAAATTAAGATAACGGTCGAGACAGATACAGAGCCGCGCGTGATCGAAATCCCTGCAGAGTTAAAGAAGGCATTCAAGACTGAGAAGGAAGCCAAAGCCTTTTTTGAGAAATTATCGTACACACATCAAAGGGAATATGTGATGTGGATCAACGAAGCGAAACGGGATGAGACGCGCCAGAATCGGATCGTGAAAACGATTGAGATGTTGAAGAAGGGTAAGAAAACGGTTTAAGGTTCCAGAATGAAAGGTTTTAATGTTCAAACTTTCAAACCTTAACCATTAAGCAGGATCTCGGAGGCGAAGCGTGAAGAGACGCGGGCAAGGCGTATTACTGGAACAATTGAAACACTCGAACAAGGCAAATCGGAAAATCAACCCTGCTGAACCAGTGCAGACCTGGCTGCACTTGACGAGGGGTAACAAAACAATCCTGCCGTCCAGATTCCAGCATGAAGACGTCCGTGCTTCCGAAACTATGCTGGAGTTTTTTATCAATGAGTTTACAGAAAAAGGACAGGTTGTCTTCGATCCTTTTGCAGGCTTTGGGACCACGCTGCTCGTCGCGGAAGAGATGGGCAGGATCGGATATGGCATTGAATATAGCAAACCAAAAGCTGATTACGTGCATGGGCTGCTCGCTCACCCGCAGCGTTTGATCCACGGCGACTCTCGCAATTTTATGGAGTATGACCTGCCGCTCATCGATCTGTGCCTCACCTCACCGCCGTACACGAATGAGAGTGATGACGAAAATCCGTTTGTAGATTACAGGCAAAAAGGATTCGACTATCCATCCTATGTACAGGGAATGGGTAACATCTTTTCGCAGATAGCCCAAAGGTTGACCCCGTCTGGTCATGTAGTTATTGAGACTTCAAACTTGAAGAAAATGGGACAGGTCACCACCCTGGCCTGGGATATCGGGCGCGAAGTATCGCAAGTTTTTCACTTTGATGGGGAAACCATTATCTGTTGGGACAAATACGGCTACGGCTATAATCACAGTTATTGCCTGGTCTTTTCCAAAGCCTAAGGAGTTTTATGAAACTTACGAGTTACCTTCAGAGTCTTTATGATTACAGCTATTGGGCGAACCAACGTTATCTAACCGTTGCCGGGACCCTCACCGAGGAACAGCTCTTTCGCAAACAGGGGCACAGCTGGGATAGTGTCCATGCGCTGTTCGTGCACATGATGAGCTCGGAACGGATGTGGCCCGCGCGCTGGCGCGGCGAAAAGGGAAGCTTTCTCGACCCCAGGGATTTCCCCACTGTGGCATCCATTCGCGAATACTGGGTGGATGTTGAGAAGAATATGCGCGGCTTTATTGCTCAACAAACCGAAGAGTCGCTTGTGCGTGATGTGACGTATACCAATCCGAAGGGCGAGACGTTCACGCTGCCTCTATGGCAAATGGTGGTCCAGCCGCCGAATCACAACACACATCATCGCGGCGAGCTGGCGGCAATGTTTGCTCTCATGGACATTCCCCATCCTGAAGAAGAGATTGTGCAATACTTTTTGGTAAAAAGCGGACAGAAGAAAGAGTAAGCTGCAAATCTCATGCGACCCACCCTGGCATTTCCATTCAGTGACCCCGAGGGGGTGATGTTCCATCATTTACAAATCATTTTGCCCGATCTAAGAAACCATTTCGAGCACGCCTATATCTCCCCACCGCCAGCCACACTAAAAAACACCGATCATATGCAGCAATTGCAGGCTGATAATTTCTTTACCATCTTTGCGGTGGACCGCGAAATGCAGATTGGTGAACATTTCGCGGATCTTTATCAACGTACCGCGGAAACAGCATCTTCAGAACAAATCATTCATTTGTGTTATCTGGATCGCGTCGCATTTGCCCTGGAAGGCGAATATCGAGATGCGTTTCTTGCGGATATCGGCTCGCTTTCCGCGGGCGATGTGCCGGTCATCTTTCAACGTTCACCAAACGCCTGGGAGACTCATCCGCAAAATTACCGCGAGCTGGAAGGGATTGTTACAACGGTTGGCCGCAATCTCTTTGCGCGTGAACTCGATTACGCCTGGTGTCACGTTGCTGTCCGCGCGGGGCAATTGCGTGAGATCATGCCACTGGTCAGGAATCCGGATCTAAGCATGGTGGCTGAGATGATCGTTTATATGCAGAACGATCTCAAAACCCGCGACGTGGACTGGCTGGCGTGGGAAGATCCGTTTATTCATGGACGGGATGATAATGAACTGAGACATGAGCGCGAGAATAGCCTTGCTGAAACCAATAAGCGGCTCAAATATATCCTGCCGATGATCGAGACGCTGACAAGACTCTCGAAAACTGAAACTAAAAGGGATAAAGTTGAAAATAGGTATTCATGAATCATCAAACTCCAAGATGGATTGAATGGGCACAGGAAATTTTTTCACTTAGTCAATCGGGTCTCACGTATAGCGTGAATGAATACGATAGAGAGCGCTATAAACGTTTACAGGAAATCACCGCTGAGATGATCGCCAGTCAATCGGAGATCACAAAGGAATCCGTACTTGAAAGTTTTTCGATGCAGGCAGGATACATCACGCCCAAGGTTGACGTGCGGGGCGCGGTCATTCGGGATGGAAGGATCCTGCTGATACAGGAAAGAGCCGATGGCAAATGGGCGATGCCCGGCGGCTGGGCAGATCTGGCGAATGCCCCTGCTTCGGTCGCGGAACGTGAAGTATGGGAGGAAAGCGGGTTTCGTGTCAAAACTGAAAAAGTGGTGGCAGTCATTGATGCGAACCGCGTCGAGCCCATGGAGTTCTATCACGCGTATAAGATCATTTTCCTATGTAAATTTTTGGGTGGAGAGCCGCGTATCAGTCATGAAACACTGGCAGTTGATTTTTTTGACCCCGGCAACTTGCCTCCGTTATCTGTATATCGCACGAATGAAATGATGGTGCAGGAAGTCTTTGCTCACGTGCAAAACCCAAACCGCCCCACGGCATTTGATTGATGTATAGATTTTTTCGTTCGATCCTCTTTCGTCTCGACCCGGAAACTGCGCATCAGTTCACGTTGCAGCTCATGCGCATCGGCGGTATGGAGCCGATCCACTCGATCCTGCGAGCCCTGTATTCTGCGCCAGCGAAGCCGGTCCAGGCGTTTGGATTAACCTTTAAAAATCCTGTGGGGCTTGCTGCAGGTTATGACAAGGACGCCGTTGCCATTAAGGGACTCTCTGCTTTGGGCTTTGGTCATATCGAAGTGGGAACGGTCACGCCCAGGCCTCAGCCTGGCAATCCACGCCCAAGAGTTTTCCGCCTCGTCGAAGATGATGCCGTGATCAACCGCATGGGGTTTCCCGGCAAAGGCGCGGCATATGTAGTCCATTCATTGCGGGGCAAGCCAAGAACTTCTCATTTTGGTAATGGAATTCTCCGCATGGCTCTCGATGTCACATCGGCAAAATCTCGTCCGCCTTCGCCTGTGCATCGCAGCGACACGATGCTTGGCATTAATCTGGGGAAGAATAAGACTACTCCAAATGAGGAAGCCGTTCTGGATTACCTGGAGTTATTGCAGCGTTTTGCGCCGTATGCCGATTACCTGGCGATCAACATCAGCTCACCCAATACGGTCGGACTCCGCCAATTGCAGGGACGCGACGCGCTCGAAGGTTTGCTCAAGCAGCTTGATATTCAGAGAACGATGGAAGAGAAACTGCTGGAGAAACGCATCCCGCTTCTCGTTAAGCTCGCGCCTGATCTCACGGAAAAGGAATTGGACGATGCCGTGGATGTGATCCTCACTACCCACATGGACGGCATCATCGCCACCAACACGACCCTCGCACGCGAGGGGTTGAAGTCCAGCTATCAGGGAGAAGCAGGCGGATTAAGCGGGAGTCCGCTTCGGCTTCGGAGTGAGGCGGTGTTGCGTCAGCTGGTGAAATGTGTGGACGGGGAAATCCCGATCGTAAGCGCGGGCGGCATCATGAATCCTACAGATGTGAAGCGGCGTCTTGACCTGGGCGCGACCCTGATCCAGGTTTATACAGGCTTGATCTATCAAGGGCCTGGGCTGGTTAAGAAAACCCTGGTGGAGCAGTAACGCTCCACCAGGGTTTTTTTTACTACTGTGCGGGTCGTAGAGCAGCTTGCGGTGCTTCTTTTGGATTTTTGAAGAAATCAGGTGCCAACGGCAGCGGTTGGAAATTTGCACCGGTCCCCAACTCACCCGATGCCACGTAATAGATAAGTGTGGGAGCGTCTGAACCCAGGCCAATATCCTGGAACGCGAAAAGGAAATGGCTGCCATCCGGGCTCCAGCGCGCGTCGCGATAACAGCATTTTCCTGGCACAGGATTGAGTATATTTCCCTTATGAGTTTGCCGGTTATATATATACAGTTCGCCCCAGCCATTGTTCCGCCTTGAGGTATTGAAAAAGAAGAGGTCAAAGCCATCCCAGTCGAAATCCGGCATTTCACGGTTTTGGAACCCTATGAGGTTGAAGCGCGTGCCGGGAAAATTATCGAGAAGATCTATGGTTTCAGGTTCGCAGGTTTGAATGTTGAAGACGCTTACCTGGTCGGCTTGCACGGATGAGTTTCCAGCGTCCACACCTTTGAACAGCCATGCCACCAGTGTGTCATCCGATGACCAGCGGGCTTCCTGCACCTGGAGTGCAGCTTTTGTCTTTCCTGTAGGGAGGATACAGGCATCCTCCATCCCAAACAGGTTGCCGCGTGTTTTGATATTTTTAAACCGTTCGAAATCAAACGGAACCACGAAAATTTCATTGCTCATCGCAATCATTACCTGCCTGTCGTCATGCGAAACCTGGAAGGCATCCAGTGAAACCGCCGAGGGAAAACTGGTGAGCGTGTCCACGGAATTTGTGCTCAACTTATAGAACTTGATGGTCTTGCCGCTGAGGAACAGGAGTGTGTCCGTATCCAGCCATTGCAGGTCATTCTTGGTGGCTCCATCGTTGGTCAGTTGCAGGGGGTCACTTGCATCCACGTTCATCAGCCAGACTTCGTTATTGGCGACCAGTGCGATCTTATCCGCTCCGCCGAGGACAGGCAACAAGGGGGCAGCTGGTGTTTCAGTTGCAGTACGCAGGACTTGTGTCGGTGTTGCAATGGATGCAACGACTGCTTCTGTGGCGTTGCTTTCAGGGACGGATGTTTCGGTGAAGGCGGGCGCAGAAGTGGATGTATTAATGATATTAATGACGGGCGCTTCTGTTTTAACAGGAGTTTTGATACCGTTAAAAAAGAAGAAACCTCCGGCAATGACTGTGATGACAACAACGGGAAGGATCACCACCAACGGGCTGAAGGCTTTTTTAGGAGGGACCACCTGTGCTTTGCTGACAACCGTCCCTTTGATGACGGGCGATACCTTGGTCTGCAATTTTGTGGCATCACTCCGCGCCAGGTCGTGCAGGGCGTTTGTCATTTCAATGGCAGTGGAATAGCGTTCGTTTCTATCCTTTGCCATTGCTTTCTGAATGATGGCATCCATCCCCTGCGGGAGCCTGGGGTTGGCATTCAGGATGTGTGGGACCGGGTCTGTGATGTGTTTTATGGCAACAGCCATGGGCGTATCGGCCTCGTAGGGCTGTTTGCCGGTCACCATTTCAAAGAGAATGATGCCCAGGGCATAGATGTCAGCACGCCCATCCACATTATCACCCTGGGCCTGTTCGGGAGCCATATAGGCGGGCGTGCCGATGATGGCGCTCCCCGTCACATTGCCTGCTTGTGCTTGAGTCAATTTGGCGATGCCAAAATCTGAAATATAAGGGTTCTCTCTTTTATCAAAGAGGATGTTACTGGGTTTTATGTCGCGATGAACGATGCCTTTGGAATGTGCCTCATCAAGCCCGGGTGCGATGGCTCCGAGAATCCGCGCCGCCTCTTCAATTGTGGATATGCCTGCTTTGATGCGTTCCGATAGGGAACCGCCATTCATGTAGCGCATTACAAAATAAGGCTGCCCCTCGGCCTCGCCAACGTCATACACCGGAACAATAGTAGAGTGTTCAAGCTGGGCGACGATCTTTGCCTCGCGCTCAAATCGCAGGCGGAATTGTGGGTCGGCGTGCAGAAGCTCACGCGGCAGAACCTTGATGGCAACCTCGCGCTCAAACCGGGCATCGTAGCCCCGATAGACCGTGGCCATTCCTCCGCGCCCTAATTCGGATTTAATCTCGTAAATGCCAATTTTTTCTGGTTGCATGGTGTTTCCAGTATACCTATCCCAAAGTACGAGCGCAAGCATATAGAATGTTAACTTAATGATGGAACCGATAGGTGATGAATCTGGGTGAAACAAAAGCGGACTTTTTCCGTCTTAACTATAGACACGGAAACGCGTGGAAAGGGATGACGCAGCTGAAATCATGGTAGTTTGAGGTCCCGCATGGGGTGGATGTCTAGAACCCTCGCTTTTGACTTTATGAGAATAGACATCCATTCGTAAGGTTGTAAAAACTCCTTTTGTGGTATATTGGCGGCACTATGGACGAAAAAATAACAATTATTGAAGGTCCCCCTCCTGTTTTTGAAGCAGTAAATGATGGCTGGGCACTGGGGTTGAATGAAGGCTCACGTTTATCGGTCCCTGCACTCACCCGTTTGCGGACGTTTAACGGTCCTGCCCTTGTGGAGCGCTGTTATCGGGCCTGGAATTCCAAGACCCCCATACATCTGTATTATCGTAATGATATGGGCGTCGAGCAGGCGGCTCCGATCCTTGCGGCCCGTAACGTGGAAACGCCGGATGGGCATGTGCTCCTGTTGTGGGTCTATCTCGATCACGATAAAGTGGAGTACGAACTGGATAAAGGGGAAGACGAATCAGACGAAGACAATTTCGAATAAGGAAAAAGACCGGACTTTCGTCCGGTCTTTTCATACTTTATAGTTGATTTTAGTCATATTGACGGGTATCTGCCTCTCATGATAACGTTAAGCCGTAATTGCCTTACCGAGTAGTTTTTTATGAGCATGTGTATGACAACAACCCGAACTGAAAGCGGGCTCCCTGTCCGGGATGCCCGCTTATATTTTGTCCATTATAAAAACCCTCAATAGGAGAAACTCAATGTCAGGACAAATCAATGCCTTTGAAATGGCGCAGAAGCAATTCGACGGTGTCGCCGAATTGCTTAAACTGGATAACGGTGTGCGCGAAGTTTTGCGCTGGCCCATGCGCGAATATTCCTTTCGCATCCCCATTCGCATGGACGACGGCGCGATCGGCGTCTTCCAGGGATTCCGCGTTCAGCACAACGACGCGCGCGGCCCCAATAAGGGCGGTATCCGCTTCCACCCGGCTGAGACATTCGACACCGTGCGTGCACTCGCCACATGGATGACCTGGAAATGCGCCGTTGCAGACATCCCCCTCGGTGGTGGCAAGGGTGGCGTAATCTGTGATCCTTCCGCTCTGTCTTCAAACGAAAAAGAACAGATCTGCCGCGGTTGGGTGGGTGCCATGTGGAAGAATATTGGCCCACGCAATGATGTGCCAGCGCCCGACGTTGGAACGACTCCCCAGATGATGGGCTGGATGATGGACGAATATTCACGTCTCGTGGGTCAATACACCCCGGGCGTGTTCACCGGCAAGCCACTCGGTGGCGGTGGTTCTGAAGGCCGAACCGAAGCCACAGGCTACGGCGTGATCTACACAGTCCGTGAGGCCATGAAGCATCTCAAGATGGATTCAACGAAGACCGTTGCGGCCATTGAAGGCTTTGGCAACGTGGCGCAATATGCTGCCATCGGTTTTATGGAACAATTGGGCGGCAAGGTCGCATGCGTTTCCTGCTGGGATCGCCACGACAAGAAATCCTTTACCTACAGCCACAAAGACGGAGTGAATCCTCGCTTCCTGCTCACCATTGTGGATCAGTACGGAACCATTGACAAGAAAGCCGCGGAAGAAGCTGGCTACGTGATCGAAGATGGCGAAGCCTGGATCACCAAGGAAGCCGATGTCTTGATCCCCGCCGCGATTGAAGGTCACGTGAATAGCGATACCATCCAGAAGATGTCGAGCCGCGTTCGTATCGTGGCTGAAGGCGCCAATGGTCCATGCACCATGGAAGCGGATGAATTCTTCAAATCGAACAAGATCTTCAACATCCCCGATTTCCTCTGCAACGCAGGCGGCGTGACAACGTCCTACTTCGAGCAGGTCCAGAATGACATGAACTTCTACTGGACGAAGCAGGAAGTCCTCGAAAAACTCGATACCAAGATGACGCTGGCTTTCGATGCCGTGCGCGAGACAAGCGAAAAAGAAGGCATATACATGCGTGACGCGGCCTACATGGTGGCGATCACACGCGTAGTCAAGGCAATGGAACTGCGCGGCTGGCTCAACGCAACCTGGTAATCGTAATTAGAAATAAACAAAAAGACGCGTCCTTTTAGGACGCGTCTTTTTTCTCGGATAAATCACTTCAGACTCAGCCTATAACTGTTTCCACTATCTCAGTCTTTATGTGCCTCCAGGCAAACAACACCCTGTGCACCAACCACTGCCTCGTGGACAACACCAGCAGGCAAGTCGAGTCTGTCGCCTGCTTTCAATGTGAGTTGTTTGCCAAGCTCGGGCAGGCCAAAGGTGATGCTTCCCTGTACCACGTAGATGACCTTGTTGTATGAATGTGAATGCGCCGCGTAAATATCGTGAGGTCCGTTGGACCACGAATAGGGACTGAGTCCCTCATCCGACATAAGGCGCCAGAGGGCGGATTGGCTCGGGGAAACGGGATCAGCCCAGGGCGTGACGAGAGGTGTGTTCACAGTCTTTCCATCAATTCAATTCGATTCCCAAATGGGTCAAAGACATGCGCGCGCTTGTATCCATCCAGCGGTGGTTGGGAGGTGTCGGTCTCATATCCCGCCTCCTGGATCCTGGCGATCAGTTCATCCAATCCATTGACGAGGAAGGCGGGATGGGCTTTGCGCGCCGGTTTGAAATCCGCTTCGACACCGAGGTGGAGCTGTACGTTCTGCGACTGGAACCAGGCACCGCCGCGTTTTGCAAGTTCATCTGGTTTGGGAATCTCCGTGAAACCCAGCAGGCTGACATAGAACGCACGCGCCTTTTCTACTTCACCGGCCGGCATGGCGATCTGCACGTGATCAATGGAGAGGATGGTCATTTCTATTTACGGCTCGATTGGATATCCTGCTTCGAGCCAGGCGGCAAAGCCGCCCAGGATGGGAGTAACCTTTGTATAACCGTTATTAAGGAGAACGAACGCCGCACGGGCGCTTGTGTGCTCATCCTGTCAGGTGCAGTAGGCGATGATCCACTGGTCCTTCTCGAGGTTCAGGCCTGTCAGGTTGGTCTCGATCTCGCTTAACGGAATGGATATTGCCCCGGAAATATGGCTTGCCGCGTATGCTTCCGCGCTGCGTACATCCACAATGACAGCCGCGCCACTTTCAATGGCTGCCATTGTTTCTTGCAGACTAACGCGTGGGACTTCGGCTTCTGTGCGTGGGATACCATTTCGTTCGATGATTACAGGAGGTGCAAATTGCGGTTCCTCAGTGGATGCGGCAGGGTTGCATGATGCAATCGTCAACGCTAAAACTGCCATGATCAGAAATATTTTCGCTTCTCTCTTTTTCATAGGTTGTTCCCTTAAATAAAGACAGTGATAGTCACTGTTTAAGTATGACTATCACTGTTAATACTACAGTTCGCTGTATCTATCAATGCGTCTGCCGATGATGGCTATGCTGTCATCCCAGAATTTGCGCTTTGTGATATCGATGCCAAAGCGTTTGGCAAGTTTGGCGGCTGTCTCTTCACCCGTGGAGGCAAGCAGGTTCTTGTAATCGTCCACAAATGACTCGCCGCGTTGTTGATAGATCGCATACAATCCAGTTGCGAACAACAAACCAAATGCATAGGGGTAGTTATAGAATGACAAGTCTGCGGAGTAGTAGTGTGGTTTCCAGGTCCACATATACTTTTGCAGATAACGTTCATCGAGCCCATCACCATAGGTCTCTTTTTGGGCGCGTTCCATGATGTCGTTGAAATCATCCGCCGATAGTTCGGATTGTGCACGTCGTTCGAAGACCTCCTTCTCGAACAGATAACGGGAATAGATATCCACAACGATCTGGCCTGCGCCCTGGATCTGCGCCTCAAGCACAGCCAGCTCCTCCTGCGGGTCTTTTGTGGAGGCGAGGACGGCCTCCGTTACGATGGTCTCACACATCGTGGATGCGGTTTCTGCGAGAGTCATGGGTGTGAGCTGCTGCAGGACGGTTTTATTCGCCTGATATGCACATTCGTTGTGGAAGGCATGACCCAGCTCATGTGCCAGCGTGCTGACCTGATCGAACGAGCCATCAAAATTGCACAGGATGCGGCTTTCCTTCACGCCTTGTACTTCTGTACAGAATGCGCCACCGCGTTTGCCTTCACGCTGCTCTGCATCGATCCAGTTGTTGTCAAAGGCGCGTTTGGCAAATGCTGCAAGGTCGGGTGAGAACCTGCCGAAATTCTCAAGAATAAAGTCGCGTGCTTCCTCGAAGGAATACACTTTATCGGTCCGTCCCACGGGCGCAAAAATATCCCACCAGGCAAGCTTCTCCTTGCCGATCTTCTTTGCCTTTGCATGGTAATACTTGCGGAACATTGGGAAGGCATCTTTCATGGCAGAGAGCATTGCTTCCAGAGTCTTGCGGTCCATGCGGGCGGCATCCAGCGAAGAGTGGATCGCATCCTTACGTCCACGTTTTTTGTTTAACGTGTTCGCTTCACCTTTGACGCCGTTCAGGCATGCGGCCAGCGTTTCCTTGACCTCATCCCAGGCTCTGTTCTCCGCCTCATACGCGCGACAACGCGTTACTTCATCTGAATGCGAGCGCAGGTTGATCAGCGCGGGCATTGGTAACTTCTCAGTTTTGCCATCCAGCTCAAAGTCCACGGAAAGCTGCGAAGTAACTGTTCCCTGCAGTTTGCTGAAGGCATTGCCTCCACTTAGGGACAATTCAGACGCAAGCGCTTCCTCCGCTTCACTCATAAGGTACCTGCTTTGCTCGGCGGCTTCCCTCAACATGAATTCGTGCGCTTTCGCAGGTTTGCTTTCCTTTACGATTTGATCGAGCTTTGGGGCAAGCTTGCCAAGCCATGCGGTAAATTGCGTCATCAGCTGGTTCATGGGCAGGCTGGCTTGTTCAAATTCGGACAGTGTCTTCATCGCCAGTTGGTTGCGCGAATCTGTCGTGACGTATGAATAGATGAATGGGACGATCGTGGCTGAGAGAGTCTGGATCCTGTTGATCTGGTCAATGGCTTTGCCGACCAGTGCTGCCAGGTCTTTGGCTTTGGTTTTCGTGTTTGCCTGGCTAAGTTTATTCTTGAAGAATTTCTCCAGCGTGGCAACCTGTTTTTTATAGTCATCGACGGCGGCTTTGAACTCTTTTGATTCAAGTGACGGATACACGTTGGAAAGATCCCAACGTGGGGCAGAGACTGTCATGGTGACTCCTTGTGAAATGAAGTACGGGTAGTATATCAAATTCGATCATGTGTGTCCCCCCACCCCGGAATGGTCTCTCAATGGCAGATAAATATTGGCACTCGGGATGCTCGCAGCATGTAATCGAGCGCGCTGCCGACAAATACCTGCTGCAGCATGGACCCACCGTGACTGCCCATCAGCACCAGGTCAGCATGGCGCTCTTCAACAGTGCTTTTCAAATGATCCATCGCACCCTGTTCGCTCAGGATGTAATCGGCTTCGACTTCGTGAATATCCAAATACCGCCGGACATAATCCTGCGCATCCGCTTTTACCCGTGTGCCATCCCGCGCGGTGAAAACAAGCAATTCTGTTTTCCAGATTTCAGCCAGATACGTGGCGACAAACAAGGCTTCCTTTGCGCGGTCCGTTCCGTCATATGCCAGTAATGCGCGTTTGAATTGTGTGGCCTCGCTCGGGACGCCCAACACCGGGCGGGACGAGTTGACGATAATGGAGCGGAATGGGGACTTAAGTGTGGCGAGCCCCCCCAGTGGTGGATGTACGATTTTCAACACGATCAAATCTGTCATCGTGGCGCGCTCGCAGATCTTCCTTGTGATCTCGCCAGTTTCGATGAAAAGTTTTCCATCTATATCGGCTGAAGCGCATTTTTCGTTGAATTGTTCCTGAACGGCCAGCGTACCTGGACTTTCCATTTTCTCTTTGGAGTCAACAATATGCAAACCGTGGATCTTTGCCTCTTCGCGTTGCGCAATGGTGATAGCCTGTTCGAGCGAATCCCAGCTTTCAGGGTCGCCGCTTAAAGGGACAAGAATGTCAGCGAATAAATGGTCAGTGTAACGCGTGGCAGTACGTGCCTTGCGCCAGCTGCCTGGCTCGGATTTCATGCTTTTTTCGAGTATCAAGTCTGTTGCTGCTATGTCAGATTGGATCTCCCAGCCCTGCTCCTTCTCAAGTGTGGCGCGATTCTCCGCGATCCAGATATATAAGTCTGTGATGGTACGTCCCGGGAACCAGTGTAAGAGTCCGCGGTCGCGAATGGCCTCAGCAAGGGGAATGTACATTGTGTCGTACCAGTTCGCGGCTGCGTTCTGCAGCGAGACGTCCTGTTTTTGTTCCTCCTGCAGTAGATATTGACAGATATGGATTTGTCCCATCAATGTATCATACTGGCAACAGGTGCTGACGCTAAGGTCCACATTGGGTTTTGAATCCATCAAACGCGTTTCATCCAGGAACTGGGCATACTCGGCTTTGATAATCAGGTCCTCAGGCTGCACATTGGGCGTCAGGGTAATATCAGTTCTAAATTCAATGACCCGTGCTTCAATGGAGGTAAAGCCCTCCTGTTTGGCAATGGACACGCGATGATTGCCATCCACCACAAAATAAACTTCGCCAACTTTGTAAACTTCAATTGGAGGCAGGCTTGCACCGGTATCCAGGAATGCAGTTTTGACATTTGCCCAGCGCTGTTGATCACCTGCGTGGCGTGGCAGGAAGGTGCGCGTAAATTCAGTGTTACGACCTACACTGCCTATAATCGAGTTGATCGGGATGTGCTGTATGCCGCGTTCCGTTCGCGCGTGCAGTTTTAATTTTTCGGCTACTTCTTCGTACGATAAAAGCTGGTTCGACTTACCTGTAATACGTGCAAGAACTTCCTGTATACCCGCCTTCTGCCGCGCAGTCTGGAAATCATGGATTGCCATTTGAAATTTATATGGGTCAGATGCCATTTATTCCTCCAGGGCAATTCTAGTACTGCCTTCAATGTCTGTGAAGAGGAAGGTGAATGTGCCGTTGAGAAGGTTGGTCATGGAAGAAGTATACAGAGATTAACGGGTAGATTCAAGCGGAAACTATTCCGCTTGTCTTTTCGTCCTTAAGCCTATACAATGAAATTAACCAATGTAACGGAGGCTTTTATGAAACAGGATCGGTTCCTGACAGGTATTCTGATTGGAATTGGGGTGTTGATTATTGCCGCCCTGGCGGTATTTTTTACCCGTAAGGACTCTCAAACATATATTTCAGATGACACGCCTGAAAGCGTGGTCCATAACTATGTGGTGGCTGTACTCAACAAGGATTACGAAAAGGCATACGGTTATCTCGCTGAATTGGAAAATAAGCCTACATTTGATGAATTCCGTGACTCGTTCGTCACCGGCATGCTGAGCCCGGGTAACTCTGCTGTGGATGTGGGCGAATCGGACATTACCGGCGATAACGCCTATGTGGAAGTTGCCATGATCTACAATCCCAGTGACCCGTTCTCGACAGGCTATCGTGATGTCCAGAACGCGATCCTTGTGAGACAGGGAGGCTTGTGGAAGTTATCATCCATGCCTACATATTATTTGTGGGACTACAACTGGTATCAGGAACTGCCGAAATGACACACAGTGTCACCCTGAGCCGAACAGCGGCGAAGGGTCTCCGTGTTTTATGCGGGATTCCTCACTCACTACGCTGACTCACACCGTTCGTGCCGCGAGCACGTCCGTGCGAGACGGCATCGTCCCGATGCCCTTTGGGAGAATGACATGAAAAGAGAATCATTATGAAATCCATTCGCCGCTTATATTTTTACCTTGTCGCTTTTATCAGCATCGAAGTTGTGTTGTGGGGATTGATTAGTCTTCTGCGTTCCATGGTGGATGATGTTATTTCAGACAGTGCGGATACGCTCGCTCAGGCGCTGGCATTGATCCTTGTGGGCGTGCCGATCTTTCTTGTCCATTGGCTGTGGGCGCAGCGCGCCGCGGCCCGTGATGAAGAGGAAAAAACCGCCAGCATCCGTGCCATCTTTTTATATGCGATTTTGCTCGCAACGCTGATTCCTGTTGTACAGAATCTTTTATCATTCATTGATCGTTCACTGATTCAAGCCACGGGGTTGAGTATGGAGCGCTCGTTCAGTGCATTCCGCGCACAGACGATTGCCGACAACCTGATTGCCATTTTGATGAACGGTATTGTCGCAGCCTATTTCTGGAACGTCCTGCGCAGTGAATGGGCCACGCTCACAGAAAAAGAGACTTTCTCTGATGTTCGTCGCTTTTATCGTTATATCTGGATGCTTTATGGTTTATTGATGACCATTTTCGGCGCCCAGCAAATTTTGCGTTTCCTGTTTTATGTTCCGGGCGATGTGCTGGGAGAATTGGGCCGCGAAGTAGTGGTCAATGGGATTGCCCTGCTCGTGGTCGGGACTCCGATCTGGGTCTATTCCTGGCGCGTGATTCAGGATTCTCTGGCTGATCCCGATGAAATGGGCTCGACTCTGCGCCTGGGCATTCTCTACCTGCTCTCCCTGGGCGGAGTGATTACCGTGATCACCGCGGCATGGATGCTGGTAAGCACGATCCTCAATCTCCTGCTCGGGCAGGATACAACGTTCAGACAGTTCATCCAGGAAATTGGTGGTCCCATTTCCATTGGCCTGCCTCTTGGATTGGTATGGGCATATTATGGACACTGGCTTAGCCGTCACATCGCAGCTGCTGGTGACAAAGTCCGCCAGGCAGGGATGAAGAGACTCTACAATTACATTCTGTCTTTTATCGGCCTGGTTGTTGCGTTCGTGGGCGTGGGCGCGTTGCTCTCTTTTATGATCGATATTCTGACCGAGTTTGGCATGGCTTTCACAGATTCGTTGCGCGAAAACCTGGTTACTTCCCTGTCTTCTTTGATCGTGGGCATACCACTCTGGCTGGTAATGTGGCGTCCGATGCAGGCCGAAGCGATGGCTGAAGGGGAACTTGGTGATCATGCGCGCAGGTCCGTGCTTCGCAAGACGTATTTGTACCTGGCGTTGTTCGCTTCTGTCATCGGTGGGATGGCGACCGCGGTGGCGCTGGTCTATCAACTCCTGAGAGTTGCATTGACAGGTGATGCGGGCAGCGATTTTGTAAATATATTACTCAATCTCGCACAATTGCTTTTCCTGTTTGTTGTCGTGATGATGTATCACCTGAACGTCCTGCGCACGGATGGCGCCTCCACGGCGGATTCTTTGGCTGATAAACAGAATGATTATTCTGTGCTGGTTGTGGATTCAGGAAACGGGTTTGTGGATTCGGTCAAAGCCGCGCTGATGAAGTTTGCGCCGAATGCGCCTGTCACCATCACAAGTCCATCTGAAAAACCTGATGGGAATTTCAATTCGATTGTCCTGAGTGGAAGTTTGGCGGTGCACGCGCCGGAGTGGATCCGCTCTTTTAGCGGTAACAGGATTGTTATCCAGGACGAAGTGAGAGACATCGTGTGGACAGAGGATGCAATGCAGGCAGCCCAATCCGTACAGATGCTGGCTGAGGGTCAGGAAATCCAAAAACACAAAACGGGGCGTTCGCCCTGGACAATTGCCATCTACGTTTTTGCGGCGTTGTTTGCTCTGCAATTGCTGTTCATGTTGTTGATGTTGGGCATATCGCTCGTTGTGAGATAGGTTTCTGATGTAAAATGGAAAGCAATCATTTGTGATTGAGGAGACGCGCCATGAAAGTAACTGTCCTTCAGGAAAACCTTGCTCGTGGACTTGGTATTGTTGCAAAAGCCGTTTCGCCGCGCAGCACGTTGCCTGTACTGGCGAATGTGTTGATCGCTTCTGATGAAGGGCGGCTGCGCCTCTCGGCAACGAACCTTGAAATGGGCATTACCTGTTGGATCCCCGCGCGCATTGATGAAGAAGGTTCAACGACAGTACCCGCCCGCACGTTTTCTGATCTGGTGGCTACGCTGCCAGGTGATCAGGTTTTGTTGAAACTCGATACAGCCACCCAAACATTGAATGTACGCGGTGGCACCTCCACGAATGATATCAAGTGCATTGACGCACAGGAATTCCCGCCACTGCCTGTACCCGATTTTGACGGCGCAGTGCAGATCAATGTGGGCGACTTCCGCGAAATGATCCATCAGGTGGCGTTCGCTGCATCCTCTGATGAGGCTCGTCCTGTTTTGATGGGGGTACTTGTGCAGGTGGATGGAGACAAGCTGACTATGGCGGCGGCAGACGGATTTAGACTCTCCGTCCGAAAAGCGGTTCTTTCCACGCCTTCGCCTGCTCCCGTTTCCGCAATTGTCCCATCCCAGGCGCTGAAAGAACTGGCGCGCGTGGCAACCGATGGTGATGAACCTATCTACATGGTCATGCCAAAGGGACGCGGCCAGGTCGTATTCCGCGTCAAAGATGTGGAAGTTGTTTCCCAGTTAATTGACGGTACCTTCCCAGATTATCAACAGATCATCCCCCGCTCTTATAAATCGCGTACGCTGGTTTCAACCGCCTCGTTGCTCAAAGCATGCAAGCAGGCTGAGATCTTTGCCCGCGAAGGTTCAAATGTAGCACGCTTCAACATCAAGAGTGCGCAGGGTGATATGCAGCCGAGCGAAGTGGAAATATCGGCCACGTCTGAAGAGACCGGCAAGAATGAAACCATCGTCGAAGCCACGGTGGATGGCGGTGGTTTACTGATTGCCTTCAATGTGAAATTTTTACGTGAAGCCCTGGAGGTGATCCGCACCCCGAACGTTGCGCTGGAAACATCTGCAGCGAACGCGCCAGGCGTGGTCAAACCTGTCGGCGATGACCAGTTCCTGCATGTGATCATGCCGATGCATTTGGGATAGCCAGCCAGTCTTGTAGTCACCGTTCTGTTAGTCAAAAGAAAAAGCGCCTGTCGGAAGACATGGCGCTTTGAGTTTCAGATGAATCCGCTCTCCTGGTTTGGGAGATGGTCAGGGTGAAGGGGATGCCATCGGTAATAAGACCTTGAATGTCGAACCCGCGCCTGCGCCCTCAGACTCGGCCCAGATCTTGCCTCCCTGCGCTTCAATAATTCCTTTTGCAATGCTGAGTCCAATTCCAAGCCCGCCAATGTGACGCGTGTTCGGCGGCTCGATCTGATAGAACTCTTCGAATATCTTCTGCAACTGGTCAACAGGGATTCCAATTCCCTGATCCTGTATCCAGGCCAGTACCTGATTCTCGTCCGGGATTGTGCCAATCGTGATGTCACTGCCTTTGGGCGAGAAGCGAATGGCATTATTAAGAAGATTGATGAACGCCAGGGATGTTCTACTCAGATCCACGTTTACGTACAAAGGTTCTTCTGAAAGTGCAAAGATCAGCTTCTCATCATGGGTGGAAGCGATTTCCTTGATTCCTTCGCAGGCGGCGGCCAGAACATCCTGCAAGGCGACTCTTTGCGGTTTGAGGATCATCTCATCTGATTTCAGCATTGCCAGATTGTTCATTTCGTCCAGAATGGAACGCATCTGCCGCGCGGCTGTCAGTACCTGGCTGGCATGATCAGAGACTTCACTTTTGGAATCCCTCTTCAGAAAAGTTGAATAACCAATAATGATCCCAAGAGGTGTCCTCAGTTCATGGGATGCAAGCGAAAGAAAGTTGCTTTTGAGCTGGTTGGATTCTTTGACTTGTTCAAGAGCCTTTTGGGTGGTCTGCAACATATGGGCGTTGTTAATGGCGATGGCCGCATGTGCAGCCGTAACAGATAAGAGTGCGGCATCGCGTTCATCGAACACGCCATTGCGTTTATTGACTGCCTCTAATACGCCCACTGTCCTGTCCTTGATGGGCATGGGAACGCCCAGCAGTGTTTTCACCTTGAAATTCATATGAGCGGAAACCAGGGGGTAGTGACGTGGGTCATGTTCAGCGTCATTCAGGATGAGATACTGATTGGTGCGGAAGATCGTCCCCGCCAGGCTGTTGTCGATCGGCACAGGGATTTCCGCCAGTTGTGCCGGGTCCGAGCCTGTAGCGGCGGCAAAATACAGGCGTGGGTGTTTCTCGTCGTACAGCAAAATGGACGCGGCCTCGCAGTCCAATAACTCCGTGGCTGTGGCAGTCACGAGTTGCAGCAGATCATCCAAATCGAGAGTTGAATTAAGTGTAACGCTCAGCTCAACCAATCGATGGAGTTGCTGATAACGCTGTTTGAGATCGTGAAGTAGATCGTCCATCATGAGAGTAGTGTAATATTTTTCGAAGCATGATTCAAGCCCTACTTTTGTATTTCATAGACGACGAACCTGGTGTTCTTCATAACCTGAACCAAAGGCAAATTGCAGTCACCGATTTTCTCCGGCGGTATTTGCTGGTTTTCCCCAACTTTTCGACTCAAGACAAGATAATTGCCTTCGAGAATCCGGTCACATTCGGGGCTCATGATCGTGTCACGACCCGTCATGAGTCTCATTGCACGCGGCTTGAAGAAAACGACAACGCTATTGACAGCCGTTTCCTCCTGAATGTACCTGTACACTTCCCTGCTGTACGAGTCGAATGGACCATTAATGGATCGGTCATTTTGCAGGTTGGCATACGCATTTGCACTTGAGCTGGACAGAAAAAAAATAATAGTTAATGACCAGAAGCCATAAAATACCCATCTTCCCATTTGGGCGTATTTTTCAGGCATTTTTGCGATGGTAAATTTCATTCCCTGAAAGGTGAAGTAGATGAAAATGGGCAGCAGTGGAAAGATGAAACGCGGTCCCTGCCAGAAAGGCCAGGTGATCAGAAGCAGCAACCAGAGCAGGAAAAAGACAAGGAATAATTTGTCTTCTTTTCGTCTTATCCATGCACCGCTCAAAAAAAACATCAACAGAACGGGATACAGGACTTTCCAGAGTATACTTTCACCGAAAAACAAATTGAAGACCTGAAAGTATTGATAGATAAACCCCACAGCAGTTTGTATTTGAAAATCCTGATATTGAGCAAAATAGGATTCCCCTCCTCCCGGGAATAACAAAGCATAGGCAAACCATAGTGCAGCGAATACACTGCCCACAATGAAAGTACTCCATGCATTCTTCCTAATGGATTCGTGATCCCTTCGATCACTCCATGCCCTTGAGAATTTAAGAGCAAAATAACTGGCAAGTAAGAGGATGCCTGTTGTGCGAATGAAAAAGGCACACGCGATGACGCATCCAAGAAGGATGTACTCGCTTAGTCTGTACTTCTTCTCATTCATCATCAGCAGCAATGCCAGGGTTGAGAAAAATAAAAAGGGGATATCCGAGAGGATCTGGTCAAGAAACCGGATCAGCATGGGATTGAATGCAAACAGCGAAACGCCAAGCAGGCTCTCACTCTGCGTCAGACGATTATTCAGTAAAAGATAAAGGCAAGCTAGAAAACCCCCATAAAAGAAAAGCCCAGGCAGCTTAAGAGCAAGTGGAGAGATCCCCTTGATGGCGTATATCGGGGTCAGGATCAATGGATATCCCCAGGGATAGGCAACAGGTCCAATTTGAGTGGATGATTTGTAAATGGTAAAGGAGTTGTGCTCAACAAACTCGTGAGTTGTACCACTCAAAATGCTTCCAGCCTGCATGATATAGGAAGCAAAATCGTCACCCCATTCATGTCCGCGCGTCAGTGTTGATGCGCCAATGACCAGATTTAAAATAATCAGTATCAGAAGCGGATTGCGCAATGTTCGCATCCTGCAATTGTATCGTTAATAAAAACCCATGCTTATGATAATTTTCACAAATAAATCATCCGCCCGATTCTTGTGAATCAAGTGGATGAAGATAGACTTCCATCTGGAATTCCAGGCTGGCTGCGGTATAAAAGTTTTTCTAGCTTGCAGCCATTTCCTGTTGTGCAACGCTGATCATTGCCTGAGAAAACATGGGTCTTAACCTGAAAACAATCCATAGGCTGAGTAGCGCAAAAATGGCGACGATTCCCTCGACTGCGAGAATGCCGGCTTTCTGAACAGCATACACAGCCACTGCATCCACGAAGGCATGCCAAAGCAATGCCAGCCAGAACCAGAGCGGTTTTTTGTTTGCAATCGCATATAGCACCATAATTGAAAGACTTACATGCAGGACGATGGCAAAAATTCGCTCAATAAAGCCCATGAAAGCCATATATATCGGGGTTGACCAATACGCAGCAACCTGTTGTCTTGCCAGCTCAACCTGATCTGCGGGGATGCTCGGTACCGTGGAGAGATCGACGGAGCGATACGTTAACATGGTCACAAAACCCACTGCTGCCAAAATACCAAGAAGAAGCGCCTCAGTTCCGCCATGACCCAGCCCCACAAGGACTGCCTCCTTCCATGTTCGCGCGTTCTTGAGAATCCTCTTGAACAAAATATAGCGGGCGGTTTCTTCAAAAATGCCTGCCAGTAAACCCAGGATCACAGCGTTGACCACTACTGTGTTTTTCTCCATAAAAGATCCAAGCGCGGTGACCAGTGGGATATGAAGGACCTGAGATGCTATAAACGTTAAGCCTCCTGCGAGTACGAGCTTCCAGGAAAGTTTGAAGTTGCGTGAAAAATAGACCCAGGCAATGATGGGCAACAGCATCATTCCCAGAAAGCTGATTACATACGCGATGGTAAGCATTGATATTCTCCTTAGGATGGCATCGAACGTATGCGACGCGTACGTTCAGTCAGTGGCCGCTTGGCGACAAGAGTGATCTTGCCACTGCCTTCCGGCGTAAAAACATTGATGGCCTCCCAGCCTTCCGCGCCCCATTCATCAAGCGTAGTTTGAATAAGCTCGTCTTTTGTTCCAAAAACACCACCAATTGTTTGAACACGATATTCCCATAACTTTATTTCTTCCGCCATTTCGACCTCCTACAATTTTGAGATCAGCAGACTTCGTTTAAAGCTGCGAATGCTCACGTAAATTAAAAAAGCATCGATCATCCAAAATAATGTTCCGATTAACATGACCGTCCCTACACCGAGGAAAAGGACGCCGGTAACCTGACCGATTACCAATGCCAGTACCAGGACAACAAGTGACCCGGTGAGTTGATATGCTTCCATGAATGTTTTCACGCGCGATGAAATTAATACCGTTGCTGAGACTCCGAGTAAGGCAAATGCAGGAGTCAGCCAGAACATCATGGGCCACCACATGGGCAGCGGGAACCAGATCCGTCCGAACAAGCCGTAGCTCGCGACGTTGACGACGATAATGTACACGATGTACGTCAGCCATGATAGTGAGATGGCGGGGATCACTGCTGCCAACACTTTTCCAAGGAAGAGTTCCATATCGGTTGTGGGGGCGTACAGCAATGCTTCCATTGTTTTGCGTTCGCGTTCTCCAACGAACGAATCTGCACCGACTACCGATGAGAACATGAGTGGCATGATAAGGAATAATGGCGCCAGCATAAATGACGTCATGTATAATACGAACATTTGTTCTAAATTTAATCCACTAAATAGTATTCTTACTGTCTCAGGAAGGTTCTTGAGTAGGGCCTCAATGTCTCCAAGTTCGCGTTGCACATCCTCCACGGGTATAAAGCGTGGCACCAATGTAAAAAGCAACGGCATAATGATGGCAAATATAAGCGGGATCGCGATGGCCGGTCCCCAGGCTACTTTATTTTGGGCCACCTCTTTTAGATCCTTGCGGGCAATAGCCCAGATGGAACGCCAGTTCATGCTTCACCTGCCTGTAATGCAAAATAGATATCTTCCAATGTATGGTCACGTGGGTTGACGCGCAGGATGGATTCGCCTTCCTGTACAAGATAACGAATCACTTCGGGGATCACAGCCTCGTTATCGACCTGTATGGAAAGTGCGTCGTGCTTCGCGCCTTGCAATATCTGGATCACGCCTCGATGAGACTTGAGTGTCTCTATCGTTTTTCCTGCGGGTTTCACGTGAAACATAACATCTGCCCATATAACAGGCCACAGTTTTTTCGATAGCTCATCCAGGCTGCCGAGGGCGAGGATTCGGCCATGATTGATAATGGCCACACGGTCACATAGCCGTTGTGCTTCCAATAGGTTGTGTGATGCCAAAACAACAGTCTGTCCATTTGTGTGACTCAAACTGGCGATGAGATCATTCACCTGTTGCGCGGCTTCAGGGTCAAGACCGGAGGTAGGCTCATCCAGAAACAACAATGGAGGTTTATGAAGGAGTGCGCGTGCAAGGGCAAGGCGTTGTTTCATGCCTTTGCTGTACGTTTCCACTTTGTCACGGGCACGGGATGTCAGTTCAAAGAAATCAAGCATCTCTTCGACGCGTTCTTTTAGATCCGATTGAGGAATTTCGTGAAGTGTTCCAAAGAATTCGAGATTCTCGGATGCAGTCAGGCGCTCATAAAGTGAGGGCGTTTCAGTAAGTACACCCGTTTTGCGACGGATCAGCTGGCCTTGTGTGATAGGGTCAAATCCAAACACGTGCGCGGTTCCGCCGGATGGCGGCAATATGCCGTTCAGCAAGCGGACCGTGGTGGTTTTGCCCGCGCCATTTGGACCCAACAAGCCAAAGACTTCACCGGGTTCGACTGCAAAGGTCATGCCATCCACGGCTTTATTGTCGCCAAAGATGCGTTGTAGGTTGTTAACTTCGATAATTGGGGTCATGCTGTCTCTTTTGTTTCACGTGAAACGGAGCAGGCATGTCCTGCTCCGTTTTTGACTACGACCTGGTTTCCCGCTGATAAAGCACATACGAATAGACGAGTGTGATCAGCGTGGAACCCATGATCGGCACAAAGAGGAACCAGAACGCCGTTGTCCCGCCGAAGAGTGCACCAACAAGAGCGAGTACACCCGAGATCATGAATAGTACGGAACCGAGACGGTGCGTTTCGTCCCAAACCCTGTCGCTGGAGAGCGTCCACGGGGTACGGATACCGACAAAAAAGTTCCGCTTGGCGCTACGAAACAGGTATCCTATGAAAATAAAGAGTATTCCCATGGCAGGCAACATGGCTCTACTCATGCCGAAGTCTGTGTAACCCAGGTTCCAGCGCAGGGACAGGATATGGATATAGATCATGAACGCGACGATCAGCGTAATGAACAGGTTGAAAATGCCTCGGAATTGGGCAATGTTTGCCTTGAGTGGGTCAATATTCGGGATAATGATGAAGAGCAGCCACATTCCGAGCGTGATCAACGGCAGCATAAACACACCCCAGAACTTGCTCATATATCCATCCACCTGATCGTTGACATTCCAGTGGGACGCCATCGGGTCAGGCAACTGATTCCAGAGCGCTACGCCAACAATCGTGGCGGCGAGGATCATCAGTAAAACGACAATGTTTGTAGTACGGCTATTCATTCATTCTCCTTGTTATTCGTGCGATGTCTGGCTCGCAAGTGTGAAGTTATTCTTTTTGTTCCTTGGGTATATTGTTCTGTGCCAGCGAAACCATGCCACTCATGGCACCCAGGTTCATTGTGTCAACTGCTGAACTTGGGACAATCACCAGCGCACCTTTTTCCTTCAAGCCTTCAAAGAGCATGTTCATGGCTCGCAGGTGCAAGGCAGTTGGGTTATTGATGTACGCCTGTGAAGCCTCCGAGAACGAAGCAGCGATCTGCTTTTCAGATTCACCGAGTATGACGCGTGCCTGACGCTCGCGTTCAGCCTGCGCCTGACGTGACATGGCGTCTTCCAAGTTCTGTGGGATGACAATGTCGCGGATTTCCACAGATTGAACGGCTACACCCCAGGGTGTAGTGCGTTCATCTATGATCTGTTGAAGTTCCCTGTCCAGCTCACTGCGGCCGATGAGAATATTTGCCAGCATCATCCGTCCGATAATGTCCCGTAAGGCAGTCTGTGCGGCCCAGTCTACAGCCGCGCGGTAATTCTCGACTTCGAGCGCGGCTTTCTCAGCATCCCACACCACCCAGAATAGGACGGCATCCACATCCACAGGGACCGTATCCTTTGTGAGGGTTTTTTGCGCGGCAAACGGGGTCACCATGACACGGTGGTCAATCCAGGATGGGATCGCGTCGACGATCGGGATGATCCAAAAAACACCGGGTCCGCGCAATCCGAGAAATCTGCCCAATCGCAGAACAACAGCCTTTTCCCATTGTGAAGCCACTTTGAGTGCGTACAGAATGTACGTGCCAATCAGTGTCAGCCCGACAACGTATGTACCAATCCACGCATCGGCAACCCGGCCATCCATCACTAACGCGCCTACGACAGCGGCGACCAGCAGGATTGCAAACAATGTCCCCGCCACACTGGAAATATGCAGGCTATCCTTCGGTTTCCTGCTTTGAATCATGTTCTTGATAAATTTTGGTTCCATTTTGGTATTCTCCTTTGTTACTCAGTATCGGACTCATCCGAGTCTTTCCATGCTTTTAGCTGATCCTTGATCACCTGGCTGATCTCTGTCTCTGAGAAATCCAGGTGCATCGCTTCGCTGACGAATTTTTTTGTCAGCGCTTCGAGTGATTCTTTTCGCAGTCGTTCACTTACTTTTGGCGGCGGGATCTCGGTGATGTATGTTCCGCGTCCCTGTTGGGTAGAGATGATTCTTGCCTCATCCAACAGGCGATATGCCCGCGCAACTGTATTGAAGTTGATTCTCAATTCTTCGGCGAGCGCACGTACGGTTGGTAACTGATCTCCTGGCTTGAGCACACCACCAACCACCTGTGCCTGTACCTGATTGACGATCTGTATATAGATCGGTAGGCCGGAGCGGAAGTCAATCTGGAGTAAAAGTTTCTTATTTGCCATAAATTGTATCTTTGTATGATTGTAATAATTGTATCATTGTACAATTGTATTCCGATTGTGTATTTTGTCAAGAGGTGCTGTTGACGGTATTAGCCCAAAGTAGAAATGTCCCCTTTCACC
>JBDTPH010000053.1:0-13314 GCA_039932795.1 Chloroflexota bacterium
GGCAGGGCTTCAGCCCGCCGAATTAGGCAACGCAAAGATGTGGGTAATCACCAGTGAGATTGCTGCAGGAGCCATGCGCATATATGCCATGCACTTCCGGAATCGGCTAGTTGGCAAAAAAACAGGAAAATCGTACAATCATTGCATGATCAAAGACACTCTACTTAAATGGCTTCTGGAAGGGGATATTTCCATCCAATATCAAGTTCAGCGGGACCTGCTCGGCTCGGATCAAAAGAGGCTGAGGAGTCGGATCGCCAAAGAGGGCTGGGGATGCGAATTCCTGTCTCACCGCCTCGAAAATGGACACTGGGGTAAAAGCTTTTACCAACCGAAATGGACGAGCACACACTACACCCTGCTTGATCTAAAAAATCTTGGCATCTCCCCCACTGTGCCAGAAATCCGTCAAACCATCTCGATGATCCTGAAGGAGGAAAAAGGCAGGGATGGCGGCATGAATCCGTCGCCCACGATCGGGCAAAGCGATGTGTGTATCAATGGGATGGCCCTGGGCTATTCGTCCTATTTTGGCGCGCAGGAAAGTGACTTGCGATCCATTGTTGACTTTGTCCTGTCGCAGCATATGAAGGACGGTGGTTTCAATTGCCGCCTGAACCGTTCCGGCGCAACTCATAGTTCCATGCATACAACGATCTGTACCCTCGAGGGGTTTCAGGTGTACTTCCGGAACAAGTACAATTATCGTGTCAGCGAAATTCAAGCGGCAGAAGAAGATGCAAGGGAGTTCCTACTGCAGCACAAGCTTTTCCGTTCGCATCGGACAGGTGATGTTATCGACACCAAAATGCTCATGCTGTCTTATCCCCCGCGCTGGCATTATGATATTTTGCGAGCCCTCGACTACTTCCAGGCGGCAGGAGTCGGATATGACCCAAGGATGCAGGATGCTCTGGATGTGCTCATCAAGAAACGACTGGAAGATGACACCTGGCCTCTCCAGGCAAGGCACGCCGGACAAACCCACTTCCACATGGAAAAGGTTGGCAAGCCAAGCCGCTGGAATACGTTACGAGCGTTACGGGTATTGAATCGTTTTGGGATACGCAATTAAAAGTGGACGGTACGAAATGGATAATAAAGTCGCAGATGTAGCCTGAAATTACCTGCGCGATCCACCTGTTTGCTTCGTACTCGTGTTTCTTGCGGGCGCGGCCTCTTCAGTGGATAAGGAACTCGGTGCGTTCTCATGGGCTCCTTCATCTGCCGCCATACCTAATCGGTAGACCAATTCGCCGCCCAGCCAGCCCGTGACCAGGGCCAGACCAAATCCCAGCAGGGAGAGGGTGAACGCCAGCGCACTTGGGACATTGTCTTCGGCTCCGCTGCGCAACCACCAACTGATCACAAATAGGATGACGATGACCAGGTTGCCCAGCCCATGCCAGCCGCCCACCGATTTGGCGCGGGTACCAGAACGGATTGCCGTCCAGTCCAGGAAACCAACGACAGCGGCCAGCAGCCCACCAACCTGGCCGGCAGCGATCATCCAGTATGAGACCCTATAAAAATCTGGATTGTTGGTAAACCGTGCCACCAGGTCAAAAATCACACCACCCGAGAGTCACCCCACAGGAAAGACAATCAGCATGGGATGCAGGGGATGTTGTAATAACTTTATCGGTCCATTCCTATCAGCCTCCATGTAGGGTTAAGAACGATGCTGGTATAGGGCGGTTATGCCGGCCTGAAATATGTATCCATGCAATGCGTCGATCGTCTCGATATAAAAACCGTCAACCCATAGTAAAATCAAATCATGGAAGCACAAATCGCGGTCGCAAAGGTCAGTAAATACGCCATATCCGAGAGCGGCGACACGCTCGAGGTCGTGGAACGCCCCAATGGCGGCCTCTCCGTGGTCCTGGCAGATGGACAAACGTCCGGGCGGGGTGCGAAGGCTGTATCGCAGCTGGTGGTGCGCAAAGTTATCGGGCTGCTGGCGGAAGGTGTCCGCGATGGAGCCGCGGCACGCGCTGCATCCGACGCGCTGTTCACCGATAAACAGGGCAAGGTGATTTCCACGCTTAACATCGCTTCGCTGGATATGCAGAGCCGCACCATCGTCTTAACACGCAATAATCCTGTGCCAATGTTCGTATGCCGCGGCGAGCAGATAGACTGCCTGGAAGAGGAAAGCATACCACTGGGCACGTCGCGCAACGTGCGCCCGTTGATTACAGAGGTGGCAATCGAACGGGGCCTGATGATCATCATTTATACAGACGGGCTCACTCACGCGGGCAAGCGCCGCGGCACTCCCATGGATGTGGAGGGAGCCATCCGTTCGGTGCTCGAGGATCAGGATCCGGGCCCGCAGGCCCTGGCGGATTCGCTTCTGGAACACGCAGTCCGCCTCGATGAGAATCGTCCCGCGGATGACATCAGTGTGCTGGTTCTCAAAGTTGCAGCGCGGCGCGGGGATAATGTGCGCCGCATGACTGTACGCCTGCCCATCGATGGAAATTGGTAGTCATGAAACCTCTTGTACGGCGCTGGAAGGCCGTATGGCGCGACACGCTGATCCTGCTCAATGAATTTCGCGTCCCGCTGCTCATTTTCACGATTGCAGTCATTGGGGGCGGACTCCTCTATGGGGCAATTGCAAACTGGGTGGGCGAACCCATTCCAAGCCGCAGCGAGGCGATCTTCATCATCCTCACCGCAGCCTTCCTGCAGCCCTCGGGAAGTTTCCCAAAACATCTGGGTCTTCAATTATTTCACTTTTTCATGCCGGTGGTGGGGATCATCATTCTCGCCCAGGGACTCGCCGATTTCGGCAGCCTGCTTTTCAACCGACGATCACGCAACAAGGAGTGGGAAATGGCAGTCGCCTCCACAATGAATAACCATATTGTTTTGGTAGGTCTGGGTCATCTCGGTTACCGCGTGGCACAGAAGCTGTATGAGATGGGTAAAAATGTTGTGGCAATCGAGCTGAAGGCGGCTCAACATACAGTGACTGCCGCGCGCGAAATGGGCATCCCTGTCATTGAAGAAGACGGGCGCAACCCAACTGCGCTCGAGGGTGCGAACATTAAAGATGCGCACACCATCATCCTTGCCAGTCAGAACGATGCCATGAATTTACAGATCGCCTTGAAGGCACGCAGTTTGAACCCGAAGATACAGGTTGTCATCCGTATCTTCGATGAGGATTTCGCGCACGCCCTTCAGGAGCAATTCGGCTTCACCGCATTGAGCGCAACCGAAATGGCAGCACCTGTCTTTGCTGCAGCAGCCGCGGGCGCAGATGTAACCAATCCGATTTCCATCGAGGGTCAACAATTGAGTCTTGCCCGCCTGACCATTGCCGCCTCATCCCATCTTTCACAAAAAACGGTGGGTTATGTGGAGGACAACTATCACCTCAACATTATTTTGCTGCGGCGCGACCACAGCTCCGAGATGCATCCCACCGATACACGTCCATTAAACGCGGGGGATACCCTCGCTGTGCTGGGTGGCCCGGAGCAGCTACGAAAGTTAATGCAAGACAGTCAATAATGGAGCCTCCGCGTACCAGGCCTCTGATCGGTGTCGTTGGCCCATGCGGGTCTGGTAAATCAACCCTCATCGCGGGTCTGGAACGAGCTGGCTATCAATGCCGCCACATCGCGCAGGAACATTCGTATGTACAAACCATGTGGCAGGTGATCACCAGGCCAGATATCCTGATCTATCTGGGCGTCTCCTTTCCTGTCAGCACGGCACGACGCAGACTCAACTGGTTGAAAAAAGATCACGAAGAACAGCTCCGCCGGCTCGCGCATGCACAGGTTCATGCCCATTTGATCATCGATACGGATGAGCTGACTCCTGGGCAGGTCCTGCAAAAAGCGTTGGACTTTCTGCGTGATCCCGCGTAGCGCTAAAGGATTCCACTGGATGAAAAAAGTATTTGCCTCTTTTCTCACTTCGATACTGCTCGGCATAAGCCTGAGCCTGATTCTCGGTTCCTGTTCAGCTCCGCTGCAAATAGCGACTGCAACGCCCCTGCCCGATCCTCTCACAACACCCTGGGACGATCGCTCCATCTTCAAGAACGGACTCGTCGAATCGCAGCAGCCTGTTCTCAATGAGTTAATGGGTGCGAGTGTGTATCACATTGAATTTAATATCACAGAGGAAATTTACAACATCACAGGGCATCAGGAAGTGCAATATACAAACAATGAAACGACGCTGTTGAACGAGGTGCAGTTCCGTCTGTTTCCCAACATCCTTGGCGGCAAAATGGACGTTTCAAATATCCGTGTGGATGAACAAAGCATTACGCCGAAGTTTGAACTGGAAAACAGTTTGTTGATCGTGCCATTCTCCAACCCGCTCGAGCCGGGTCAGAGCGCCGTGATCACAATGGATTTTGCAGTCACAGTTCCACAGGAAGTGGAAAGGAACTATGGCGTGCTCGCTTATTACGACGACGTGCTGGCCCTGGCACATGCCTATCCCATGATTGCGGTGTACGATGATGAGGGCTGGAACGCGGAGATCCCGCCGCAGGCTGGCGATGTCACCTATGTGGATGTGTCATTTTATATAGTAAAGGTCAGCGCGCCGAATGGATTAACGCTGGTCACCTCTGGGAGCGAGCTCAGCCGCAGCGAAGACGGGCAGACCCAGACGTTGACTGTTGCGAGCGGTCCGGCGCGCGATTTTTATCTGGCCGCGAGTCCGTTGTATGAGGAGACATCTCAAACGTTTGGAGAAGTCACAGTCAGAAGCTATGCTCCAAAGGAATCCAAGGACGGTGGAAAGATGGCGCTCGATGTTGCTGCAAAAGCGATCGAAGTATTCAACCGGCACTATGCGCCTTATCCCTACACAGAGTTTGACATTGTTTCCACGCCTACGCTCGCGCTTGGTATTGAATACCCGGGGATGACTGCCATTACATCGCGCATCTATAACCCTGGCAGCCTCTTACGCGGTACACCGGTGGAAGTATACCTGGAGTCAACAGTTGCACATGAAGTGGGACATCAATGGTTCTATAACCTGGTTGGCGGCGACCAGTTGGACGACCCGTGGCTTGACGAGTCCTTAACCCAATTTGCCACACTTCAATATTATATGGACGAACATGGAAGTAACGCAGCAAGTGGCTTTCGCGATTCTCTCGAGGACCGCTGGGGAAACGTTGGATACGCAGAGATTCCCATTGGCTTGCCCGTTGCCAGGTATGAAGGTGGTGCCTACGGGGCGATTGTCTACGGGCGTGGTCCGCTTTTCTTTGTAGCGCTCCAGGAGGAAATGGGTGCAGATGTTTTCGATGAATTCATCCGGGACTACACTGAAACACTCTCCTGGGATGTTGCCACCCCTGAATTTCTGCAATCGCTGGCGGAGGAACATTGTTCCTGCGACCTGGATGCATTGTTCAATGAATGGGTGTATCCATGACCATGGACAAAATAATGTTTGATTAAAGCGAACAGCTCAATTAAGGAATCAGGCTGGTCACGCCATTTCAACAGGAGTATAATCAGCGCCGCGCCAGCCACAGGCTGGGCATTTTTATGGATGGAGACTCAACGCATGATTCGAAACCTTTCATTACGTCTGTTTTTCATTGGGATCATTGCTGCCCTCGCGATATGGGTGGACACAATCCCTGAAATACGGATAAGCAACCCGTTCAACGAAGCCGTTCTCTATGAGCGAAAAATCGCACCCCGCCTGGGACTCGACCTTCAAGGGGGATTACAGGTCCTGCTCGAAGCAGACCTTCCGGAGGGCTTCAAGCCGGATGCAGCTGAGATGGAAACTGCACGCACCATTGTTGAAAACCGTACCAATGCCCTGGGCGTGAGTGAAAACGTCATTCAGGTCGCAGGCGATCGCCGCATCGTAGGCGACTTTCCCGGTGCAGAAGATTCAGATGCAATTCTCGATATTATTCAACAGACAGGCCTGCTTGAGTTTGTAGATACGGGTGATTTCAGACCGGAAGAAGGAAGCATCCTTCAAACAGACTTTGCTACAGGCTCGTCCTCACCCATCCCTGATGCGGATGGCACAGAGCCGCAAACTGTTTATCACACCATTATGACTGGCAAGGAACTGAAGAGTGTGAATGTCAGCCCCGATCAACTGGGGCAACCCGGCATTGACTTTATCCTTTCGCCGGAAGGTACAGCAATCTTCTCGCAACACACGGCTGCAAACGTTGGCAAAATTTTGGCAATCACCCTCGATAAGCGCGTGGTCTCAGCGCCCAGCATTCAAGGCGCCATCCCCGATGGACAGGGACAGATCAGCGGTTCATTCACCGCTGAGACCGCCAACACACTGGCAGTGCAGTTGCGCTACGGTTCGCTGCCTATTCCGCTAAAAGTTGTAGAGACCCGCATTATCGGTCCGACACTCGGCGAAGATTCACTCCAAAAGAGCTTGATCGCCGGCGCGATCGGTATGACCATTGTTCTTCTCTTCATGGGCATTTATTACCGCCTGCCCGGTCTCACGGCGAATGTTTCGATCCTGATCTATGCTGCCATCCTGCTCGCAGTCTTCAAATTCCTGGGCGTAACGTTAACGCTGCCTGGTATTGCAGGTATTATGCTCAGTACAGGCTCAGCCCTGGATGCAAATATTCTGGTCTTTGAACGTTTGAAGGAAGAGTTGCGAGGCGGCAGAGTCCTTAAACAGGCATTCGACCAGGCCTGGAGCCGTGCCTGGCCGTCGATTCGAGATTCGAACATTGCCGCGCTGATCACATCTGCCATCCTGTTCTGGTTCGGCAACACCTTTGGCGCAACGATCGTAAAAGGCTTTTCGCTGACACTGGCGATAGGTGTTGTGATCAGTTTATTCTCTTCACTGTACATCACCCGCACACTGCTGGCGCTGGCTTTGGACACATTCAAACCCAAAAATTTCGAACGCTGGTTCGGTATCTAAGAGAGAAGGCTATTGATGAATATCCTAGGAAAACGTTATATCTTCTTTGCGCTATCGCTGCTGATCATCGCAACCGGGCTGATCATCCTGTTCGCGCGTGGAGTTCCCCTGTCCATCGACTTTACAGGAGGCAGCCTGCTCGAAGTTTCATTCGCCGATCAGTCCCCTGAAACCACTGAAATCATCGAGGTCTATGAGAGCGCCAATCTCAAGGACGTACAGGTACAGACCAGCGACAGCGGCAGTTACATTATCCGTTCACAGTTCCTTGACAATGACGAACGCGATGTCGTGCTTAGCTCCCTTACCGAAAACATCGGCGAAGTGGAGGTTATCCGTTTCGACAGTGTGGGTCCCAGCATCGGCGAGCAGGTCACATCACGCGCTGCCCTGGCAGTGCTGATCGCATCGCTTCTCGTAGTGTTGTTCATCGCCTGGTCATTTCGCGGTGTGCAAAATGCCTTCCGTTATGGCGTTTGCGCGATCCTGGCAATGATCCATGATGTGGCGATCATCTTCGCCATCGTGGGCTTCGGTAGTCTCCTCTTCGGCTGGGAGATCGACTCGTTGTTCCTGACCGCATTACTCACAGTGATCGGTTTCTCGATGCAGGACACCATCGTGGTGTTTGACCGCATCCGTGAAAACTCGAGCATCTATCGCCGCCTCGATTTTGAGACCCTCGTCAACCACTCCATTGTGCAGACCCTGCAGCGTTCGATCAATACCCAATTGATGACCGTGGAATTTCTGCTTCTGGCACTGGCGATGTTTGGCGGTATCACCTTGCAGGAGTTCGCATCCATCCTCCTGATAGGCCTGTTGAGTGGAACCTACTCATCCATCTTCATTGCCGCTCCCATTCTTGTATTATGGGAGAAACGCGAGTGGGAGAACTGGTTCAAGCGCCCCAACAAAGCCCAGGCATAATTAAACGTAAAACCCCTCGTGGAAATGACCACGAGGGGTTTTTTATTTAAGAGCCCGCTAGATACGCAACCATGACCCTACATATCGCGAGATAAGAAGTAGGAAGGAAACCCGCCTCGTGGAGTACATACGCATAGGATATTCCTGTTCAAATGTCCGCAGTCGCAACAGCAATCGAATAATATCCTGATTTTGGTTTGAACGATACATCCTGTCACTCTCTTCGTAAGATATCCCGTACTCCAGTACCATGTACTAGACGGCTGATTCAATTGGAGGTTACAAAATTTTTGCCCAGCCATCAAAGATGGCTGGGCAAAACAGAATTTCAGAATGCAGTGCTAGATTTATCCCGCGCTATGGCCTATCCTCCGAGTTCCACCGCCAGCGCGTCGTAATATGTTCCAGCGCCGAAGCCATCAATGAGGACGTGATCAAGGGGTTTCAAGTCTGGCAGTTCGCGCAGGAACGCGATCATATTCGACGCGGCACTCACGTTGCCAAACTCGCTTAACAACCACGGCATCCGCAGGACGATCCCCTCATTCTGCAGATGTTTTTCCTTCAGTTTATTGATCTTGTAATTGGCATGATGCACGATCGCCACCGCCATGGATTTGCCTGTCATGCCGAGCTCATCCAGCCGGGTCTGATATGCTGCATAAACTTCGCGCACGACCTGTACGCCGTTCCGCACAAATAATTTGACCATCCCCATCGGTCCGGCCATCACAATGGATGAACCATCCTCTGGCTCGTGCATCAGCCCCGCGACACGGATGTTGTGATCGAATGGCTGTGTGACCTCAACGTTATATTCTCCTTCGGGTTTCTTGAGCGAGTGAGGGTAGTACATCGCCACCTGCAACACGCCTTCATCATCGAATACTTCACGCGATTTGCCTGCCAGGAACTTCATCGTCGTGCCGGGGATGACGCCCATGATACCCGCAGCGTTACCGAACAACTGAAGTGCATTCGCGTCGCGGGTTCCTCCCACGAAACGACTCAATCCTTCAATGCCACCCACCAGCACTTTCTTTCCATACAATGACTCGGCAATATTTTTACCTATTAATTGCATGTTCTCGGGCAGGTCGGGGTTTAATGCCAGATGCAGACTGCTTGTTGAACCATCACATGCCTTATGGATGGCAACCTTTAGTGCGCTCTCGGGTATGCCCGCGGCTTTTGTAATGCGATTGAGGTAATCATCCGAAACGGGAGCGCTCATGCCGATCAGCACAGCATCCACTTCAGAAGGGTGCCACTTGCAAGCCTGGATCGCCCCGTTAAGGAAGCGCATGCCGATCTCCACTTCAAGCTGGGTATGCTGTTCGTTCGTCAGGTCCAATGGGATATGGTGTCGGCTGCGGAAACCCAACTCGGACAGATTCAGCTTTTCGTTCGCGAGAAGCGGGTGTCCCAGTCGCTGTTCGAGGAACGCCGGCAGAGACTCATTGTCGTAACTGTCTCCCCATGCGCCATACACGCCTCCAATTCCCACCGCGGGGTTGGAAACGCATTCCATGCCAAAAGGGATACCTTCCCCTACGTCAATAATTCCTTTTTCAACTCCAGATCGCTCAAAAAACGATTCAGGTTTGATTGATATGTTCTCAGTTGCCATACGATCTCCTTATCTACTTTCGGGAAACCCTGATACATGCAGATAGTTTCGCCTGTTCGGTTCAACTATAGCATAACAGACAAAATGTTAATATGCGTTTAATGGTAGCCCAAATGGATGATAGAAGGATAAGTTCAAAATAGCAGATATATCATCCTACTTGTATAGCCCATTGGGTGATGCGAACACCCTGCACGCCATCAGTCACGTAGAACAGATTAATGGTCAGATTCGTCTTACAATATGTGATGATGGTAAAGGTTTTGATGCAGATGGAACAATCGGCGAACCGAGACCCATGCGGGGTATATTGAATATTCGTGATCGGCTGGGTTTCATGGGATGTAATTTGCGGATTGAATCCCAGCCAGGTAATGGTACTCAGGCCATTATCGATATTCCTCCGCAAGAGGTGAATAGATAACCGTGTCTCCCATTCTAATCGTTGAAGATCACTTAATTTTTGGAAAAGCACTCGTACGCCTGTTGACTGAAAAGGCACACATCGATGTTATTGGCGTGATCAGTTCGGGCGAGGAAGCCCTCGAGAAAATATCCGAGCTGGATATTGATCTTGTATTGGTGGATGTTTCACTGCCCAGAATGACCGGTATACAACTGGTTGGCGCCATCAGTGAAAAATTCCCTCATGTTCGGTGCCTGATGATATCGGGTCACACGACCCCATTTTATGTCCAGCGTGCACTTGAGGCGGGCGCGAGGGGTTATATCCTTAAGGATGACATAGACGGTGTTTTGGAAGGCATTCCCAGCGTACTGAATGGTGAAATTTACGTCAGCAAAGTCCTGCGCGAGTAACACAGAACAGGTTAAGTAGAGCCTGTTCCCCTGTGAAGTTCAGGCCGCTCAAATGAAAAAGACTCTCTTTCGAGAGTCTTTCGTTTGCCTGGGCAGGGAATGTCCTTTGCCCAGGGGTAGCAATTCATCTCATGGCAATCATGGACAGGCACTCACATTTTGGACGGCTGCCTGGATACGCTCTATGCGTTGTTCCGGGTTGGGGTGTGTGCTGAAAAACTCGGGCGGCTGGTTGCCCTGCCTCGATTCAGCCAGCACCTGCATCACCCGGACCATTTCCTGGGGGTTATAGCCGGTGTCGTTCATGAAGCAAACACCCAGAAAATCGGACTCCAGTTCATCATCCCGTCCAAATTTGAGATTGATCAGTTGTCCGAGCAGCATAGCAACCTGAGCAGAGCCTGCGCTGGCAGGGTTCTGCGGGTCATATGTGGCAATCACAGCAGCACCCGTCAGCCCTTCAGTGAGCTTGGCTTTGGCAATATGTTCTGCGGAATGGCGCGCCACGACGTGTGCGATCTCATGGCCCAAAACTCCAGCAAGCTCTCCCTCGGTCTGAAATTTATCGTACAGTGCGCGCGTAATAAAAACCTGACCACCTGGCAATGCAAAGGCATTGATGGTTTCAGTATCTGCCAGTAAATGAAAATCGAACTCATACGGAGTCTGGCCGGCTGGTGAGCTTGCCACGATCGCATTTCCAACATCGTCCACGATTGCCTGATCAGCCGCATTTGCATCCAGGCCATCAAACTCGGCTGCCATCTGCGGCGCCGCCTGCAAGCCTAGAGCAATTTCCTGATCCACGGTGATATCAATGTACTGGGTCTCACCCGTCACCGCGTTGTCCTGTCTCGATCCAAAATAACTGAACAGGGACACAGCCGCAATGATGGCAGCAAATATCAGCCGCCCTCCACATCCTCCCCCTCCTCCTCCTCCAACTCTCCTCGTAGGGTACGCTCGACGATACATTTTGCCTCCTATCTCTTAAGATTAAAAACGTACGAAATGGCTTTTCGTGACGTTAAACATATATGAGAAACGTAAATCCCTGCTTATGAAGCGGGAAATTACTTGTCCACAATAGGAAAGGATGATCAGTATGAGCATTGATATTGATGAGGTCAAGGTAAATAGAAATGAATTCGGCATGTGGCTGGGGTGGACCCTGGCAACAGCGGTGGGCATGCTATTGGGTTTCCTGTTAGCGATACCCGTGGTTAATCTTCTTGATCTTTCCTGGTCGCGCGTGGTCGTCCCTCTGCTGGCTGGATTTCTCATTGGCATTGCGCAGTGGGTGGCGTTAAGAGAATATCTTGTCGATGCAGCGGATTGGATCCTGGCAGGCGGAGCCAGCTGGGCGGTGGGGTATGCGGTTGGGTTGTTCCTCATCAACAGCCTTGCTGGCACAGCGCTGGGAGGCCTTCTCGGCTACATGCTTTTTGGAGTCATCGTTGCAATTGTCCAGTGGCCAATGCTGCGACGCGAAATTCCCAATATATGGGCATGGATCCTGGCGAACGTGATCGGGTGGACAGCAGGATTCTACCTGAGTCAAGTTGCCCTGGAGCTCCTTTTTAACGAGCCTGCCATTGCCCCCGTTGCAAGCACATCAGTCATCTCTGCCATCAGCGGTCTGGTTGCCGGGGCAATTACGGGTCTGGCCCTGGTATGGATCGTGCGTCAACCCGAACGCGTCTCAACCGTAAATACTCAACCATAGATCATACATAATTCAAAAACCGTGCCTCTGGGAGCGGGGACAAATATTCGGGTTCAAAATAAGAATACCTCGCAAACGGGTATTGGGCTTGAAGGGTGCATCGCCACCCTCCTGTTGGAGTGAATTTAAACCACTCACATAAAAAAACTCCCTCAAACGAGGGAGTTAGCTGGGGAGCCTGGATTCGAACCAAGATACCATCCTCCAGAGGGATGTGTCCTGCCGTTGGACGACTCCCCAATTTTCCACAACGGGCGGTATTGTATCACGCCACGAAACAGCAGGCAAGGATTATTTTCTTGCAGCGCGGCGGGTGTTATCTTCCATGTCTAAAAGGATAAGCAGCGTTTTTGAGATCGCCATCAATCCGAAGAAGTAAAAAACGCCTGGTAGAGGCTGCTGCAAATAAGGCGAAAAAAAACTGAGGGTGTTCAGGAAAGTCATGCCTTTTTCCGCAAACATACCATTATAGTATTGTGCAAAAAACAACAGCAGTGAAACGATCCAACTCACGATATAAACCGTCAACGTCACCCATGCAATGATTTCAGCCCAGCGCGAGATGCGCAGGATGGAATCACGGTCAAAATAAGTACCAAAGAAACCTGCCTGTTTTTCATTTGTTTCGCTCATTGTAGCCTCCATAGTGAATTATACTTTGCCCTTTGTTATAATCATTGGTATGACTTCTCCGGCTGGGAAAAAGTTCCTCAAACGGGAACAGACGCAGGCCTGGAGAGGCGTGAAAATCCCTGAATAAGGCGCTACTATGACTCCTGAAGAAAATACGACCGGCAAACCCACAGACTACATCCGCGAAGCCGTCCAGGAAGACCTGAGGACGGGCCGCTTTAATTACATCCGTACACGCCTGCCACCCGAACCGAACGGATATCTGCACATCGGTCACGTCAAGGCGTTCATGATCGATTACCTGATCGCCAGGGAAAACAACGGCGAGCTGATCCTGCGCTTCGATGACACGAACCCGACCAGGGAAGAGACCGAATTTGTGGACGCCATTATGGATGACGCGCGCTGGCTGGGCATCGAATGGGTGAAGGTCACATATGCATCCGACTATTTTGACGAATTGTATGAATGGGCAAGGAAACTTGTGCTTATGGGCAAGGCCTATGTGGATGACCAGAGCCCCGAACAGGTGAGCGCAAACCGCGGCACCTTTACCGAACCCGGCAAGAACTCTCCGCACCGCGACCGGGATGTGGAAGAGAACATGGACCTGCTTGAACGGATGAAGAACGGCGAGTTCCCCGATGGT
>JBDTPH010000054.1:0-5225 GCA_039932795.1 Chloroflexota bacterium
GCCTCGCTCAGCATGACATGACCAAGAGTCAACCAATTAAGGTTAAACAGAATAACACTACATGGCCCTGGCTACTGCATCCACCGCGTCATTCAAGCGGTTCAAACCTTCATCAATCTCCTCCTGTGAAATAATTAATGGCGGTTCAATCCGAACGGTCTGCGCACTGGTCAAAGTACCTGCGACCAATACACCGCGCTTGAACAATTCGGCTGCAACCTTGTAACCAATATCAGGGGTGCGAAAATGCTGTCCAATCAACAGGCCTTTGCCTGTCACTTTTTGATAAATTTGTGGAAACTCTGCCGCCAGTTCAGAGACTCTTTCGATGAGGTAACCGCCTTTTGTTGCTGCAGCCTCCCATAGCCGATCGCGCAGCATAACATTGATCGTAGCGATTGCCGCAGAGCAGGCCAGGGCGCCTCCACCGGTTGTGGTCGTGTGCATGAATGGATTAGGATACATCATCGGATGAAAAATTTCTTCAGTGGTTGTGACCGAAGAAATAGGCATCACGCCTCCCCCCAGGGATTTGGCCGTTGCAATAATATCGGGTGTGACATCCCAGTGATTAACGCCCCATAGTTGCCCTGTGCGCGCCAGGCCGGTTTGCACTTCGTCGGCGATGAGCAGGGCACCATATTTGCGCGTCGCAGCTCTCACACGCGGCCAGAAATCATCCGGCGGGACGATGCCGCCCGCTTCCCCCTGGATTGGCTCGAAGATCACACCGGCAACACCAATGCCCACCTTGTCACAAATTTCCAATTGCTGTTCAACTGCACCCGCATCCCCAAATGGAACGTGATACACCTGCCCGCCATACAAGGTGCCCATGGCCTGGCGAAAATCGGACTTGCCCATCATGGAAAGTGAGCCCATGGTTTTTCCATGAAAACCCTTGAGAGCCACAATGAATGCAGACTTACCGGTATAAAGCTTCGCGATCTTGATCGAAGCTTCAATTGCCTCCGTGCCACTGGCAGCAAACCAGGAATATTTCAAATCGCCAGGCGTGATCTCTGCCATTAACTTTGCCAGCACACCGCGCAATGGATCGATTAATTCCTGGCTCGGCATGGGACTGCGCCTCACCTGGGCAATCACTGCATCCACAACCTCAGGATGGCACCAACCCAGATCCATCATGCCGAATCCGCCAAGCCAGTCAATGTACCTGCGTCCCATCACATCGGTGAACGTTGAACCTTTGCCAGACCACTCCACCGCCGCCCAATCGCCCGCCTCGGTGACCGATTTACGATAATCCAGCCAGCCGCGATTGAAATGCTCCGCAAAGTTTTGTTTTGATTCCTCGATAATCCACTTCGCCTGGGCTTCTTCAGGGAAGTTTCCCTGCTTGATAATATCAAGCCATTGATTCGAATAGGATAATGCGCTGTCGTAATTTTGGTTCATAAAAATATTCCGTTTACTAAAATTAGAATTTCCGTGTCCACTCTTTGAGCCAGCGTTCCACTGGGTCCAGGCCCTGCCGTGCTATCGGGATGCGGCAGCCACTTCCACCGTGAAGCTTACTAACAGGTTTGTTTATCCATCAATTCCGCCAGGCCTTCATCCAACAGAATCAGGCCTTCTTCCAATTGCTCTTCAGTAATCACCAACGGCGGAACAACAAAGAGGATATTCTTGAAATTGAACACGTAAACACCATTGGAGATCATGAAATTCTTCAGAGGAGTCAGATCCATTGGCTCCTTGGTCTCACGATTCGTCACCAGCTCAAGCGCTGAGAACATGCCGATATAACGCACATCGCCAACGCATGGATGCTTCGCTTTCAGTTCCTCCAGCCGTGCTCCAAGATATTTCCCAACCTTTTTGGCGTTCTCAAAGATGTGCTCTTCTTCATAGGTCTGAATCGTTGCCAGTGCAGCAGCACAAGCCAGCGCATGACCGTTATAAGTGAGACCAGCATACAATACCTTGTCATCAAAGAATTTTGCGATCTTCTCGCTGACAATGACTGCGCCGAGAGGAACATATCCCGAAGTAATCCCTTTCGCGGTAGTAATGATATCTGGCACCACGTTCCAGTTATCCACTGCAAACCATTCGCCGGTGCGTCCCCATCCGCTCATTACTTCGTCAGAGATCAGCAGAATTCCATACTTGTCACAGATCTCGCGCATCCTGGGCCAGTACTCATCTGGCGGGATGATGAGTCCGTTGGTGCCTGTCACACCTTCGAGGAAGATCGCCGCGATCTGGTCTGGCCCCTCGTGCTGGATCACCTCTTCGACGTGCTGGATACATTCCCGATGGCATTTATCTGGTGTCCACCCAAACGGACAACGATAGCAATAGGGGTCAAGAAAATGGACGACACCCGAAATCGCGGGCTCGGCAGGCAGGCGACGGTAATCACCCGTCAATGCCATCGCCCCATGTGTCGCGCCATGGTAAGAGCGATAGCGCGCCAGAATCTTGTGCCGTCCCGTGTAGAAGCGGGCGATTTTGATTGCGTTCTCATTCGCTTCAGCACCGCCAAGCGTAAAGAAGGTCTTTTTCAAGTCGCCGGGCGTAATTTCTGCAAGCTTCTTTCCGAGCAGCCCACGCGGCTCAGTCGCCATGCCCGGCGAGGCAAAAGTCAACTTTGCAGCCTGGTCCTGGATGGCCTTCACTACTTTGGGATGTTGATGACCCACATTCGTATTTACCAGTTGCGAGGCGAAATCAAGATAGCGCTTCCCATCTGCATCCCAGAAGTATGCTCCTTCCGCCCGATCCATGGGAATGGGATGTACCTGACTTTGATTGGACCAGGAGTAGAAGGTATATTCCTTGTTGAGATCAATGATTTCCTTGGATGTTAGCTTTGGCATGAGTTCTCCGTACGAAAGTGCATAAGAAGACAGGTATGCCCGTGACGGGCATACCTGTCTGTCATCTACTTCTTTAAGTCTTTCACAATTTCGGCGTAAACATTTAATGTCTCATCAATGTCCGCATCGGAATGTTCGTAACACAGGAACCAGGGTTCGCGGGCATCATGATCAGGCATGACGCCGCACTCGATTGCCTTCTCTGCCAGTTTGAGATACAGGTCATGGTCGCTACCCGCCCAGTCGCGTTGACAGGTAACAGAATCAATATTTAATGAGAACGAGAACATTGCAGGGTAGCCAGTGAACACCGCGGGAATGTCGTTCTCTTCAAAAATCTCCCTCAAACCATCCATAAGTCGCTGTCCACGCTGTTCAATGGTTTTGAGGATGGGTTTCGATTTCAACAAACTCAACGTTGCATACGCGCCGGCTACACCCGGCTTGTTGTTGGTATACGTCCCACCCTGCGCCACACCCTGCCCGATGATGGACATGATCTCTTTTTTCCCACCGAACGCAGCAATAGGGTAGCCATTGCCCAGCGCTTTGGCGTACGTCGCAAGGTCCGGTTGAATGTTGTAATATTCCTGCGCGCCACCGTTGGCAATACGGAAGCCTGTCTTCACTTCATCCAGAATGAAGACACATCCATATTCCTCTGTCTTCCTGCGGATCAGCTCCAGGAATCCATCCTGCGGATTGATCGCCGCGCAATTTCCCTGGCACGGCTCCGAGATCACAGCCGCGATCTGCTCCCCATACGAACGCATGACACGCTCGAAGCCTTCGAAGTCATTGAACGAAAGTGTGATGATAAGCTCGCGCATGGACTTTGGAATCCCGGAGGATGCCGGCACAGCGATCGGGCTGCGACGGTTCCCATAGGCTTCCACCGGCGCATATGTAGACCACAGGGTATGGTCATGGAACCCGTGATAATTTCCCTCAAACTTCACAATAAGGTCACGTCCTGTGTAGGCGCGTGCCACGCGGATTGCGTGCATGGTCGCTTCCGTCCCGGAGCACGCAAGACGAACCATCTCGACAGCCGGTGCCATCTCCACGATCATTTCAGCAACCGCGACTTCCAGTTCACCCGTCATCGCGAAGAGGATTCCTTTCTGGATCTCTTCGATAACCTTCTGGTCTACCTCGTCATAGGAATGGCCCAGAATAATGGGGCCAAACGCCATGCGATAATCAATGTATTTTTTTCCATCCACGTCCCACAGATATGCACCTTTGGCCCTGTCAACGTAGGGTGTAATTCCATCACCCCAAAAGCGGAAGTTGGAATTCACCCCTAAAGGGATGATTTGCCGGGCACGCTGCTGCAACGCTTGTGTCTTCGAACCGAACATAAGATAACCTCCGCGTATAGTTAGTCTGCGGTTGCAGTTTCATCGCCGGAAAGTTCGCGCATTATTTTTTCCGGGATCCGCCATTGATACACGTCTTTGATGATCAGCGGCACAATGGATGAAGTTGTCTTGCGGACACCAGGGATTTTTCGGATGACCTCGGTTACAAATTGATAGATCTCTGCCGTGTCCTTTGCAACGATTTGAATGCTCACATCCGATTGACCAATGCCGCACGCCACATAGCTGACGTTATCGAATTCTGCCATCTGCTTTGCCACTTCAAGAATGCGGTCAGATTCAACTTCCATCCATACATCCGCGATCGTGGTCAGGCCAAATGCCTGTGGTTTCGCAACTGCACTGATTCGAATCACTCCCTCGTTCACCATGCGATCAATACGGTATCGGACTGCACGTTCAGAAATATCCCCCAGGCGACGGGCCACCTCTGAAGCAGGCATACGTCCATCTTCTAGTAGGAGATTGACAATTTTTATATCAATTTTGTCGAAATTGTACATGTTTTCCGCTATTTGTTTCCGAAACCTACAAATCTTGTTCAACTATACAACGAAAGATACCGGCATGTCAAGGATTAATTTCCGTGGCATAACTTCCCGTGTGAAAACTGACATGCGGTAAACATAATTTCAGTAAGTCACAGGTTTGTCATTCTGAGGAGCCAGCGTTCTCCTGGCGACGAAGAATCTCTGACAATTTGCGCCGAGACTCTTCGTTCGCAGCGAGCGCTCTCTCAGAGTGACATGAAAATCGTGATTTACTGAATTTATCTTAAGGGTTTGTACTTCCAGAGTGTTATGTTCCAAAGAATCTCCAACAGTCGGGGCGACTAAATTGGTGATAGCCAGGCAGTCGAAATTAAATCTCCATTTGCAGCGTCTAAAAATAGTTGGCTACGTTCACAAAGCACCCACATTCTCCATTGAGAAGAATTTCACGTGTCAATGCAAAGTAGAAATGTCCCCTAATCTGCAAAGTAGAGATGTCCCCT
>JBDTPH010000055.1:0-8622 GCA_039932795.1 Chloroflexota bacterium
CGCGCAAGATGGCAGCGTCGCCACAGTGGGTGTTCTCTTGCACATAGCGCAGCACTGCCGGGACGATACCAAGGGAAAGAAGCTGGCTAATTAAATATTAATTTTGAAACAACGATGCTGAATACTATAAACAGTAATACCAAGCCAGATTTTCGAGAAAAAAGTTTCGAAAGGAATCCAGTAGTTCCCAAAACCCCCCCAACCAGAGTGTCAATAGATTGATAGTCGTTCAACATGGCGATTCTCCTTCTGCAATAGTTGGTCGAAGTTTTAGACTCCGGATTACAGGACGAAGAGGAGGAAAAGCCGTTACAAATAAGCGTAACTCTTTATTTGCAATTATGAAAGTCGTTTCTGATTATCTTCCCTATATTTGTGGGGTATCTCTCTTGATGTGGGATACGCGTGATGCATTCACAGCGTATGATTTTTTGAAATATGCAGAAAGAGTTTTACAACCTGGGGATCAAAGAGTATGCCCGAATTCCTTTCCAATTCCTCGATTGCCTCCATATGGCTTATTGGTTTTTTGTACGACCGCTCATCTCGCATGGCTGAATAAGAGTCAACCACACCAATGATTCGAGCACCCAGGGGAATTTCGTTTCCTTTTAAACCATGAGGATAACCAGAACCGTCATATCTCTCATGGCTGCATTCAATAATTGGAGCTACGTTTGCTAATTTTTTGATCGGAGAAACCAATTGAGATCCAAGTGTTGTATGCTTTCGGATAATTTCCCATTCCAGCTTATCCAGTGTAGTGGGTTTTCTTAAAATCGAGTCCGGTATGCCAATCTTACCAATATCATGTAATAAACCACCCCAATAGATTGCCTGGACTTCCTGAGTGTTACAACCTAAGAGTCGTGCTATCTCTGCTGCCCATTCAGCGATCCGCTGGCTGTGGCTGCTAATATAGGTATCGCGCATATCAATCGCATTTGCCAGTGTTACCACTGTTTGAACGAAAGTCGCTTCCAGGTCTTCATATAATCGGGCATTCTCGATAACGACAGCAGTTTGATTTGCCAGGGTGGATAGAATAACCTCGTCATCATGAGTGTACGCCTGCGTGGACCGTTTTGGAGCTGCAATAATAAAGCCGACCAATTCACCTTTCGTATTAAGGGGGATAATCAATTCAACCGGAAATTCATTCAAATAGTCCATCTCGTTCCTCCATATCGCCTTGAAAATCGGCGTAACACCGAGGATATTCTTGGATAGAATTCGGTTATGGAGGATCATCCACTTGACAATCGGATGATCGAAGCCAAATACGGGAGCCGGGATTTTCGATGCACCTTCCTCAGCCATCAAATGAAAGCGGTTCTCTGAGTTATGTCTGATAAACATGGCGGCGTGAGCCACATGCAAAGTCTCAGCCATATCCGATATTACGATTTTCGTAATCTTATCGAGCTCCAATAGAGCGGTTGTGGCCTGACTCAGTCTCTGCAACATCAAACTGGCGTTATATCTTTCCCGGTAGAATAGACGGTCAATCCACGTTTGAGCGGATTCGCGTAGCGGAGCGATGATAGCGGCGGTTAGGATCGCGGCAATTACCGATAAAACAAATATTCGCTCCCCAGAGAACGCTTCAACGACACTAAGCGTAAGAGAAATAGCCAGAAAATAAATAAGGCCGAAAACTGTGGTGGTGATAGAGTAAAGCAACCCCAGACGGATTACGATCTGGATATCCAGAAGTTTATGACGAAGGATGGCATAGGCGATCAACAACGCCGTGATAGCATTTGCTGCGATGTCGATTGGATATCTGCCCCATTCTGTAAAGTTTATCAACGTTGCCAGGATGGTAATTGACAGAGCTACTATTAGATATCGAAGGCGGTTCTGCTGGTCAGGGTCGCTGCTTCGCGAGTATCCTTTGGACAGCTCTGTCAGACTAAAAAAGTTCAGGCCATAACCCGGTAGAGCCACAAGGAACAGCAGTGGTCCGAATTCATAATGTAACCTTCCGGCCTCAAGGAAGGCATCACTAATCAAGTATGGAGTAACCAGACTCAGAGGGATCAATAAAGTGCCATAAATAAAAACAAGTGGAGCCCATTTTCGACGAAGGCCAAAGAGCGTTTGGACAAAATAGAAAATGGCGATCGTCATAATGATTGGGGCGATGGTCATAATCCGAAACCATACCAACACCTCCACCCATCCACTCAGCGTCATAAACGCACTGACCGACCAGAGGAACATTGCCAACAGATAGATCTGAAAAATTTTTTGGAGACGCGTCCTCGGTTTGGACAGTGCAACAATTAACTCAAGTGTCCCAAATATGATGGCACCCAGGATAGGGGGCAAATGGGTTAATGCATCGTCAATGCTCATGGAGTACCGGACAAACTACTTTCAAGCTCAAATAAACGCATCATGATCTGATCAGAGGGTTGCATGTGTGGGGGCTTAAGGTGTGCAAGATCGGCACCCTCCTGTTGTTTTTGCTTCATATACCCATCAAACGAACCTGGTCTCAGGAGCGAAACTTGAATAGGGTTGCATCCCAGGATTTCCTCCAGGCTGTTGAACTCTGAGGAGATTTTCGATAATTCCAAAGCAAGCCTTTGCTGGAAGTCTTCAACCGCAACGTGTTCAGAAGGTTTAGGTTCAAGGTAAATATGCAGGATTACGTTCCTGGTATTGAATTCCTTTCGTGCTGTCCAGTCGTAATATTTCACATCGGTTGCTTCGATCGCTCCCCAGATATCTTTTTCTGTCAATCGAACCAGATTTCCCAAATCGATCACATCACCGGCACGCGAATAAAACCTTACCTGGGGGAGAGGCGAGTTAAGCTCCTGATCCTGCAATGAAACGACCTCGAAGAGGTCGCCAATGCGGTAGCGCACGAGAGCGCCGCCATGGAAATTGGTCAGGACCAATTCATAAATTCCCAAGTCTAGTTCGTTGTAAAGGACAGTCCTGGGTATGAAGCTGGGATCAGCTTTATTCTTAAGATGTTCATCGAGTGGGATAAACTCGAGGAAAACAATATCTGGAGAGAATACCATTCCCTTGCCATTCCAGCCCTGCATCGCAATGTTGCCACCCTCCGTGCATCCGAAGCCCTGCAGCGGTCTCTTACCCCAGTAGTACTCAATTTTTTTTCCATAGACGACCGTGTCTGCGCCACCCGTCATGATGCCTTTTAGCTTCCAGATATCTTTAGGAAGAATGTTTCGTCTATGGGCTTTGGCGATGATGACTGCTTTTACCAGCCTCCATAGCGTGGCAGGATCCAGCAGTTCTTTCGATAGTTTTGTGGAACCGGATTGTTGTTCAAATTGTTCTCCCATTCTTGCCAGCACGCTAGCCAGTCCCATGAAGTAATCCATGCCCTCCCGCATGGCGAGTCTAAATCCAAGTGTTACTCGTTTGGCATATTCCATATTTTCGCCTTGTTCGAGCGCAGGGAGAAATTTTACATCCAACTGATCCTGTGCAGAGCGGCTGACAAAAGCAGATATATAGGGTGGGGGCGCAGTTGCCAACAGGAATTTGTCATTGCGTTCCAGGTTCACTTCTCCTGAGTAGGAGGCTGAAGCCATCAACATGGCTCCGACGGTCAGATCTCCCAAATGATCGTACATGGCTTTTGTATAGGGAATCCATTTTGGGCCCTTGCTCGACGTTCGCCCTGATGTCCTGGCCCACACAAAAGGTTTTACTGGCAATATATCCTCGTTCTGTTTATCGAAGTGTTCTTCATAGTCGGAATATGTTGTCAGAGGCACCTTCTGCCGAAACTCTTCCACGCTGGTGGGTATCGTATCCTCAAATATATTTTTGCCAAGCTGTGATTCTCCCAGGAGATTGATTTGCTCGAGCAGCAGACGTTTTTGTATATCCACGAATTCATCTGGTGTAAGGGTGAAAAACCCACAGTGCTTTATCCAAAGCTCATCTCTTCTTCCTTCTTCGAGTAGTGTACGTGAATTCATTGGGATCCTCCTGAATCGTGTTTTGTGGCCTGGATCACTAAAGGCTCCGGGATCCAGCGATACTTTGATTTTAGTTTTGTAATTCTTATGTCCTGAAATCCAGCTTCAACGAGTATTTCGAACCATTCTTCCTTGGAGCGGACGTTTGAGATCGCTTCTGCCTCAGCCCAGGCCCTATTTATACTTTCTTTGAGAAGGAAATATGCAAATGCGGCAATCCGTAAAAAAAACTTAACAATGGGCAGCTTCCATAGGTTTGACCCCCCTACGTCCGCAATGGACAGCATCCCGCCTTTGAGTAAGATCCGATACGTTTCTGAAAGCAACAGCCTGACGTCCATGTGATGCGTGGCCAGGGCGCAGGTAACCAGATCAAACGATCCGTTCGCGTAGGGGATTTCCATGGCTGAGGCGCAAACCAGGTTCACTGCATCCTGGATATTCCCGTCAATTACCTTCTTTCTAGCGCGCACCAGCATCGACCTGGTGATATCCAGCCCATGAATGGGATTCCTGCTCAGCCCTTCAGATATTATTTTTATGGGAATAACACCTGTGCCCGTGGCGAGATCCAGCATTCTGCCTCTCTCAGAGACTGGAGTCATTTGGATCAATCGATTGACAAACCCTATATAACTCCAGCCCCAGAAGCGATGGAGTTCGGCATTGACTACCTCTTCATATCTGGGAGCTAATTCTGTGAACGTCTCAATGATGTGTGCTTTGTCACTCATAGTTTGGCTTTCGAGAATGGGTTGATACATTTTACCAAACTGTCCCCAATGGTCTCTGCCATCGCGGAATTTCGCCGGGAGCGAAGACATCCATGCAAAAGATACAGTAGACCTTGACAAGTATACAATATTGTATACAATTTGGATTGTATCTTACTTAGTACCGGAGTACCAAGCATGCCACCAAAACCTTCTCCTAATTTGAGCACCGAAATTTTTGCTGTTTTAAAAGACCGCATTATTGGCTGGCAATACGCAGCCGGTCACCGATTTACAGAGGAGGGCTTATGTGAGGAGTTCGGGGTCAGTCGGAGTCCCGTCCGTGAGGCGCTTCGGATGCTTGTGGAAAATAATCTCGTGGAAAAAGCGCCCTATAAAAGTTATAGCGTCAGACAATTGGATTTTCAGGAAATAAATGAGCTTTATGATGTAAGGTCCGCACTCGAAACATTCGTAATCGAACGCCTGGTTGAGAGAGGCTATCCACAGGAAGACTGGAAAAAAATGTATCGTGCCTGGAAAGATCTGCGGAAGGCTTCCATGGCTGCTTCGTCCGACTTTGCCATGAGGGATGAAGAATTCCACGAAACGCTTGCCAGCTGGACAGGCAATTACACACTCCTACAGCAAATTCGAGCCATTGATGAAAGGCTGCACTTCATCCGCATGACAGATATTACCACCGCCGAAAGATTGCAATCAACCTGCGAACAACATTTACGAATTCTGGACTGCATCAAAGACAAGGATATTGAATGTGCGCGTGAAGCTCTTCAGATCAACATCGAAGACGGCCGTCAAAATGTTGAGCACGCGATTAAGGAGGCGCTAGCCAGGGCATATTTAAGCCCCAAGGCTGGCGCCTGATTATTTAATCCAATTCAAATCGGAGGCAGACATGGGCAAAGGCAAAATTCAGGCAGAACCGTACGAACTCCCGTTCGACCTCGAGTCTACTGCACTGGTCATGATTGACATGCAGCGTGACTTTGTGGAGCCGGGCGGCTTTGGCGAGATGTTGGGAAACGATGTTTCTTTACTGAGGAGTTCGATCGAACCCTGTAAAGAAGTTCTCGAAACCGCCCGCAAGGTGGGACTGTTCGTCATACATACTCGCGAGGGTCACCGTCCTGATCTTGCTGACCTGCCGTTGGCAAAGAAAGAACGCGGTCACCTAAAGACCGGCATCGGTGACGTTGGACCCATGGGACGTATTCTTGTGCGTGGAGAGGTGGGTCACGATATTATTCCGGAGTTGTATCCCATTGACGGGGAACCCGTTGTGGACAAGCCCGGTAAGGGGGCATTCTATGATACCGATTTACTCGGCATACTTCGGAATCGTAATATCAAAACTCTGATCGTGTGCGGCGTTACGACTGAAGTCTGTGTTCACACAACTGTACGCGAAGCCAATGATCGCGGCTTTGACGCCCTCGTGCCTGAAGATTGCACCGCGTCCTATTTCCCCGAGTTCAAGCGGATTGCCCTGGAAATGGTCAAAGCACAGGGCGGGATCTTCGGCTGGGTCAGCGATTCAGACAAAGTGATCAGAGGATTGGAAGAGGCATCTGAAAACAAATGAAGTTCGTTTTCTGCAAGGCCATCCTTTCTAATGGAGAAGGTTCAGCAAATGGAAAAGAACTCTGCAAATAGTGTGAAGGCGCCCCTGTGGGTTCCCGGCGATTGGAATGCCTTCTTTGGCCTGGGGACGAATAGTCTGCTGAATATCCTGGTTCTTTCCGGGTTGTTGCTGGGCGTCGTGCAAATGCCCCCCGAGATCGTATTTGGGCGAATTGTCCCAGCTGTGGGATTCATGCTTTTCCTCAGCAACATTTACTACGGTTTCATGGCGCGTCGATTGGCAGCAAAGGAAAGCCGCACGGATGTAACTGCGATGCCGGCGGGCCCAAGTGTTCCTCACATGTTCATTGTAGTGCTGGTCATCATGCTGCCAGTTAAGATCGCCACGGGAGATCCAATACTGGCCTGGCAGGTCGGCATGGCATGGGCGTTCATAGAGGGTTTGGTGAACCTAAGCGGGGCATTCTTCGCTCCCTATATCCGTAAATTGACTCCCCGCGCCGCATTGCTTGGTACATTGGCGGGCGTCTCGATTGCTTTTATTTCCATTCGACCGGCTATGCAGATCATGTCACCTGTGCCGTGGATCGGATTGGTCTGCCTTGCGATTGTTCTTGGAGGCTGGTTTGCGGGCGTGCGTTTCCCCGGGCGAATCCCAGCTGGTCTTGTGGCGATCTTTGTTGGATCGGTGATGGCATGGACTGCCACTCTCCTGGGCTGGGCGCCAGTGATGGATCCAGTGGTGTTGCGCGATTCATTTGGTGGGTTGGGCATATCGCTTCCTCTTCCACAACTAAGCAACCTGATCGCCGGGTTCAAGAACATCGCGCCGCTGTTGGTAACAGCCATTCCGTTTGGCGTATACGACTTCATCGAAGCCATGGATAACGTGGAAAGTGCCTCCGTGGCCGGTGATGAGTACAGTGTGCGAGAAGTGCTGGTCGTCGATGGCTTCAACAGTATTATCGGTACCGTTCTGGGAAGCCCGTTCCCCAACGCAGTCTACATTGGACACCCGGGCTGGAAGGCCGTGGGTGGACGCATCGGTTATTCGCTGGCGACCGGCGTGCTGGTAATACTTGTGACATTGTTCAATATCGTGCCAGTGCTTCTCAACCTCATTCCACTCGTCGCCATCCTGCCTATCCTGCTTTACATAGGCGCTCTGATCGGCGCGCAAGCCTTTCAGGCTACGCCACGCTCCCATGCGCCTGCGGTGGTGTTGGCGCTGATCCCGCATTTTGCGGCATGGGGAAAGGGTCAGGTGGATGGCGCGCTAACAGCGGCAGGAGCCAATGCAGGTGAATTAATTGATGCCATGGCAGCTAACGGAGTCCTCTATGAAGGCATGACCGTGCTCGGAGGGGGAGCGATCCTGAGCGGTCTGATCATCGGCGCCATTGCAGTATTCCTGCTGGATCGAAAACCGAAACTGGCATCGGTCTATGCTCTGGCCGGAGCCGTATTGTCTTATTTTGGCTTTATCCACGCGGAACAGGTGCAGTTTGGCGTGGGTGGCTTCCCACCAGCCATCACGGTTGGATATCTTCTACTGGCCGCCTTGTGCTATGCCTTCAGCTATCTGCCATACGACGACATCAACACAGCAGAGGCAGCTTAAACATGGAGTTTCCCCTGATTCAGGGTGAATCCAATTTATCAACCCAAGAGGAGCAAAGATCATGAGTGCAGCAAAACAAATGACAGGACCCAAGATATGGGTGGCCGGTGACTTGAACGGCTTCTTCGGCTTATGCACCAATAGTCTTACCAATACATTGGTGGCGGTGGCCCTGATGCAATTCGTCATCGGCTTTCCGAATGAAATCCTGTTTGGCAGGATCGTACCGGGACTGGTGCTTTCACTGGCCGTCGGTAATATCTATTTCGCCTATATGGCTTATAAGCTGGCAAAGAAGGAAGGCCGCGATGATGTGACCGCGGTGCCTTATGGCATCTCAGTCCCTCATTACTTCCTGGTGACATTTGCGATCATGCTTCCCATCAAACTGGGAAGCGGTGACTTGAACCTGGCATGGAGTGTTGGTGTGGCGTGGTGTTTTGTCCATGCCCTGGTTGCGGCACTTGGCGCATTTCTTGGACCAACCATGCAGAGGCTGACACCTCGTGCGGCGATGCTCGGCACGCTGGCTGGTGTGGCGATCACCTACATTGCCATGGGCGCGGCCTTCAGCGCCTGGAATGTTGCATGGCTAAGCATGGTATCTTTTGGCATCATTTTCGTCGGCTGGCTGGCGAACGTACAGTTTCCGGGAAAGATCCCGGCAGGGCTTGTAGCTGTGATCATCGGCGTCATCTTTGGATGGACCTCC
>JBDTPH010000056.1:0-6623 GCA_039932795.1 Chloroflexota bacterium
GGATGGACGCGTGGTCAGTGAGGAAGAGTATCAGTCCGCTGTGTTACAAACCATTCAAACTTCGTAGACTTGTGGAGTTGGCAAAAAATGAAGACCAAATTGTCACGCTTTGTTGCACTATCGTTGTTGATCGCTCTGGTGCTGGCAACCTTCCCATCGCCGGTGTATGCGGCAAGAGTTGTGAATTCAATTACTCCCAACGTCATTCTCAATGATGTTGTAAACGTCATTACAGTGACTGGTACTGAGTTTGATGCTACTGCTGCTGTTCTTCTGGATGGCTCGGCGCTCAGTACAAATTTTCTTAACGCCCAAACCCTCACTGCCACGGTCCCTGCAGGAGTTTCTGCTGGCGATCACACAATTACAGTCTCAATGACAGGTGACCCGGTAACCGGTTCACTGGTCCTTACGGTGGTGGCTCCGACTCCGACACCTCCTCCCACCGCAACCAATGTGCCACTGCCTTTTGTTCGTCCCCAATTCGTAGTGAAGTCCTCCAAAACGAATGGCAGCGTTTCAAACAACAGTGAGTTCAAGTTAAACGTTGTGATCGAGAATGCGGGTACAGCCGCGGCTTATAGCGTGCAGGCTGTGTTTGCGTCTGCTGACCTGGTGCCACTTAAAAATGGTGGCGTTGCCGTTGTCAATAATGTGTCAGCAGGGGAGCAGGAAAACATTGCGCAGAATTTCCTTGTCACGGGATCAACCTATGGAAAAAGCGTTATTGCTGTTGATGTGACGGTTACATATTACGATGATGAAGGCGTGACCTACTCAGATAAGTTTATCCTCTCCATTCCAACCAGCGGTGGCGGAGGCAGCGGCATCGTATATCCCACTTCCACACCGACAGGCCTCAAAAGTTCGCAACTGGTCATCACAAGTTATGCTGTCAGTATTGACCCCCTGCAGCCGGGTGAACAATTCACATTAACAGCCACAGTTCATAACGTGGGGAATGTGCGCGCGCAGAATATTACCATGATCGTGGGCGGCGGCTCCAGCGGGACAAGTGGCGGTGAAACACCACAGCCTGGCGGGGTCTCAGGTGGCAGCGGGGAATTCACCAACTTCGCGCCTGTAGGCGCATCGAATGTGCAGTCGCTGGGCGATCTCGCGGCGGGGAACATGATCCAGGCCAGGCAGAACCTGATCGTCAATGTTTCCACAAACCCGGGCGCATACCCGATGAAGATCACCTTCTCTTACCTGAATGACAAAAATGAGACGATCAACGACGAACAGGTCATTACATTGCTCGTGTATAGCCTGCCCAACGTGGATGTGAGTTTCTATCGCCCCCCGGACCCGTTCTTTGTGGGGCAACCTGGCGCGCTGCCGATTCAGGTCGTGAATATCGGAAAGCGTTCCGCTGTGCTGGGTACCATGAAATTGACAACAGGCGCGGGGACGATCGAAAACGGGAGCGGCTTGATCGGTTCGATCGATACGGGCGGTTACTTTACGCTCGATTCCATGCTGATCCCCGAACAGTCTGGCACAGTAACGATGGATGTCACCATTGAATATACCGATGATTTCAACCAGCAGCGCACGATGACCCGTACCCTGGAAGTGGAAGTAATGGAGGGAATGATCGAAGAGCCGATCATTGATCCTTCCACGGGAGGCGGAGAGGGATTCCCTGTTCCAAGCGAAGAGACTGCCCTCCAAAAAGTCTGGCGTTTTATTCTTGGTGTGTTTGGGCTCGACAGCGCTCCACCTTCCGGCGGTGAAGAGATCCTGCCTGAATTCGAAGAGCCAGCTCCTCAGATCAAACCCGGTAGTGGAAAAGGGTAATCCTCTTAATCTATGAAACCGCTTGATCTGCTCCGCCTCATTTTTGGAAACCTGAACCGCCGCAAAGCGCGGGTGGCACTGACCGCGATCGGCGTGGTCATTGGTACTGCCGCGGTGGTCATCCTGGTTTCGCTCGCCATTGGATTGCAGAGGAACGCCAACGAACAACTGTATGGCATCGGCGACCTGACGCAGATCCAGGTCATGCCTTCGTTTGGCGGCGAGGGTGTGTTCATGGGTGGTGGTGGTGGCGGGGTGGGTATGCCAATGGAGCCGCAACAACAGGCTTTATTAACGAATTTTGTCCTGAACGACTTCCGCGCCATCCCAGGTGTGGAGAGCGTCGTTCCGCGGGATTATCTGATGACAGGTGGGCTGATCAAATATCAAAAGATGGAAGCCGGAGCAAACATTATCGGGATCGATACAACCGATCTCTCGAGCCTGGGGCTGGAGGCAGTAGAAGGCAGCACGGAACTTGCACGCGGCACGATAGTGATCGGTGTCATGGTGCCGAACAATTTTTATGATCCCAGGATGCGCCCGGGGCAGGAGCCGCCGCCTGCGCCTCAACTATATGGTCAGCAGCTTCAAATGGTCGTCTCGAAGTGGGACGATCAGGGAGTTGAGTCGCGCAAGACCATTAATTTTCGTGTGGCAGGCATCATCCAGGAGACACGCGGCGAATCCGATTGGTCAATCTATATGCCCCTTGAGCAGGTCAAGTCTTTGAATGAATGGGCAATGAACCGCCGCATCAATTACAACAAGGATGGCTATAGCCAGGTCGTTGTGAAGGTCAGTGATGTGAATCAAGTGCTCGATATTTCAGAACAGATCACTGCAATGGGTTTCCAGGCGTTCACGCCGCAATCATTCGTGGAAGGCATCAATAACTTTTATAAGATCCTGCAATTCATCTTTGGCGGGGTGGGTGCGATCGCGCTGCTGGTCGCCGCGATCGGCATCGCCAACACGATGGCCATGTCCATCCTGGAGCGCACGCGTGAGATAGGCTTGATGAAAGCGGTCGGGGCGACCAACCGCGATGTGCTTGCCATCTTCCTGGGGGAAGCCGCGGGGATCGGTTTTCTCGGCGGCCTGGGCGGGGTGACCATCGGATGGCTGGCCGGGCAGGGATTGAATGTGCTCGCCATCGTTTATCTGGCCAGCCAGGCCGGGCAGGGCGGAGCACCTCCCAGCGTCGCGGTCTACACTCCGGTCTGGCTTCCGTTATTCGCGCTGCTCTTCTCCACATTTATCGGGATGCTCTCCGGGCTGTATCCCGCGCTGCGCGCTGCAACCATGATCCCTGTCCTGGCCCTCAAATACGAATAGATCTTTTTGAGCGTTGTGCTTCCATGATATGAGACAGTTCTGCAGAGGGGCTTGAAAATGTAGAAAAAATGTTCTATAATGGATGAGTAATATCCAATTCAGCCCAAGGAGGATGTCATGTCAAAAAGAAATGTCGTTCATGTTGAGATACCTGCTGCGGACGTCGGAGTCTCAAGGACTTTTTATGAGTCCCTGTTCGGATGGAAGATGCAGCACGCCCCCGAATTCGACTACACCATGTGGGAGGACGGCAGCGGATACGGGGGTGGTTTCAACAAAGTATCCGATGAAAACCCTGCAGGTCAGGTGTTGGTCTACATCGATAGCGATGATATCGAAGCTGACCTGGAGCAGATTGAAAAGCTCGGTGGCTCGATTGTCCGGGCCAAGACAGAAATTCCCGGCACCGGCTGGTTTGGTTTGTTCAAGGATCCCACGGGAAATACGCTGGCTCTTTACACAAGCGCAAATTCAGAATTTAATAAATAATCCAAACCAGGATTTCATAGACCCCAGAGGACCAAAGCCTTTGGGGTCTTTCGGTTAAAATGCATCCCATGTCCCTGCACCCCGATTTCATCCATGAACTGAGCAAACACTTCACAGGCCAGATCCGTACTGACTCTGCCTCACGCGTGCTTTACAGCACCGATGCATCCATTTATCAGATCGAGCCGCAGGGTGTCGCCATTCCAAAAACGCAGGATGATCTGCAAGCCGCCCTGGAGCTGGCTGCGAAGTACAGGATTCCCATCCTGGCGCGTGGCGCAGGGACAAGTTTGGCGGGGCAGGCGATCGGCGATGCGTTGATCCTGGATTGCTCGCGCTGGCTGGACTCCCTGGTTGAGATCGATTCCGAATCGAAGACCGCCACCGTCGAACCGGGCCTCGTTCTTTCCACGCTCAATGCTGCTGCCGCCAAATATGGGCTGATGTACGGTCCCGACCCTGCCTCTGCAGAGCGTGCCACCATGGGTGGGGTGATCGCAAACAACGCCACTGGCGCACACTCACTCATATATGGAATGTCTGCTGATCATCTGATCTCGGCAGATGTTGTCATGGCGGATGGAACGCTGGGTGTACTTGGGGCAAGAAGCACGCTCGATAATCCCATGATCGCAAATCTTTATTCGGCTGCCCTTGAGATCCGCGAAAAATATGCAGATGCCATCACCCGCAACTGGCCGCGCACGTGGCGTAACTCGGCAGGCTATCGCTTGAATTATCTTTTGCCATGGTCTCTGACAAAGCCTTCCCAATGGACGGGAGAATATTATCCCGCGAACCTGAAACCTGGAACATTGAACCTGGCACATCTATTGGCTGGCAGTGAGGGCACCCTGGCTGTCATTCGCCGTGCAAAAGTAAATCTCGTTGAGAAACCGAAGCATACGGTCCTGGCAGTGATTGCGTATCAAAGCATTGTGGAGGCGTGTGAAGATGTGCCGCGCATCCTGACCCACCATCCCTCGGCAGTCGAGCTTGTGCCGCGCTTCATCATCCGGCAGGCTCGCAGTGTGGCGGCGTATGCACGTCAGATGGGGTGGGTGCTGGGTGACCCCGCCGCGCTGCTGGTCGTTGAATTTAGCGGCGACCAGCCGTCGGCTTTGAAGGTTGCGGCGCGCGCCATTGGGGATGTTCTAACGCTTGCTGAATCCAGGGAAGACCAGGCACGCATCTGGAACGTTCGCAAGGTCGGTCTGGGCCTGCTGGATTCACGTCCGCAGTCGGCCCGGCCTGTGGCATTTATCGAGGATTGTGCCATCCCGGTGGAGCGCCTGGGCGAGTTCGTGCGCGAGATCGAAAGGATTTTGATCGCGCATGAAACGGAAGGCGCCATGTACGCGCACGCTTCTGCGGGATGCCTGCACATTCGACCGATCCTGGATTTGAAGACGGGCCGCGGCGTGAGCGGTCTGCGCTCCATCAGCGAAGCGGTCCTGGCGTTGACCTTGCGGCTGGGCGGCGCCATGAGCAGTGAGCACGCTGACGGTCTGGCCCGCTCCGAATTTCTCGGGCAGACGTATGGCTCCGAGTTGATGGACGCCATGCGCATGCTTAAGTATGCCGCCGACCCCCATGGTTTGCTCAACCCCGGCAAGATCATCGACGCGCCGAAGATGGATGTAAATTTGCGATATGGCGCGGAGTACAAAGTTCAAGTATGGGATTCGAAGCTATCCTTCGCGCGCAACGGCGGACTCGCTGTTGCCATCGAGCAATGTAATGGACAGGGCGTATGCCGCAAGGATAGTGGTGTGATGTGTCCATCGTACCAGGCGACGCGTGAAGAGATGCATTCCACGCGCGGGCGGGCGAATCTGTTGAGAGCGATGATCAGCGGACCATGGTCCATGGACGATAGACCATCGTCATTGGTCGATGGTCTATCGTCTTACAACAAAGTACAAATTGAATCGGCTGCCCAGGCTCTTGATCTGTGCCTGGCCTGCAAAGGATGCAAGGCGGAATGTCCGTCAGGCGTGGACATGGCGAAGTTGAAGTTTGCATTCCAGGCAGAATACTATAAAACACATCGCAGACAGTTGCGCGATTATGTCTTTGGTTATTTTCATATTGCTGCGGGACTGGCTTCGTCTGTTGCACCGTTATCGAATGCGCTGATGGGCATTCCTTTTGTAAAGAGGCTGGTTGCGCACATGCTTGGCATCACAGATAAACGTCCGTTTCCAAAATTTACGAGTAAACGTGCGAAAATTGTTGCGGCTGAGACCACAACGAAAAAGAAAATTATATTCCTGCCCGATGCTTTCTCGCGTTGTATCGAACCAGATGTTGAACAGGCTGCATTTGATATTCTGTCGAGGTGCGGATACGACATGCAGGTTCTTCCGGTGATCGGTGCAGGGGCATCCTTCCTCTCCAAGGGATTCCTGGATGAGGCACAGCGTCATGCCGGGAAAGTGTTGGATGCGCTGAACCAGATCGATCCTGGGCGGGAGGCGACTATTGTGGGAATCGAGCCGCCTGAAATCTATTGTCTCAAACATGATTATGTGGATTTACTGCCCAATCGTGAAGCTGAAATCGCCGAGCGCGTTGAAAAAGCCTGGCTGCTGGATGAATTCCTAGTGCGCTCGGAAGAATTTACTGATTTGCGTGTAGGCACCAAAACGCACCTAAATAATATGGATGGTTACGCTGAAACAATCAAGTTCCATCCCCACTGCCACCAGCGCGCGGAAGGGTTGGCCGCCGATGGTTTGCCAGCGGGAACAAGCGCCACCCTCCAACTCCTGCGCTCATGCGGATACAAGGTTGAATTAATGGATACCGGCTGCTGCGGCATGGCTGGCACATTTGGCTACGAAGCCGAGCATTACGATCTTTCAATGAAAGTGGGTGAGTTGAAACTGTTTCCCATACTTAGAGACTTGAGAGTAGAGACTAGTGACTCGCAAGCCGATAATCTTCAATCCCCAGTCTCCAATCGAAAATCCCAAGTCCTTTCTTCCGGC
>JBDTPH010000057.1:0-19904 GCA_039932795.1 Chloroflexota bacterium
ACCATCACACGCGTGCCTTCTGAAACCTTGCGACCTTTGAGCATTGCCGCGGCAAGACGTAGATCAGAGATACGCGAGTTGGTGCAGCTGCCGATGAAGACCACGTCCACTTTTTGGCCGAGCAACGATTGTCCGGGTTGGAGTCCCATGTAGGTCAGGGCTTTTTCGAATGCGGCCTTTTGCGAAGACTCGCTGAACGAATCTACGGTGGGAATTCGATCTGTAATCCGCATGCCCATGCCAGGATTCGTGCCATAGGTGATCATCGGCTCAAGCTCGGATGCATCGAGCGTGACGGATTTATCGTAGGTCGCGCCTTCATCGCTGGGCAGTAACTTCCATTTCGCAACGGCTTTGTCCCATTCTTCGCCTTTGGGCGCGAACTCGCGTCCATGCAGGTATTCGAAGGTGGTGTCATCGGGAGCGATCATGCCCGCCCGTGCGCCGCCCTCAATGGACATGTTGCAGATGGTCATACGCTGTTCCATGCTCAGACCACGGATGGTTTCGCCGCTATATTCGAAGACATGAGCCGTCCCTCCACCCACGCCAATTTTCGCCAACAGGGCCAGGATAATATCTTTTGCAGAAACGCCGTTGGATAACGTCCCGTTCACGCGGACTTCATACGTCTTCGCCTTCTTCTGCAACAGGCATTGCGTGGCAAGTACATGCTCCACTTCAGATGTGCCAATGCCAAACGCCAGTGCACCAAAAGCTCCATGTGTGGCGGTGTGACTGTCGCCGCAGACGATGGTCATGCCTGGCTGGGTGCGCCCAAGCTCCGGGCCGATAACGTGGACAATGCCGCGGTGCGGACTGTCCATGCCGTGCAGGGTGATGCCGAATTCGGCGGCATTGGTCTCCATTTGTTTGATCTGCGCCGCGGCAAGAGCATCCGTGATCGGGATGTTGATCGGAGTCGTTGGGATGGAGTGATCCATTGTGGCGAGAGTCTTCTCGGGACGGCGGACTTTGAGTCCACGCTGGCGCAGGCCCGTGAAGGCTTGCGGGGAGGTCACCTCATGGACGAGGTGCAGGTCAATGTAGAGGACAGCTGGGGAGTCAGGTTGTTCGGTGACAACGTGCGAGTCCCAGATCTTTTGGAATAAAGTTTTTGGCATGGGTCACTTGTTCGTCATCGCGAGGCTTAGAAAAGCAATGCTCAGCAGCCAGGAGATTGCTTCAGGCAGGAGTACACTGCCTTCGCAATGACATACTTAGTCATCGGTTGAATCATCCTCATCCATAATGGGATCAGGTTGCGGCGTGAAAAAGAATCCGCTTGTATCCCAGCCGGCAGGGATGGTCTGTGGCTCAGGAAACGGGTTATAGGCTGAGTTGCAGGTAACGTCCCGATCTTCATTGTTCGTATTCATGTTGATTCTCCTTTATCCAAGCATGACCCCATGAGCATGATTTTCATGGATGGGATTCTGTCCTTCGGTCTGGGCGATGATCAATTTATTGAGCGCGTTGAGGTACGCCTTTGCACTGGCAACGATGATGTCGGTATCCGCGCCGTGTCCGCCAAACACGCGCTGATAGACGACTTCGCTTTGCGCGTCCATGGTATGCAGGCCGTTATCGCCTTGAATGCGGACCGTCACTTCGCCAAGCGCGTCGATGCCTTCGGTGATGGCATGGACATTGAACTCCAACAACGTGTTCGGCATTTTGACGATCGCATCAATGGCCTTGTATGCGGCATCCACAGGGCCGGAACCCATCGCGGCATGTGTGTGAACCTTGCCATCGGGTCCCTTAAGGCGGACCGTCGCAGTGGGCATGCCGAACGTGCCGCATGTGACCTGCATGCCTTCGAGATAATACACATCGCGCGGGCGATAGAATTCATCGGCGATGACAGCTTCGAGGTCCACGTCGGTGATGACCTTTTTGCGGTCGGCCAGTTCCTTGAAACGCGCAAACGCCTTATCGAGTTCGAACTCATCGAGTGAATGTCCCATCTCGGCGAGACGACTGCGCAACGCGTGACGACCCGAGTGCTTGCCCATCACAAGCTTGGTTTGATTCACACCGACATCTTCGGGCCGCATGATCTCATAAGTGGTTTGATGCTTCAGCATTCCATCCTGATGAATGCCTGCTTCATGTGCAAAGGCGTTCGCGCCGACAATTGCCTTGTTCGGCTGGACAACAATGCCCGTGTAATTGCTGACGAGTTTGCTGACGCGCGTGATCTGTTGCGTTTCGATGCCCGTTTCCAAATTAAAGACAGGTTTGCGAGTCTTCAACGCCATCACAACTTCCTCCATGGAAGTGTTGCCTGCGCGCTCGCCGATCCCATTGACGGTCACTTCGGCTTGTCGCGCGCCCGCTCGGATTCCAGCAAGCGTGTTGGCGGTCGCCATTCCCAGATCATCATGGCAATGGACGGAGATCGTAATGCCATCGTGCATACCAGGCGTGTTCTTGATGATGCCACTGATCAACGCAAAGTATTCATCGGGCGTTGTATACCCAACCGTATCGGGAATGTTCAATGTGGTCGCGCCCGCTTTGATCGCTTCACCCAAAACGACATATAAAAATTCAGGGTCAGATCGTCCCGCGTCTTCGGGCGAGAACTCAACGTCGGCACACAGGCTGCGTGCATACGCCACCATCTCAGAAACACGCTGGACGACTCCTTCAGGATCCATTTTGAGTTTGTGTTTCATATGAATGGATGACGTCGCCAGGAAGGTGTGGATGCGCGGCTTCTGCGCCTCCTGGACAGCTTCCCACGCTTTATCGATATCGGCTTTGTTCGCCCGCGCCAGCCCTGCGATGACAGGCACTCCCGCTCCAGGCTCACCGACAGGTGGCTTGCCCACTTCGAGCGCGATCCGTCTGACAGCTTCCAGATCATCGGGCGAGGCAGCGGGGAATCCTGCTTCGATGATGTCCACGCCCATACGCGCCAACGACCGGGCCAGTTCAAGTTTTTCGGCGGAAGTCATCGTCGCGCCAGGGGATTGTTCGCCGTCTCTAAGTGTTGTGTCGAAAATTTTGACGTAGTTGTTCATATAGTCTCCTTGTCTTCTCGTCGGCTTGTCTGCTTGTCAAACTTTTGTACCCGTGGACGAGCAGACTACTTGTTCCAATTTTCCGGCCTCAACGACCTGACCGCCGCTCCCGCCTGCCACATTTCAGAATCACGGATGGCAGCAAGTTCCACTTCCAATTTCGCACGATAGTCTGGCTGACTGTTGGCTCCAAGGGTGATGCGTGCTTCGTCTCCTGTAATGACACTTTGATATAAATCGCTAAATACAGGTGCAACCGCGTCACGAAATTTATCCTTCCAATCCAGTGCGCCGCGTTGGGCAGTGGTGGAGCAATTGGCATACATCCAATCCATGCCATTCTGCCCAACCAAACGGATCAGGGACTGGGTCAATTCTTCGACAGTCTCGTTGAACGCTTCTGATGGGGAATGTCCATTCTTGCGCAGTACGTTGTACTGTGCTTCCATCACACCCGCGAGTGCGCCCATTAGCACGCCGCGCTCGCCGGTCAGGTCCGAATAGACTTCATTTTGAAAAGTAGTCGGGAATAAATATCCTGCGCCTATGGCAATGCCCAGGGCAATTGTCCGCTCATAGGCGCGGCCTGTCGCATCCTGTTGAATGGCAAAACTTGCATTAATTCCCGAGCCATCCAGGAAATTCGTGCGGACGCTTCGTCCCGATCCCTTGGGCGCGACGAGTGCCACATCCACATGCGGAGGCGGGATGACGCCCGTGTCATCCTTGAATGTGATGGAAAACCCGTGCGAGAAATATAGCATGTCGCCTTCGTTAAGACATTCCACGATCTTCGACCACTGTGAACGCTGGCCCGCATCTGACAATAGATACTGTATGACCGTTCCCTTCTCGGCGGCTTCTTCCACAGGGAAAAGAGTCTCGCCCGGAACCCAGCCGTCTTCCACAGCCTTGGTCCAATTCTTCGTGCCTTCGCGCTGACCGACGATCACCTTGACTCCGTTATCGCGCATGTTCATGGCCTGCGCAGGTCCCTGCACGCCATATCCAAGCACCGCAACGACTTCATCCTTTAATACTTCACGCGCCTTCTCGAGCGGAAACTCGTCGCGTGTAATTACTTCTTCTTCGGTACCGCCAAAATTGATCTTTGCCATGATTTCATTTCTCCTCATTATTTTGTATTGGTGGTCGAGTAGGGCTGTTGGTTGAGTAGCGCCGAAGACGCATATCGAAACCAAGCCCGTATCGAGACCACCATGTTTCAAGTTATTTTTTTATTGGAATCCAACGAATGGTCTCGATACGCCCCACGAACACGGGGCTACTCGACCATCGGAGTACTATGCTACGGCGTCATCGCTGCCAGTTCGGCCACATCCTGATAGTGATGTCCATTCACGCCCGAGACGCGTCGTACCCCGTCATTGACCCCGCGCGTCATCGAGACCTGTCCTGTGCGGACCATTTCCACGATCCCAATGGGACGCAGGAGTTCGATCATGCCTTCGATCTTGTCCTCTGTGCCTGTGATCTCAACGATAAGCGAGTCAAACGCCACGTCCACGATGCGGGCGCGGAAGATCTCGGCCAGCCCGTTGACCTCGGCGCGGCGTTCGGGGCCGACCTTTACCTTGATCAGAGCCAGGTCTCGGGTCACGGAAGGTTGATGCGTCACGTCCTGCACGTCGATCACGTTGACCAGCTTATAGAGATTGGCTTCGATCTTGTGCGCGTCCATGTCACCGTTGGGGCAATCCACGACAACCGTCATGCGTGAGACATCGGGGTTCTCCGTGCGTCCGACAGCAAGCGACTCGATATTGAAATTACGGCGACGGAACAACGAAGCGACTCGGTTCAACACGCCAGGTTTGTTTTCTACTAATGCGATGAAGGTGTAATTCATATTTGCTCCTATCTTTCCATTTCCAACGCCGGACCATTAACCATGATCTACTATCCATCGTCCATCGTCAGGCTATTGTCGTACTGGTCTCTGTATCATTTGATCCAGGGCTGCGCCAGTGGCCACCATCGGGTACACGCCATCTTCCTTTTCGACGCTGAACTCGATTACAACGGGGCCCTCGGTGCTACGCGCCCATTGGATGGTTTCTTCCACTTCCTCGCGCTTGGTCACCCGCCGCGCAGGAACTCCATGGGCTTCAGCGAGTTTCACGAAATCAGGCGTGCGCATATTTACCGCTGAGTAACGCTTCTCGAAGAAGAACTCCTGCCACTGACGGACCATCCCAAGGAAGTTGTTGTTCATGATGGCGATCTTAACATTCGCGCCCTCCTGAACTGCAGTGGTCAACTCCGCGGCAGTCATTTGAAATCCACCATCGCCTGCCACCGCCCAGATCTCCTGATCCTTATGTGCGAACCATGCCCCGATTGCCGAGGGGAGGCCAAAGCCCATCGTCCCCGCGCCGCCCGAGGTAATCCACCGATTCGGTTTATCAAGCGCGTAGTATTGAGCGGTCCACATCTGGTGCTGGCCCACGTCTGTAGTCACGATCGCGCCGCCGCCTGTCGCCTTCCAGATGTCACCGATCAGATGGGCAACATACAACTTGCCATCATCCTCCCAGTTCATGATGCTGCGCGAATCGGCTTCGGTTTTCCAGCCGCCGATTTCCTTCAACCATTCATCGTGATCATATTCATCCACCATCGGAATAAGATCCGTTAACACTGTATTCAAATTACCGACCAATGGAACATCCACAAATACATTTTTATGAATTTCAGAGGGATCAATTTCAATATGGATCTTCTTTGCACGCGGCGCGTAGGTCTTCAACGTGCCGGTCACACGGTCATCGAAGCGCATACCAAAGGCAAGAATGAGATCAGAGTTCTGGATCGCGAGATTGGTATGAACTTCCCCATGCATGCCCATCATGCCAAGGCTCAATGGATGCGAGGCAGGGAACGCGCCAAGGCCCAGTAGCGTGCTTGCCACGGGTGTCTGCGTCTTGACTGCGAATTGCATCAACGCTTCTTCTGCCTTCGACATCAAGACACCATGCCCGCACAGAATGATCGGCTTCTGCGCCTTTTCGATCAGCGTCACCGCTTCATCAAGCAGGTCCTTTGGCGCGTGCTCTACAGGTTGATAGCCAACCAGTTTTACTTCTTCGGGATACACAAATTCAGTCTGCTCAATTTGCGCGTTCTTGCAAATATCGATCAACACAGGACCCGGCCGTCCACTGCGGGCGATATAAAATGCCTCTCTCACAACCTCCGCAATTTCGGTTGCACGCGTGACAAGGTAATTGTGCTTGGTGATCGGCAGCGTGATGCCCGTCACATCCGTTTCCTGGAACGCGTCACCGCCTATCAAATGCGCGGCGACTTGTCCGGTAATGAATACAACTGGAACCGAGTCCATCATCGCCGTACAAATGCCCGTAACGAGATTCGTCGCACCCGGACCAGAGGTCGCCATTGCCACACCCACTTTTCCAGAGGCACGGGCGTATCCATCTGCCATGTGTGCGGCACCTTGTTCGTGCCGCACCAACACATGATGAACGGGATAACTCAACATCGCGTCATAGATCGGCATGTTCGCGCCTCCCGGATAACCGAACACCACCTCTACTCCCTCCCGCACCAAACATTCCCACAAAATTTCTGCACCTGTTTTTTTCATGAATGCTCCTTATGTCATGTCATTGCGAGCGGTTCTTTGGCGAAGCAATCCTCTACAATTTGGGGATTGCTTCGTCGGCTTGGTTTCGATACGCCCCGACAAACACGGGGCTACTCAACCAGCGTCTCCTCGCAATGACGCTAACTTTGCAACACCGCGCCTGTATCCGCGCTGGTGACAAAATACGAATATCGCTTTAACCATTTGGATGTGGTCCTGGATTGGAATGGGGGCAGCTCAGCGAGCCGACTCTGGATCTCCGCCTCGCTCAAGCGGACCTCAAGCCTGCGCGCCATTAAATCGATCTCAATCACATCTCCAGCCTTGAGCGCGGCAATTGGACCATGCGCCGCTGCCTCCGGTGAAACGTGACCAATGCATGCGCCGCGCGTCCCGCCGCTGAAACGGCCATCAGTAATGAGCGCAACCTTGTCACCGAGTCCCTGCCCCATGATCGCGGACGTGGGTGAGAGCATCTCCTGCATGCCAGGTCCACCTTTGGGACCTTCATAACGCACGACAACACAATCTCCTGCCTTGACCTGCCCTGCCAGAATGCCAGCCATGGCATCCTCCTGTGATTCAAAGATCACAGCAGGACCTTCGAATTTCATCATGACTTCGCTCACGCCACCCACTTTAACCACCGCGCCTTTGGGGGCGAGATTGCCAAACAAAATGGACAGACCACCGCGCTTCGAATAGGCATTGTCATAACGTCGAATGACTTCTTCATCCTTGATATCACAGCCCTGGATCGATTCCCCTAATGTCTTGCCGGTCACCGTCATGCGGCCGAAATGCAGCATGCCTGTCCCCCCTTGGATCTCATTTAATATTGCAGGGATACCGCCTGCACGATGGACATCTTCCATGTGCCATTTGCCTGCCGGGCTCACTTTACAGATATGCGGCACCTTGTCGGCAACAGAATTGATCCGTTCCAGCGGATACTCCACGCCGGCTTCATTCGCCAGTGCCAGGGTGTGGAGCACGGTATTCGACGAGCCACCCATCGCCATATCCAGTGCGAACGCGTCATCTATCGCTTCGGCAGTGACAATGTCACGAGGCTTGAGGTCGCGTTCGATCAGGGTCATGATCTGCGTCGCAGCCGCGCGCGCCAACTCTTCACGTTCAGGAGTCTTCGCCAAAGCGGAACCATTGAACGGCAGCGCCAGACCGAGTACCTCCATCAGGCAGTTCATGGAATTGGCGGTAAACATCCCGGAGCAGGATCCGCAGGATGGACAGGCAAATTTTTCCAATATTGACAAACGTTTGGCGTCGATCTTGCCCGCTGAAAATGCCCCCACACCTTCGAACACAGAGATCAAATCTATCGTTTCCCCATCCGGAGTCATGCCCGCTTTCATCGCGCCACCCGAGACAAAAATCGTGGGCACATTGACTCGCATCGCGGCGAGCAACATGCCGGGAACGATCTTGTCACAGTTGGGGATGCAGACCATCGCGTCAAATCGGTGGGCTTCGATCATCGTCTCCACGCAGTCGGCAATCAATTCCCGCGAAGGAAGCGAGTACTTCATCCCCATGTGACCCATGGCGATGCCATCATCCACGCCGATGGTATTGAACTCGAACGGCACTCCGCCCGCGGCACGAACAGCATCCTTCACCAATTTGCCGAACTCCTGTAAATGCACATGCCCGGGCACAACATCCACATACGAATTGACAATGGCAACGAACGGCTTTTCGAAATCCTCTTCCTTCACACCTGTGGCACGGAACAAGGCGCGGTGCGGCGCTTTTTCATATCCCTTCTTGACAGTGTCTGATCGCATGGCTCTCTCTTTTGCTCCCCTCTCCATGACGAAGTCATGGGGAGGGGTCGGGGGTGGGTATAAAAAGAGCCGCCCGTGGTTAGGGCGGCTCTTTGCACTTACGCAGGTGTCTTACTTCTTCACTCTCACCTTTGCCATCCTAACCGAAAATTGATCCTTAATAATAAGGACCGCAAGAAGGACGACAATAATAAGGGAGAGGCTGAAGATTGGATTCATATGGGCTGCAGGTATTTCGCCCGATTATAGGCAGAAACGGAAATAAGTCAAGGCACAGTTTTCCGATCCGGATCAGGCCTGTAAACTCGAGAGCACATTTGTCAACACATCGACCGCTTTTTGATAATCATGTAGATCAATATGTTCATTGGGAGTATGATCCAGGTTGGAATCCCCGGGACCATATACAAGCGCTGGACATTGCCAGATGGGTGCGACGATATTCAGATCAGCCGTTCCCGTTTTATAGACAAAGCGCGGTTCCCCGCCCTGTGACCTGATTCCGCTTAAGAAAGCTCTCACTAACTTCGTGTTCTTCTCGCATCCCCACGCAGGAACAGCGAAACCGGCAGGCTCAATCAAAGGCTGACAGTCACGTCGAAAGCGACTGTCACCTGCAATCTTATTTAGTCTTGCATACCAATCCTCTGGCGATACATCCACCGGCAAACGTACTCCAACCTTCAGCCGCGCCCACTGCTCATATTCATTTGAGTCTGATTCCATGCCGCGTAATGTAAGCAATAACCTGTCAAACATCTTTTGCCTGTCTGCATTGAACAGATCGACATATGCTTTTATCTTCAACCACATTTCAACCGCGATCTCAGCAGCAGTCCCTTCACCGCTGGCGGTGTGAACCTGCCCGCGCGTGATAGTCACATTTGCCCATGCGCTTCCCTTATAGCCCAGCGCCACGCGGTCCCATTGATTGGGTTCGCCGATGATCGCAAAATCTGGCTTATAGTGCGTTGCAACACATCTTGCACCTTCTGAATTGCGTTCCTCTTCCACCGCGCCGATAACAACGAACTGCCAGCCATCGCTCGCGCCGACCTGCGCCACCGCATCCACAAAACTCGCCAGCGGACCTTTCGCATCCACAGAGCCGCGACCGTAAAGCGAGGTACGATCCTGCTCCACTTTTATTTCCCCAGGCACCGTATCTATGTGCCCCAGCAACACAACCTGCCTTGAGCCATTCCCCATCACGCCAACCGCATTGCCGGCATCATCAACAAACGCGTCATCATAGCCTAATGACTTCATGCGAGTCACCAGCCACTCCACCGCGCCACGCTCCTGCCCGGAAGGACTATATTGCGAGACCAGCCCGATTAACGTATCAAACTCACCCATGGGCTATGCTTCCACTGCGACCAGGTCACCCACCAAAACTTCGTTCAGCACATTCACCAGATGATCGATCTGCGGATACGAGATCACCAGCGGCGGCAACAGACGGATCACCGTCATACCCGCGTTCAAGACAATGATCTTTCGATCCTGAAGGGCTTTGACATACGGAGCAACCTTTTGCTTCATTTCAATGCCCACCATCAGACCCACTCCACGTACTTCACGAAGACCCGGCGATTCAATCCTCCGCAACTTATCCATCAAATACGCGCCTTTTACTTCTGCCTGACGCGGAAGGTCTTCCTCCTCCATCACGTTCAAAGCCGCCAGCGCCGCCGCACAGGAAAGCGGATTCCCACCAAAGGTTGAGCCGTGCACGCCGGGGGTCAAATTCTTCACGTTATGCCCGATCAACACCGCGCCCATGGGCACGCCGCCAGCCAGAGACTTGGCACAGGTCAGCATATCAGGCGTCACTCCAAAATGCTGGATGGCGAACATCCTGCCGGTACGGCCAAACCCTGTCTGGATCTCATCCACGATCAACAATGCGCCGCGCTCATCGCAAATTCTTCGCGCCGCTTGAATATATTCGGCGCTGGCAGGATGCACACCGCCCTCACCTTGCACCAACTCTAGAATTACGGCGGCAGTTTCGTCATTCACCGCTTTGTCCAATGCTTCGACGTTGTTATAAGGCACATGACTGAACCCTGGCAGCAGTGGTTCAAACCCTTCGCGATATTTTTTGTTGAATGTTGCTGAGAGCGACCCATACGTTCGTCCATGAAACGCCCGCATCGCCGCGACAATGTTTTTTCGTCCTGTTGAAATGCGGGCAAACTTGAATGCGGCCTCAACGGACTCGGTCCCGGAATTGCAGAGAAACACTTTATCCAGGCCATACACCAGTGAAGTGATCCTCTGCATGAGTTCGGCGCGTTTGTCATTTGGGAATGTCTCAAATAGAGTGATCAGCGTGGACGCCTGCTTATAGATCGCGTCCGCAATTTTCGGGTGGGCATGACCGAGGTTGGCAACGCCGTGCCCTGATGAGCAGTCCAGATATTCCACGCCGTCCGCATCGAATAACAATGCACCCTGTCCGCGCACGATGACCAGCGGCTGTTTGGCGTACGTCCCCGATGTGTGTCGATTTTCGATATCAAGTATTTCCTGTGAGTTCACTATCGTGCTGTGCATTGGATCACTGTTCCGTTTCCTGCCAAAGCATTTGATATTGGATTTTGAATTCTTCCGTCTGCAATGACGACGCGACGCACGCCGCCCTTGAGCGCTTCTTCGGCGCCCAACACTTTCTTCTTCATACGACCCTGCGCCGCTTCACTCGCCGCCGCAAGTTGACTCTGCGGCAGCTGCCGAATCAGTGTGGATGGATCCGGGAAATTCTTCATCAGCCCGGGCACGGCCGTGAGCAAAAGCAGCGTCTCCGCCTTCAGCGCAGAGGCAACCATCGCCGCGGCACGGTCGGCATCCACGTTGAGCGCTTCGCCTTTTTCGCTGACAGCTACAGGGGCGATCACAGGCAGGTAGTTCGCATTAAGTAACATTAACAGCAGATCATTATTAATAGTTTCGACCTTTCCTGTGTAATCGTCCCGGATAATTTTGCGCTTACCGTTCTCGATACTCTGAATCGAATCCTTGCGAGTGGCCTGCATCAGTTTCCCGTCCAGCCCGGATAGTCCAAACGCATTGACTCCCAGCATTTGCAGTTGCTCGGTTAACAATGAATTGACCTTGCCATTCACTGCCATTAAAAAGATCTCCAGCGTCCTGCGGTCTGTGTAACGCGAGGTATATCCCGAAGGCGAAGTGATCATCCTCGGCGGCGCACCCAGACCTTCGCCAAGTGCATTCGCTTCCGCGGATCCACCGTGAACAAAGACAAGTTTTTTTCCTTGCTTCAATAATTCCGCGGCATCCTGACAAATGGCTAAAAAGTCCACACCCTCGGTGCCGCCGAGTTTAACAACTATGATTTCATCCTTCATAATTTATCCTTCATCCTCATATCGGATGCAACCCCATAAATTCCAGCCCCAGCGTTTCATCCCAGCCCATCATTAAATTCATGCACTGTACCGCAGAACCCGACGCACCCTTCATGAGATTATCGATGGCGCACATGGACACGACATGACCATTGCTCTCGTCCAATTCGAATCCCAGATCTGCATAGTTCGAACCAGCGAGGATCTTCGGTTCAGGGACGCGGTAGATCCCGCGCTGTTCCCTGACCACGCGCACGAACGGATTTTCATTCGCCACGGCGCGATAGGCTTTCCACAGATCCTTTACTGCCACATCCGGTTTCACCTTTGCATGAACTGTTGCCAGCACACCGCGGACCAGATCGACCGCTGTCATTGTCAACGAGACATCGTTAACACCCATCTCCTGAATCACTTCCGCCGTATGACGATGTCCAAATGCGGAGAATGTGCGGATCACATTTGCGCGTTCCGCGTGCAATGAACCGGAGTTCCCTTCGGCGCCACCTTCTGATGAACCGACCTTTACCTCAATGATCACTGGCGCAGACAGGTCGATCAGACCTGCTTTGACCAGTGGCAGCAGTGCAAGGTTACTTGCTGCGGCATTACATCCCACTCCGCTGATGTAACTGGCTTTTGATATCTCTTCGCGACGAAGTTCAGGCAGGCCATATACAAACCTGTTCAACCACTCAGGTGCGGCATGATCTTCGCCGTACCACTTTTTATAAAGCGCCGCATCCCGCAGGCGGAAGTCCGCCGCCAGATCAATGATCTTCGTTCCCAGTTTTGCATACTGCTCAATAGTATGCTGCGCCTGTCCATGCGGCTGGGCAAGGAACAAAATATCGACCGTTTCCAAGGCCGCAGGATCGCTGAACTTGAGCTGAGTTCGCTTGCGCAGGTTGGGATGAACCTGATACACATATTCTCCCAGATGCGAGCGCGACGTCACCTGTTTGACCTCCACACAGGGGTGGGCAAGCAGCAGCCTCAACAACTCGCCGCCGCCGTACCCTGAACCGCCAAGGATGGAAACCGTTGTCATGATACCTGTTCCTTTGCCATACTCATCGCATATTCCACGATCTCACCGGCGACATCGATACCACTCAGGGGCTGCATGGCGTGAAACTCCATCGTGTGATTGATCTCGTTGACGAGATAGCCACGTTCCGAATGTTCGATCAGGTCCACGGCCAGCACGCCGCCGCCAACAGCCGCAGCTGCCTTCAGGCACAGTTCTTCGATCTCAGGCGTGATGGGACATATCTCTCCCTCTCCACCACGCGCTGTGTTTGTGATCCAATGTTCAGACTTGCGATACATCGCCGTCAGCACACGGTCGCCGATCACGACCGCACGGATGTCGCGCCCTGGTTTCCTGATAAATTCCTGAATATAGAAAACAGAATGTTGTACCGAACCAAGCGTTGCCTTGTGCTCCAGCACCGCTTCCGCCGCGTCACGGTCGTTGATCTTCGCCAGCAGCCGCCCCCACGAACCGACAACGGGTTTCAATACCACAGGATAGCCAAACGCTTCGATCGCTTCCAACGCTGCCTCAGGGGTGAACGCCACCATGTTGCGCGGCTGCGGCACATCTGCCCTCGCCAGCATCGCGGACGTGGTCAACTTGTCGCCGCACACCTCCGCCACGGCTGCCGTGTTCACCGTCGGCACGCCAAACGAGTTTAACAATCGCAGGGCATACAGCCCGCTGGTGTAGCTGATACTGCGTTCCAGCACCGCGTCAAACGCGAGCCACGGTTCAGGGTTTTCCAGATCAAATGAAATCGCGCGGTCATCGAGTCGTTCATAATCAATGCCGCGCTTTTCCAGCGCCCCAAAAATCCATTTTTCTTCCACGCGCACACGGGAAAATAAAACGCCAATCTTGAGTCGTCGTTGCATAGTGTCTCCATAATGGATAATTTGTGATGGGTAACTTCAAAGTCCATTACCCATCACAAATTTGGGTGTACGTTATTCTCCCCAATCTTCCTGTTCCATGGGCGCGAGCTGCACCGCTGCAGGGTCAAGCGCGGTCACTTCAAGATCCACACCGCAATCCGAACAGACGATGATCTCGCCAACTTCGGTTCCTTCGTCCAGCATTACTTCGGCAACGCATTCGGGGCAGGCAGTTGTAGACATGATTTATTCTCCTATTTCTGATGGTTTCCAAAATTTCGAGACTTTGGATTGACAGCTTCCAACGACTGGACTCTTCGTATTTCAGTCAGTTGGGCTTTTACGGATTGGAGACTTGTGCCGCCAATCGCATTTCTTTTTTGGATGGACTTCATCGGGTCGAAGACCTGATATACATCCGCTTCAAATGCCGGACAAAGAGCCTGATACGCTTCGAGTGACAGTTCATTCAACCCAACATTTTTCTCCATAGCCAGGCGCACAGCTTTTCCCGCGATCGCGTGAGTTTCCCGAAACGGGATTCCCTTGCCAACCAGATAATCTGCCAGGTCAGTCGCCATCATGAACGAGTCGATCGCGTTTCGCATTCGTTGAGGTTTTGCCGTGATCGTCCGCACTGCACCAGCGATGACAGGCAAAATGGCATGCAATGTATCGGTTGCCGCAAAAACGGGCGCTTTATCTTCCTGCAAATCCTTGTCATACGTGGACGGCAGGCCTTTGAGTGTGGCAAGCATGCCTGTGAGCATTCCAATTAAGGTGCCAGCCTTGCCGCGCGTCAGTTCAAAGACATCGGGATTCTTTTTCTGCGGCATGAGACTTGACCCTGTTGAGAACTCGTCTGAAAGTTCGAAGAAACCGAATTCTGCGCTGGTATACAGAACCATCTGCTCGGCAAGCTTGCTCAGGTGGATACCGATCATCGTGGCACAGAATAAGAACTCGGCGGCAAAATCCCGATCTGAAACGGAGTCGAGACTGTTGGGCGAAGCGGCAGCAAAGCCAAGGGATTCGGCCAGGGCGGCGCGATCCACAGGGACGGGTGTGCCGGCCAGCGCGCCGCTTCCAAGCGGAAGGATGGAAACTCGTGAAATTAAATCCGTAAGGCGTTCACGGTCCCGGTGGAGCGGCCAGTAGTGACTCAGCCACCAGTGCGAAAGCAGGACCGGCTGGGCGCGCTGCAGATGGGTGTAGCCGGGCATGAAAGTGTCACTTGCGAGTTCGGCCTGTTCGACCAACGCAGATTGCAGATCAAGAAGCGCGGCATCCAGAATGGGAATTGCTTGCAATATCCACAACCTGAAATCGGTGGCAACCTGGTCATTGCGGCTTCGTCCCGTATGGAGCTTGCCTGCAATCGGGCCAATAAATTCGGTCAGCCTTCTTTCGACAGCGGTATGGATATCTTCGTCGGAGGGGACGAAACGAAATTCACCCGAAGCGAATTCTCCTTTGACGGTGGCAAGCCCGAGTGAGATCGAAGCGTGTTCTTCATCCAAAAGAATATTGGCCTGATGCAAGGAATTTGCCCACGCGATGGACCCATCCACATCCTGAATCGCCATGCGCTGGTCAACAGACAGGGAGGCATTCAGCGCCCATGCGAGGGAGTCTAATGATTGAGTAAACCTTCCGCCCCAAAGGGTCATGGCAGCTCCAGGGATACAGGTAAACAGGTAGACAAGCCCGCAAAATGTCTACCTGCGTATTTACCTGTGTACGTGTTTATTTGTCTACTTTTATTCAAGCTAGTCTCTCTTGAACTTCGAATAATCGGGCTTCTGCATATCGAGACCCGAGATCGGCAAACCATTCATCGCGCGGACTTTCAGGCTCAAGCCGAAAAGGCGGATGAAACCCTCAGCGTGACTCTGATCGTAGACATCCTCTTCACCAAAGGTGGCGAAATCTTCGCGATACAGACTGAACGGAGATTTCCTTCCGGCAGTGATGATGTTGCCCTTATAAAGTTTGAGCCGTACCGTGCCGGTTACAGGGCCCTGCGTGGAATTAACGAAGGCATCGATCGCTTCGCGCAGCGGAGTGAACCACAAGCCGTTGTAAGTGACCTCGGCATATTTCACAGCGACCATCTCTTTGAAATGCATGGTCTCGCGGTCAAGCACAAGCGACTCAAGCTCACGATGGGCATGAAGCAGAATGGTGCCGCCAGGCGTTTCATACACGCCGTGGGACTTCATACCCACGAGGCGATTCTCCACAAGGTCCACCCGGCCAATGGCATGCGCGCCGCCGATGGCATTCAGCGTCTCGACAATTTTTGCAGCGGAAAGCGTTTCGCCGTTCACTGCGATCGGGTTCCCGCTTTCAAACTCGATCTCTACGTATTCGCCCTGCTCGGGAGCGTTCTCCGGCGAAGTGGAAAGTTGGAACATTGCTTCCTCTGGTTCGTTCCACGGGTCTTCCAGCAGACCGCCCTCGTGTGAAAGGTGCCAGAGATTCGAATCGCGGCTGTAGATCGATTTGATGGTGGCAGTGACCGGAACGTTATGTTTCGCGGCATACGCAATCGCGTCTTCGCGGGAGCGGATGTCCCACTCGCGCCAGGGAGCGATGGTCTTGAGGCGCGGGTCGAGTGCCATGACGGTTAATTCAAATCGAACCTGGTCATTGCCCTTGCCTGTCGCGCCGTGTGCAATCGCATCCGCGCCGACTTCGTGAGCCACATCCACAAGATGCTTTGCGATTAATGGACGGGCTACCGATGTGCCTAATAAATACTTATGCTCATACACCGCCCCCGCTTTGAGCAGCGGGAAAAGATATTCAGCAGCAAACTCTTCCTTCATGTCATGAATAATGTACTGACTCGCGCCGCTGTTCAGTGCCTTCTGCTCAAGTCCGCGCATATCTTCATCACCCTGACCTACGTCAGCACAAAAACAGACCACTTCGCAGCAATAGTTCTCTTTGAGCCACGGTACGATCACCGATGTGTCCAGTCCGCCTGAGTAGGCGAGGACAACTTTCTTCACTTGCGGTTTTGGTTGCGGGTGCATTGTTTCTCCTGTCAGAATAAAAATAAAGACGGCCCTCCGAAAAGGAGGGCCGTCTTGGTTGACTTGTGCGTCCGTCAGCGCACGTTTGCGTTTGTCATCTCGCCGTCAAAACCAAAAGCTCCCAGCCTTCTCGAGGAGAAGCGGGGTTTGTACGACGGCTACGCGGCAGTGCAAACAGGGTGAACATATTGGGCGCAATTCTACTACCGATGTGAAATGAGTCAATGTTTTTTTACGAGCAACTTTGATTTTGCCCTTGACCAATTCCCGTCACTCGCATAGAATACCGCCCAACATGAACTCAGCCCACTTCCACATGACCATGACTATGAATACCTCCCGGATTTCCCGTGAGGAATTTGTGCCTGGGTGGAAGTAACTGAAACGAAGTTATTTCGAAACACACAACGCCTCACGGAAACGTGGGGCGTTTTTGTTTATCTTGACCTCACCCCTGCCCTCTCCTGAAGGAGAGGGTGAAGAAGGAAATTATTATGCAAAAACAAACGCTCGTAATGAAGTTCGGAGGGACGTCTGTTGGTTCCGTTGAGGCGCTGATTCAAGCAACCCAGATCTTAAAGGATGCGCGCGATGAATATCGGCGCGTGGTGGTGATCGCTTCCGCGATGGCAGGGGTGACAGATCTACTTTTGAAGACGGCCACGCTGGCGGTACAGGGGAAAATTGATACGCTCCCGAATACAGAATCCATGCTGAGGGAAAAACACCTCTCCGCTGCAGACGCGCTTATCAAAGACAAAAAGCTTTGTGAGGAAACAAAGGGTGAAATCAATTGTTTGATTCAATTGCTTGTTGATTTATGCAGAGCAATTGCTGTACTCGGCGAAGCCAGTCCGCGCGCATTAGATGCGGTGGCTTCGCTTGGGGAACGAATGAGCGTCCGTTTACTGGCAGCGGTGGTCATGGATGCGGGGATCAAAGCGAAGGCAATTGAATCGACCGGGTTTATTGTCACCAATGCACATTATCAACACGCCCATCCCGATTTCAAAGTGACAACCGAAAAAACAAGGGGTATATTGAATCCATTGATGGATGAAGGCATTATTCCCATCACAACTGGTTTTATTGGTGCAACACCAGAAGGCGTGATCACAACGCTGGGTCGTGGTGGAAGCGATTATTCGGCTGCAATTATTGGCTCAGTTTTACCTGCCGATGACGTGTGGATCTGGACGGATGTGGACGGCGTGATGACGACCGACCCGCGGATTGTGAAAGAAGCCAGGACCCTGCCTGAGATCAGCTACGGCGAAATTGCTGAACTTGCTTATTACGGGGCAAAAGTCCTGCACCCGAAGACCATCCGTCCCATTGTGGAAGCGGGCATTGGTCTGCGAATCTGCAACACGTTCAACCCATCCCATCCAGGTACGCGCTTGATCTTGAACGGACATTCCAACGGAAAACCCAATAAAGGCGATCAGGTTATCAAAGCCGTGACCGCCATCCGCAGGCAGAAACTTGTCACCATTGAAGGGCGTGGCATGTTGGGCGTCCCTGGTGTGGCAGCGCGGGCATTCGGCGCGGTGGCATCCACGGGCACCAGTGTCCCACTTATCACCCAGGCCTCTTCGGAGCAATCCATTTGTTTTGCTGTGCCTGCCGAATCGGCGGATCAAGTGCTGGGAGCGCTGCAAAAGGATTTTGCCGTTGAGATTTCCGAGCGCGATATTGACCGCATATGGGTAACAGAGGAAGTTGCCATCATCACCGCGGTTGGTTCGGGCACGCGCAACACACCTGGAGTCGCAGGGCAGATCTTCGGCAAGCTTGGAGAGCACAATATCAACGTCCTCGCAATTGCACACGGTTCGTCTGATGTCTCGATCAGTATGGTGGTTGAGACGAAGGATACGGAAATCGCTGTAAAGGCGCTGCATGAGTTGATTGTGGAAGTACAGAAGTAACCAGTAGACAGGGAAACAGGTAGATAGTTGTGCACACTTGCAGGTGTACCGGCCTACCTGTATACATTTTCATTCACCATGTTTGTCATAAGGAGTTCATCATGTCCTCATCTCAAATCCCCGTAGCAGTGCTTGGCGCGACAGGTTCTGTCGGTCAACGATTTATTTCGCTATTGGATAATCATCCGTGGTTCAAGGTTGTGGCCCTGGCCGCGTCTGATCGTTCCGTTGGACAAAAATATTCAGACGCGTGTCGTTGGGTGCTCAATGATCCAATGCCTGAATATGCGCGCGAGATGGTTGTTGTGCCTGCAACGCCTGATTGTGTCCAAGCTAAAATCATTTTCTCGGCTTTGCACAATGACATTGCAAAGGACCTTGAGCCAGAATTCGCACAGGCGGGCGCGGCTGTGTGTTCGAATGCATCGTCCTATCGCCGCGGCGAAGATATTCCACTGCTGCTGCCCGAAGTCAATGCGGATCATATCCACATCATCAAACAACAGCGTATCAATCGCGGCTGGAGCGGATGCATTCTCACGAATCCGAATTGCACAAGTACAGGCCTTACGATTGCGCTCAAGGCGCTCGATGACGCGTTCGGCGTGAAGAAGGTCTTTGCCGTTTCACTGCAGGCACTTTCCGGTGCGGGTTATCCTGGCGTCTCCTCGCTGGATATTATGGACAATGTCATTCCTAATGTCGGAAACGGTGGCGAGGAGGAGAAGGTGGAATGGGAGCCGCGCAAGATGCTCGGTACGTTAAACGATAACAAAATCGATTTAGCAGATATGCGCTTCAGCGTACATACGAATCGAGTCGCGGTCATTGATGGACATACGGTCTGTGCAAGTGTGGAACTGGCAAATCAAACGGACCCTGAAACTGCTGAGGCGATTCTACGAGCCTACCGCGCATCCGCGTCCGCTGGTGAGCTGCCATCGTCACCCCGACCCGTGATCGAGGTCCGCAATGAAGCCGATCGGCCTCAGCCAAGACTCGACCGATATACCGGAAAAGGCATGACGACGGTGGTCGGCCGTGTAAGGCGCGATCCCATCCTGGATCTTAAATTTGTGGTGCTTTCACACAACACGATCCGCGGCGCGGCAGGTGGATCGATCTACAATGCCGAGTTGCTTGTCAACGAAAATCTTTTGTGATATAACCCGC
>JBDTPH010000058.1:0-42253 GCA_039932795.1 Chloroflexota bacterium
CAGCTATCAAAACCATACCAAAAGATCTACCAACTGAGCGCAGCCGAGCGCGCCAACCAATTGGATGTCACTCACCTGCCCACTTATTTGTTGCTGGGCCAGATCTACGCCGAATCGGGCAATGAAGAAGAGGCAGTCAGGGCATTGGATATTTATCTTAAGTACAATGCGAATGATGCTGCAGCCTACCTCCTGCTGGGTGAAATGCATTTCAACAACAAGGAATATGAAGAGACAATCAACGCTATGAACAAGGTCAGCGTGCTCGATCGAAACCGACGAGAGCCCTATCTATACCGCTTCCTCTCCAATGTGGAACTTGGCAGCGGCGGGCAGGCAGAAGAAGACCTTGATCGTGTCGTGTTGTTTTTCCCCAACTCGTTCGATGCGCGCCTGGCGGGCATTCGCCTGCACATCCTGCAAAAGCGTTTTGGAAGCGCGGCATTGGAACTCAATAAGGCTGAGGAGCTGGCGGAAACAGACGAGCAAAAAGCGCAGGTTTTTTATTGGGGCGCCCTCGCGTATGAGGAACGCAACGACCTGGATAATGCCGCGGAATACTGGCAAATGTTATTAGACCTGCCCGAAGATGCCATGACTCCGGGATTGCGCGCGGAAGCAGAGGAACATTTCGCTGCAATTGTCACCGAAACACCCACCCAAACAGCCAGACCGCGCACCCCAACCCGGACTCCGACTCCCACAAGGCCTATGACTGCCACCGTTACCCGTACGCCGTCCCGTACCCCCACCCGTACCCCAACACCCACTCCGTAAACCAACGGGTGTAGTATAAGAAAATCATAATAACGGACAGGAGTCGCCGCACACTTCGCTCCTTTGCGGTTAAACTTACTGTATGCTCAATCCTCAACTCACCCGCCGTGAATTTCTCAAACTTGCGAGCGCAGGAACCCTTGCACTCGCACTCAAAGACCTGCGCGTGGACCGCGCCCTTGCCGCCGCGCTGCCCACACAGGGGCGCATCACCTGGAGCGGAATTCCTCTCTACGATATACCTACGTTCAACGCCAATAAGATCCACCACTTTGGCGCGGACCAGGTCGTTGAAATTACCTCTGTGGATGAAAACGGCGAACAGGGGAACCCGTTCAACAGCGCCTGGTATCAAATTAACGGAGAAGGCTATACCTATTCAGGCTGGATCCAGCCTGTGGAAACAATTTACCAGAAGCCGAAATTCGAAATTCCCGAAAATGGACAATTGGGTGAGATCACAGTTCCATTCAGCATCACGAGAAAAGGCCCGTACGTCTATGCTGATAATGCTCATCGCATCTACTATGGCACAACCCATTGGGTCACGAAAGTGATTGTCACGAAGGATGAAAAGAGCATCTGGTATCAGATTTATGATTCTTATCTGAAGAAACACTTTTACGTTTCATCACATGATATGCGTCTTGTTCCCAACGATGAGTTGACGCTCCTGTCGCCGGAAGTTCCGGATGAGGAAAAAAAGATTGTAATAGATCTTTCAGTTCAACTGGTGACGGCCTTTGAAGGCGAGAAACTTGTTTTCTCGGAACGCTGTTCGAGCGGCGTCAAAGGGACCGATACTCCCAAGGGTGAATTCCGTACCTATCATAAGGGGCCATCCATTCACATGACGAATGAAGGGGATGCAGTTGAGAATGAATCTGTTTATAGTTTGCCAGGTGTGCCGTGGTGCTCATTCTTTACAGGTGCAGGCAATGCCTTTCATGGCGCATACTGGCATAATGATTATGGTCGTCCGCGCAGTCATGGCTGTGTGAATCTGCCTTCAGCCGCGGCAAAATTCATTTACCGCTGGACCCAGCCCAACGTCCCACCTGAAGAGGATTACGTCCACATGCCAGGCGTGGGTACAAAAGTCCAGATTGTTTAATTCGTAGTAACGGCTTCAGCCGCTAACTACGAGCAACGACCTACTTGATTCAAGGAGAATGTATGAATCCAATTTTTCAATTCCCAAGCTATTTGCTCAAACGCCAGGCAATTGCACTCACGGGCAAATTCCGCTTTTATGACCCAGCCGGCAGGCTCGTCATGTTCAGCGAGCAAAAAATGTTCCGCCTGCGCGAGGATATCCGTGTGTATGGTGATGAAAACAAGACACAGGAAGTGTTGAGCATCAAGGCGCGCCAGATCGTTGATTTTTCCGCCGCGTACGATGTGGTGGATACCGCCATGAATCAAAAGGTCGGTGCCTTGCGACGCAGGGGCTGGAGTTCGATCCTACGCGATGAATGGGAAGTGCTGGATGCAAACGATAACGTGATTGGGAAGCTGTTCGAAGACAGTATTGGGCTGGCGATGCTGCGCCGCTTCCTTCTCGGATCATGGCTGCCTCAAAACTATGACCTTACCCTGGGCGATACGCGGGTTGCTGATCTCAAGCAGAACTTCAATCTCTTGCGTTATGAATTGAATCTCGATTTCAGTATGGACACCGCCCAACGCCTTGATCGCCGTCTGGGCATTGCAGCGGGAACCCTGCTCGCAGCAGTGGAAGGCAAGCAGAGCAGCTAACATTCGCGCCGAGCGGAGAGTTAAGATGGACAGCATCTTAACTCATAGTGGAAGCGCAGGATGTTTAAACCATATGCCACGCCAACCTCTTTTTGCTGGACTCGTGATTGATGAAAATGGCAATGTCGCTGGAAGCGCGCTTGTGGGCGATGAACCCTGCTATGTAGTGGATGATGCCGGTTTTCGCCGCCATATCCCCTCTGAGCAGGTGGACCGCGCCGTCCTGGGTGAGATCGCCGGGATGATGAAAGGCAGTGAAGGGTATATTTCAGAACAGACTGCAAAAATGATCGGGCAGGAGGATATCTTCACCAAGGCAATGCTCGAACAGCAGATCAAGGATATCGACAGGCAGTTCGATCAGCTGTTGCAAACCGGCATACCCGAGGACATGCGCATATATCTTGGCATGGTGGGGTTTAAGATCGTCATCAATGTGCATGGAGAGGTATTAAGGGTGGAACAGCCCGGCGCGCCGGGCGATGAAGACGAAGAATGATGTACTCAGTTGAGCGGCGGACAAAAATCCGCCACTTTTATTTTATAATGACATTCCTGAATAATTTCTGGAAAGGAGATTTACATGGCAAAGACGAAGAAAGTCCCGGTTTCGCCAACCCCGGCAGAAAAACTTTTGGCTCCTCTACAGGACTTTTTGCATAAAGAGGCGTCCAGCGGCATTTTATTGCTTATCTTTACAGTTGTCGCCCTTCTATGGGCAAACTCGGCATGGAGCGATAGTTATAACTCCATATGGAACAGGAAATTGACCATTGGGTATGGGGATTTTCTGTTATCGAAGGCATTGCTCTTATGGATCAACGATGGTTTGATGGCAATCTTCTTTTTTGTCGTGGGGCTGGAGATCAAACGCGAGGTATTGATCGGGGAACTGGCATCCTTCCGCAAAGCCATCCTGCCCGTGGCCGCGGCCATAGGCGGAATGGTATTTCCTGCATTGATCTACACGGCCTTCAACTACGGTGGCGGGGGCAGTCGTGGCTGGGGCATCCCAATGGCAACCGATATTGCTTTTGCTTTGGGTGTTCTGGCGTTGCTCGGAAAACGGGTTCCCGTTTCGCTTAAGATTTTTCTCACAGCTGTCGCAGTCGTGGATGACCTGGGCGCGGTATTGATGATCGCGATCTTCTATACGGCTGAAATCATATGGATCAATCTGGGGATTGCCGCTGTCATCCTGGTAGCCCTGGTGATAGCAAACCGGCTCGGCGTTCGCAACCCGATTGTTTATTCCATCCTGGGTGTCGGATTATGGCTGGCTTTCCTCTGGTCCGGCGTCCATGCCACAGTTGCAGGCGTGCTGCTTGCGATGACCATCCCCTCGCGGGCGCGCATTAATGACAGGCAATTTGTGAAACACAGTCGCACGATCATCGATGAATTTGAGGAGGCCGATGAAGGCGACGAATATCTTAATGAATCACAACGCTCTTCATTACATGTGCTTGAGGATCTTGTCGAACACGCCAAAGCGCCACTGCAGCGGCTTGAATATGAACTGCATCCCTGGGTGGCGTATGCGATCATGCCTCTTTTTGCGCTGGCGAATGCTGGTGTTGCCTTGGGAAGCGGTTTCGCAACAGTATTTGATCCCGTCAGTCTCGGTGTGATCTTTGGTCTCATTATCGGTAAACAGGTCGGCATCACCCTGTTGTCATGGCTGGTCGTAAAAAGTAAACTGGCAGATCTTCCTGATGGGGTAAATTGGTGGCACATCTATGGCGTCAGCTGGCTGGCCGGCGTTGGGTTTACCATGTCACTCTTTATCTCGAGCCTGGCGTTTGGCGTATCATCCCTTTTGGAAACGGCAAAATTTGGGATTCTGATCGCATCCCTGATCGCGGGTATTGTGGGCATCATTATCCTGAGAGGTTCGACACGATCTGAATCCTCCTAGAGCCTGTATGCAAATTCGGTTTATGTCACCCTCCCGAAGGACACACCGCGCCTGAGGTGAGTGCAGGTGTGGTCGCTCCTCAGAATGACATGCAATTTTGATTTTGGATACACACCCTGGCCATTATGGATAACTCATAAGTAGATATCTACTTTTAAGGCCTGTGGACAAAACTGTGCATATCCCTAATGGTTGTGCGATTCAATCATCGGGCGTAAAATACGAAAGCTATTAACAATGGCAAGGATCAATTAATAATGTTTACTACGGACGAGAGCGACCTGGGATCAAAAGAGAGTCAACCGCCAAGTATTTGGCGTGCGGCACGCGTTGCAAGACGAAATCCATGACATCACGAAGGAGGTGAGCGCCTTCTGCGTGATGATTTCACGCTTAGGAGGCACTCATGCTCACCATTTACAAAACAACCGAGCAGGGGCTCGAACAGATTGAAGCCATGGCGAATGGCTCATGGGTGAAGGCGATTGACCCGACCCCGGATGAAATTCAGCAACTTGTGAACTGGGGGATAGATGTTGATTACATTAATTATTCACTTGATTTTGACGAAACGCCGCGCATGGAACGGGATGATGATTACACCTTCATCCTGATCCGCATTCCACATTCACAACCTACAGCCGATATTCCGTTTGTTTCCATTCCACTGGGCATCATGATCAAGGGGAATTTCATTGTCACCATTTGCCGCCATGACAAGGATATGTTCAAAGTGCTGGCAAATGGAAAATATCGTTTGCTTAAAACTGCCAAGCGCTATCGCTTCGCGCTGTACATCTTCCTTGAAACAGCCACACGTTATCTGACCCACCTGCGCGAGATCACTCGCACCACCGAGGCGATTGAAGACCAGCTGCAGAAGTCCACACGCAATCGTGAGTTGATGGAACTGCTCAAGTATCAGAAGAGCCTTACTTATTTTGCCACTGCGCTGCGTTCCAATGAAGTGATGATGGAACGCGTCCAGCGCACACAAATATTCAATTATTATGAGGAGGACCAGGATCTGCTGGAAGACGTACTCACTGAAAACCAGCAAGCCATACAGATGACCAACATCAACACCGAAATCCTTTCGAGCATGATGGATGCCTTTGCTTCGATCATTTCCAATAACCTGAACAGCGTGATGAAGGCGCTGGCCGCCCTGACGATCATCCTGAACCTGCCTACCATCGTTGCCGGGTTCTACGGCATGAACGTGACGTACCTGCCCGGAGCGACCCATCCAACGGCATTTCTGAACGTTATTGGCATTGCTGTCGCCCTTACTGCCGTTGTCACGTTCATCTTCTACAAACGAGACTGGTTTTAGAGTGAAGGATTCCACTTCTGGTGTATTACAATGGGATACTCGTTATCGAGTGTCCCTTTTCTTTTGGGATGCGCTTCAGGTTCGTAAGCCTTGAAGTTGGATCACATTAGCCCCTGGCAGTGGGACCCGCGCATGAGCCAGAATGCAGGGTATGTCAACGTTTGGGTTCGTAGGGTAAAATCCAAAGCGGAGAATCCGCACCCATGTCCAAAAGAATAGAATACATTGATATTGCCAAAGGCATTGGCATCCTGTTGGTTGTGATGGGACACAACGATTTTGCGGTTGTGTCTCCGTATGCCTATAAGGTCATTTACTCATTTCACATGCCGTTGTTCTTTTTCCTCTCGGGATACTTCATCAATCCATCCATTGGGTTTTGGAATTTTTTCAAAAAACGGTTTAACTCCCTTTTAAAGCCCTATTTTTTCACCATCTTTCTGATCTACTTTGTATCGGTATCGTTTGGGAAAATGGGTTTCCAAACTGCGATCACGCGGATCATAAAATCGTTGTATGGGACAGGCTATTATATTGACTGGGTGCAGTTGTGGTTCCTGCCGCATCTGTTCGTGGTCAGCCTGTACGCGTTTCTGTTCTATGCAGCGGTGGCAAACATCAACAGCCGTTTCGCCAGATGGCTCATACTCCTTCTTACACTTGGAGTCGCAAGCCTGTTCCTCACGACCTTCTATCCATTCCAACTTTCCGTATTTGGCAGGGAGTATGAATTGTTTGGCTTGCCGTTCAGCCTAGACCTCGTGTTACTCAGTGGCTTCTTCTTCATACTCGGCAGTGAAGCGCGCCATGTCACATCCGACGAAATATTCGGGAATGCTTTCCTTTTACTGAGCAGCGGCGCGGCGGTCATTTTATTGAATCTGTTCTTCAGTCAGCGCATTGATTTGAATACGCGACTGTACGAGTCGTTTCTCATCAACACGGTGGAAGCCGTTGCAGGCATCCTGTTCATCCTTGCGCTTTCAAGGCAGATTGAACTGCGGACGGAGAAGCTCGCCTCGCTCTTTAAATATTTCGGAAAAATATCGCTTATCCTTCTGATCTTCCATGTGCCAATACAGGATTTCTGGGGGCAGAAGATCTTATCTGCCACCGGTAATGCTCCGCTTTCGATCTGGCTTGGTTTCTTTATGGGTGTGCTGGGGCCCGCGCTGATTTACGAATTGTTCATTAAGTCAAACCCTGTCGCTTCGTTCTGGTTCGGTAGGGAAGCCGAGCCACCTGCAAAAAAGGAAATCCCTGTAAAGGTCAGCACGGTGGAACCACTGGAAAGTAAGAAACACTCGTTGAGTTAATGCATCAAAACATCCGAAGTTACATTGACCTTGGATGTTTTTTTATTCATATCCTTCAGGGCCTTTGATAGACACGGACATAATCCACATATAAAAATTGTGGGAAAACCGTCGTGGTATTTGGATAACCCGGCCAGCCACCTCCCACTGCCACGTTCAGGATGACAAAGAATGGATGGTCGAAGATCCACTCCTCCGGGACATCCTGCGGCGTCAGCCTGAAGTATTGCTGATCATCGAAGTACCAGCGCATCTCATTCTCCTCCCATTCAATTGCGTACACGTGGAAATCGTTCCTGAGTGACTCCGCAGATACAACCAGAGTAGACCCCACACCGTTACTGCCCGAATAGCCGGGTGCATGAACAGTGGCATAGATATGGTCTGGTTCCCTGCCAATAAATTCGAGGATGTCAATTTCACCGCCAGCAGGCCAGCCTTTTGTATTTATATTTTCCCCGAGCATCCAAAAGGCGGGCCAGATGCCCTGTCCGTAGGGTAGCTTTAAGCGCGCTTCGATTCGTCCATATTGCCAGGCATGAAGCCCCTGGGTTTTGATGCGAGCTGATGAATATGGACGGCCGCTGAACGTTACGTCCTCCTTGCGGGCTTCGATCACCAGGTTCCCGTCTTCGACACGAACATTTTCGGGACGGTCGGTATACGCCTCCCATTCCTGGTTACCCCAGCCTCCACCGCCAAGATCAAAGGTCCAATTTTTCAGGTCCAATTCAGCGCCGTCGAACTCGTCCTGCCATACCATCGTCCAACCTGGTTTCTCCCATTCCGCGGTGGGTGATGGCACAGGAGTAGGGACGGGTGTTTGTGTTGGTTCAGGCGTCGGCGCGGTACACGCCCATAGCAGGAAACCAGCAGTGAAAACCATGAAAACATTTTTGTAGACAAGCAGTCTTTGGTTCATCATTATTCCTTGTACTGAGGATTGTATTGTTCTTCTAGACCTTCAAAAACACAGCAAGCAGGATCGTAAGATCCGCGGCCATGTGACCGAGCACGGATGCCAGCAGGCCGTGATTTTCGCGCGCGATCTGCCGCCAGAACCAGCCCGCCACGACAAGGATTGCCATGCTGTAAATGAGCATGTCCATGGGCACTTTGTTCATCAAAATCAAACCATGGAAGCCTGAATACAAAAAATCAGAAATATAAAAGTTTGTGGTTGTGCTGCCCAGGTAGCCTCGCCAGAAATATTCCTCGATCCACGGATTCGACAAGGTGAAGTAGGCGATAAACACAAGCCAGTTGGACTGATTCAAACCCAGCGCTTCCACATGCGTGGACACACCATCTGCGACCCCAAGTTTGTCCCAGAAAAAATATAAGATGACCCCGCTGCTTGCACACAGCAGGATGCTTACAAGAGTCCATTTGATGCTGTTGCTTGTAAAAAGTATTTTGATGGGGAGATTTGGTTTTGCGATCAACAGAGAAAGGATAATGGCGAGATGGAATCCCAGGAGCGCTCCCCATGCGTTACGAAACAGGAACAGTCCCAACCCCACAGCCAGGTACACCGCAACGGGTGCGATCCATTTCATGAGACGTGAGTAATGATCGTATTCTGTGCGCCGGCTTCCGTCAGGGACCGTGAAACTTCATCCGCCATATGGGGCATGACCAACGCGATCATGTTACCGCCCCTCCCGCCGCCGCTCATCTTTGCACCCAATGCGCCGACTTCACACGCGGCATCCACAAGGCGATCCAGCCCAGGCGAAGAGACCGTTAACTTTTGTAGAAGTTTATGATTCTCATTCATCAATTCGCCAAGCATTTCCCAATGTCCCTGCTCGATGGCGCGGCGCGCGGTAAACGAGATCTCAGTAACTTTATCAAAAACGGATTCCCAGCGCGACATGTCATTCCGCCATAACCTGCGAACGTCGCCTACAGATTCCTTGGTTGGCGCGCTGATGCCAGTATCACCAATGACGATCGTAAATGGTTTGCCCACCCTGATTGTTTCCATTGTCTGTCCTTTGACAAAATAAACAGGCTTCGCATATGTAATAACAGTATTGTCAATTCCGGAGGGCGTGCCATGATGGAGCTTTTCGATCTCATACGTGAACGCATTCACGTCTTCATCTGTCATTGAATAATTGAGGTGGGAGGACAGCGCACGGGTTAAAGCAACGGTCACCGCCGCCCCGGAGCCAAGACCTGAAGCCACAGGAATCGTCGAAGTGATTTTGACTTCAAGATCGGGGAATGGGGCAACGCGCGAGATAAATAGAAAGTTGTGAATAATGGAGGCAATCGGATGATCGGATGGGAGTGTGTTCAGTTCGGCGCGAAGGTTGACGTCGGGGGCGTCGATCCAGATCCCGGGGCGCAAAGAGTCCGAGACATCCACATCTGCATGGACTTGTGTGACGGGCGCTGCCAGCGCAGGGCGACCGTATACAACGGCGTGTTCACCAAATAGAATGATCTTGCCGGGTGCGGAAGATGTGCTCATAGGCGTTGGGCGGGATACTCTTCGAGTACGATTGTCATCCCACCTTATGAAACATAAAACACGGCGATCACAGCCAGACCCCACAACAAAACTGTGACCTGCAACCCACGATCCTTGAGTGCAACTTCATCGGGCGCGCCCGCGGCATGACCGGTTTGAATGAGCTGCAGGTAACGGAAGATGCCATAGACGACGAATGGGATTGTCAACATCATGGTGTGGTTATCAGGGAGGTTTGGCGCGGAAAACGTGTAAAGCGAATAGGCAACGATGGTCATGCCTGAAACGATTGTAATGTATTGATCAAGCAGGGGTATGGTATAGCCCTCAAAGACTTTGCGATGTGTGCTCGCCTCATTTGCGAGCAAACTCATTTCGGCACGGCGTTTTCCAAAACCAATATAGAGCGAGAACAGGATCGTAAGCATGTACAGCCATGGCGAAAAGCGTTCGACCGTAATGAGCGCCACGCCCGCCGCCACCCGCAAAACAAAGCCCGATGAAATGATCAGCACATCGAGAATGGCAACATGCTTCAACCAGCGTGAATAAAGCAGATTGATCGCCAGATAAAGGGAAAGGATCAATGCAAATATCGGTGAAAGAATATAACCCAGTGGAATGGCAATGACCGTTAGAAGGGTGGCGGTGCCCATTGCCATATTCACTGGCAGCTGGCCCGATGCAAGAGGGCGAAACTTCTTCTCGGGATGATTGCGGTCGGCTTCGAGATCTGCAATATCGTTGAACAAATATACTGCACTTGAGACCAGGCAGAATAAAAAGAACCCCGCCAATGTTCGTAAAAATGGTTCCAGTAAAAACAATTGCTTGTCGAAGATCAGGCCAAAAAAGATGAAACCATTCTTGGTCCATTGACGCAGGCGCATGGTTTTGATGAGTGCTTTTAACATACGGCAATTTTACTGTAAAATACTTTCATGCCTAAAGCCCGTCCTAAAGTCCGTCTGGATGTTTTGCTTGTGGAACGCGGATTGGCTGAATCGCGCGCCAAGGCGCAGGCGATGATCATGGCGGGGCAAGTTCGCGTGGCAGATCAGGTTACGCTCAAGCCTGCCACGGCGGTACAGGCCAATTCCATTCTGACAGTGGATTCGGGTCCGCGCTTTGTCTCGCGTGGCGGCGAAAAGCTGGATGCGGCGCTCGAAGCATTCGCCATCCATGTGACAGGACTCACCTGTGCCGATGTTGGTTCCTCCACAGGCGGGTTCACCGATTGTCTGCTTCAACGCGGCGCGGCAAAAGTGTACGCCATAGACGTGGGCAAAGGCATTCTGCACTGGAAACTTCGCAACGATCGACGAGTGGTGGTGATGGAGGAAACCAACGCGCGCTTTGTAGAGTCCCTGCCGGAGCAAATTAATTTTGTAAGCGTAGATGCTTCGTTTATTTCATTGAAAATTTTGTTGCCAGTGGTGAAGAAGTGGATTTCACCCTCAGCCCCAGCCCCTCTCCCACAGGGAGAAGCGAACATTATCGCTCTCATCAAGCCCCAATTTGAAGCAGGCAAAAAGGATGTTTCGCGTGGTGATGGTGTGATCCGTGACCCTGAGATCCATCGCCAGGTGCTTGTTGATGTTCTGACGTATGCTCAACAGGAGGGCCTTGCAATCCAGGGGCTGATCAGGAGTCCTCTGTTGGGGCCGAAGGGCAACGCTGAATTTCTTGTATGGCTCAACTTTAATTCAACCGTCGAATCAATCGAGTCTCTTGTCAAAAAGGTGGTACCCGCCCAGCCATCCGAGATGGAATAATGTCTTTAGATTCGTAGTATGCAGGCTGGTACGGGGAAGGGTGTTGCCACCCCTCGGACAGGATTTGGTCAATGGTCATGTTCCTGACCATATGCGGGGATTGCACCTGCATTAACCATTTCATAACGGAATTAATCAGCAGGAGCGTAAAATCCGTCTGGTACAATTTGCCAATGACACCCTCCACTGATTCCGAATTCAATGTCCATCATCCACAACCGCTGCTCATCGTCATTTCGGGACCATCGGGCGCGGGCAAGGATACCGTGATGCAGCGCATGAAGGAGCGCGGACTGCCGTTCCATTTTATCGTAACGGCCACGACGCGGCCGCAGCGCGCAAATGAAACGCATGGCAGGGACTACTTCTTTGTGACAACGGAGGAGTTTGCCCACATGATCGACCAGGATGAGTTGATCGAGCACGCAGTGGTGTATGGTGATTACAAGGGTATTCCCAAGGAACAGGTACGCCAGGCACTTGCCAGTGGGAAAGATGTAGTGATGCGCATTGATGTACAGGGTGCGGAGACCGTGCGCAAGATGGCACCCGAAGCCTTGATGATCTTCATCACAACCGAGAGTGAAGAGAATCTGGTGCACCGTCTTGAGACACGCAAGACCGAGACCGCTGCTTCGCTGGCAATTCGCATTGCAACGGCGCGCAAGGAACTCAAACGCGTGCAGGCATTCGATTATGTGGTTGTGAACCGAGAGTTCCATCTGGATGAGACGGTGGATACAATTCGTGCAATTATCGACGCGGAACATCATCGGGTGAACCCGCGCAAGGTGGAATTATGAATCAACCTTTTGATAACGATCAGGAAAAGTCCGGGGCGAATCCTTCAACAGGGCAGGCTGCCGGCCAGCAGATGGTTCGCGTGCCGATGCCTCAATCTGCTCCCTATGTGACGTACACCATCATTGCAATTACGGTTATTTTCTATATTTTGCAGCTGGTCAGCGAGTCCACTTTGGGCACGGATATCCTGGTGCTGTATGGGGCACGCATTAACGAAGCGATCCTGGCAGGCGAATTATGGAGGTTTATCACACCCGCATTGCTGCATGGTTCGGTGCCGCATATCGCGTTCAACATGTATGCACTGTTCTCGTTCGGAACCGGACTCGAACGTCATTTTGGGCATGGACGGTTTTTCCTGCTTTATGTTTTGGGCGCGTTCACCGGGAACGTGGCCTCGTTCCTGTTCTCAAGCGGGTATTCGGTGGGCGCTTCTACTGCAGTGTTTGGTCTGCTCGGGGCGGAGGCAATCTTTTTGTATCAAAACCGCAAGTTGTTCGCGGGTCAGTTTGGCAGGGCCATTCAGAATGTGATCTTTATCGCAGCAATCAACCTGTTCCTGGGCTTACAGCCTGGTATTGATAATTGGGGGCACATTGGCGGCCTGCTGGGCGGGCTGATGTTCACCTGGTTCGCAGGCCCCATGTGGGAAGTGGAGGGGATTGCCCCTGCGCTCCGTCTGGTGGATGCGCGTCCTTCGCGGGAAGTGATTGTCGGTGCGGCAACAGTGGTGTTGATCTTTGGCGCGCTGGCAATGTGGGGGATGATGAGGTAGGGATGTTAGCCACCGTGCCTGAGAGGAGTAATAAAGGCACGAAGTACACTGAGCTCTCTTAAATTACAAAGACCGCAGTACGCATTGCGGTCTTTGTATCTTAAAAAACCGACCTGTGATTGCTTATATCAAGGCTTGATCTCAAACACCGCGCCTGCGCTGGTTCCCTGCACTTCGGGGAAGAAGGACTGCCAGGCATGAGCAGGCAACACACGATATTCACCCGCCTGTAACGGGACCAGGGTGTACGTCAACACATAGGTTCCTGCGGGGAGAAAATCTGCGGCGTAGAGAATACTGTCATCACGTATCTCTGGTTCGTGGAACAGCCACCAGCCCCAGCCATCTGCAAATGGATCCTTATCGTCAAACTGAACCTCCACTTCGATCGCGTCAATTGCCTGCTGGCTGGTCTTAAGATTGCGGTCCAGAATTTCCATGCCCGCGGGGATGAAGTCTTCGACCATCACATGGTATGAGTCGTGAGGCAGCACAAGCCTCAGCTGGGCTGTGACGGTTTGATCAGAGGCAAGCTGACGCGTGGAAAGAGGCGGGCAATCCGCTTCACCCCCAGGCTCAGCGCGACAATTAGCATCCACATATACGCGCTCGATCTGCATACCTGAATTCAGCGGCCTTACATCTTCCACAGGGCGATTAACGTTCAGGACAGCGCGGTAATACAGGCGGCCCAATCCGTCTTCGCGTTGAATGGTTAAGAGATTCGGCGAAGTGGACGAAACGTATTCAAGTGGAACCTGCGCACGTAGCGGCGTGAGCACCTGATTCCCAGAGACATCACCGTTCAAAAGCGGGCCGCCGTTGAAGGTTGCGTTGAAAGAGAAATCGGCGTTGAGGTCGCCAAAACCGATCATCGCTTCGGTGAGTGCCAGAATTGCCCAGGCGTTATCGTGACCCATGCCCCACAAGCCGCGTGTGTTGCGATGCGCAGCAAGATAACGCACCGCGTTGAAGATAACCTGATTGGCCGCGTCGAGTTGCGAGAGGACATAAACAACCAGCGATGTTGTATAAACTGGCGAACCGCGCATGACCAGGTTTTCGTCCTGTGTTTCCCAATGCGCGCTGGATGCGGTGACAATGGCACCTGTTTCAAGGTTCGAAACAAGATCGCGCACGCGTTCATCTGCGGGGTTGACCGCGTTGACCGTGTATGCAAGCAGTGCCCTGCTGGATGGACTCAACCGGTCGCGGGCGTTGTACAGATTATTGAGCGTAGTTTCATCAAACGTGTGTGCCTGCGCCAGCACGAACTGCACGAACGTGATTTCATCCAGCGCAGCGCCATGGGTATCGTTGGTGATCTCATTTTTCAGGCCTCTTAAATACGTCCCCGCACGTTGGAGCGCATTTTCGTCCACACTGACGCCCATTTCATGAGCGCGTATCAAACCAAAGGTCACATACGCAGAGATGTACGGATCGGATGGCGTTGTCTGTTCGCCGATCGGTGCGGTGCCCCACCAGTTCCATCCGCCGTCTTCGTTTTGGAGATGCAGCAGTTTATGCACGCCGTCATCCACGCTTGCTGCGACTCGTTCGGTCAGCGCGGGATCGTTCAAGCCCTCACCATTCAGCACACGATAGACCTCGAGGTTCGGCAGGAAATAGGACAGGATGGATTCGGCGCTCGATGAGTTGGGGATATCCACCGCTTCCAACGCAGATAACAAACTGCCAGCCAGCGAAGGGCTTAACTCTACATCCAGGCCGCCACCATTTGGCACGTACGTGCGCGGCAGTGAGATGACTTCCTGCTGAGAAGAAGCGCCGCGCAGCACGCCGCCTGTGACGAACGCCTGCGGAGATGTGTATTGCATAATGGGCAGTGTTCCCCAAACGGGGCGCGTCGAATCCTGCAGTGACGGCGTTCCTGTGGTTGCAGCAGAGAAGATCAGGTCTGCCGATTCAGCTGACCCCGCTGTACCCCACCATTCCACGCGCTGGCGTCCATTGGCAGGGACCTCAACCTGTTGGGTCGCTTGATCGGGTTCATCCAGGGTGAAGCCTTCACTTTGCAGACTCACACTGACGGTTAATTTGTCTGGCGTGTTGTTATTGACTATGGCCGCCATCAGCACATGATCGCCATGCACCAAAAATCTGGGTGTTACCGGGCGGACCAATAAAGGCTTGGTCGAAACGATCTCTGTTTCAGCCTGGCCAACCTTGGTATCCACCGTGAGACCGCGCACATCCACCTTCCACGTGGTGAGCGAATCAGGCAGTGTCATTGTGATCTGGCCGCGGCCATCTGAATTCGTGATGAGTGATGGATTCCAATAGGCAGTATCGGGAAACTCTTCGCGCAGGAATGGGACTTCATCGGCACCTCCGCCACCCATCCCACCGGGTGGAACGGCCGCGCGTCCACTGTAGGCTGCGATGGAGAGTCCTGTTTCAATGCCAAGCGGCTGGTTGCTGTAGAACGCTGGCAGAATATCTTCTGCGTTCGGGTCAGCCAGAGCCAACGATGCAAGGTCTACGACTGATAGTGAGAACTCACCCTCCACAGGCTGATCCTGGATGTCGGTCACAAGTACATCAAATGTGACGTCTTCACGCGGTCCTGCCTCGGTCGGATTGGAGGTCACCTGCACATTCAACACTTTATCATCGGGGGCAACTGGTACATTGACCATGCCCTGCCTGAAGTCGTTACCCTGCCCCAGCACGGTGACGCTCACATATACGTTGGGCGCGTCGGCTTCGGTGAGCGGGAGTGAATATTCCCTGCCGCTGCCCGATAAAGAGATTATTTCCGCTTTTGAAACGATGCCGCGTTCAACCGTCACCAGCGCGAGCGAATTGACCGCGAACGGATTGGGAATAAAGACTTTCGCCGTGTCGCCTGCTTTGTATGAATCACGATCTGCGGTAAGTTCAACCCTTTGATTGGGCAGGTCGGGCCACGCCGCAGAACCTGCGCCGCTCACCCAGATCATCGATTGTGTACGCGCGCCTTCACCTGAAATTTCGAGCACATACGTTCCTGCATTGGGCGGCACGAATGAAAGCCGCGCCCTGCCATCGGCGCCCGTTGCAAGGTTGCTGCCGCTCACGGGTGTATAGACAGGCGTGTAGGTCGGGAAGTTATTGATATCCATTTCCTTTTCCCAGCGCACCTGTTTGAACTCTGCACTCAGCGTTTTATCGCCGGAAGGATTCTGTGCCCAGTCCACTGTGTACACATCAAAACCCAGCGGCGAATCAGCGCGGCCTATCCATTGATCGGGACGGATGCCGATGTAAAAATCAGCAGGATGGACGCGCAGTTGAGAGCGGGCACTCACTGTCAGATCAGACTCGTCCTGTGCGGTCACCTCCAGCGTGACGATCTGTCCCGAAACAGACTCAGGGATGGCTGGCAGGTCAATGGACAGGATTCCCTCGCGGCTGGTTCGACCTGTTCCCTGCTCGAGGAGATTCCCAAAATAATCGGAGGAACCCGGCTGTCCAAAGTGGAAAACGTTCAGCCAGGAAGTATCCATCAAGCCAGTTTCATAATTCGGAAGGTGGAACGTGTCAGGTTTGGTATAAAGCGCCCAATTGACTTCCACATCATTCGCGGGGGCATCAAAAAAATATCGGGCATTGATCTCGGCTTTGGCCGTATCTCCAAGTTTGACCTCATCTGCAGAATAGTCCACGCTCAAATTGATCTCAGGCTTGCGATACTCCGCAACCTGGAAATAGAAGAAGAGTTCCAGGGCGCTGTTTTCGAACAGGTAGTAACCGGGTGCGGCATCCTCGGGCAGTTGATACTCGCCATTGAACGTGCCGTACGGGGAGAGTTGTGCATTGAGCGCGAGCAGCTGCGTGCCATTCGCATCCCTCAGCATGATCGGTACCTCGTTGATCTGCGGCAACTCATAACGTCCATTGAACGCCTGTCGCGCCACACCGCGGAAGTACACCGTCTGCCCGGGGCGGTACATGGGACGATCGGTATACATGTAAATTTCTGTGTGCGGAGGCTGGGCATTAAAGCTGTATCCAAAATCCCAGGCACTGATGCCCATGCTCCAATTGCTGGTGGCGAGTGCAAAGTTATCCTCGCCTGGCACACCGAGGACCGCATACAACTGTCCCTCCCGCGCGCCTACAGCTCCCTTCCACAAGCCGCTTTTATCGGTCGTACCGGCAGCAAGCGAATTGCCCGCATTATCGTAGATCGTGATCAGGGCATTCTCAACAGGCCTTTGCGACGGTAGATCCACGGCCCAAACCAGCGCCTCCGTGGCGCCAAGTTTAAACGTGAGATTGACCTGGCTGGATGCAGCAAAGTAAATGTTCTTTGTAGCGGATGCGTTTTGCGGTGAAAACACGCTCACGTAATACAAGCCCGTCAACAACTGGCTGCCCTGTTGGGCGAGACGCAGTTTGACGTCCTGCGTTTTACTCGGCGGCAGGTTGAACTGGTGTGGGTACACTAACGAGTCTGATGCAGAAAATGCCTGCTGGTTCTCATAGGAATCCTGAAGCAGGAAAAAATCCTGTAAGGTCAGCGGCGCGACGGTCACATCCGCGCTCTGAACGTTGGCAGCTTTCGCGTATAGAACGGGTTCATCGGGCCTCACGAACACCGTGGATGAGCTATATACATCCACGCTCAACATGGCAGGCGCGGGTGCCGTGCGGAAATTAAACACGTACGGGTCGCCCAGGGATTGTTTCCAGCTATCCTTTAGTTGTGCGGCAACTTCAATTACATAATTTGTTTCGGGTTCGAAATTTGCATAAACGCCAAGACTCAAACCATCCTCGGTTCGGCCGGTTGAAAAATCATCAAGAGCAGGCTTTATTTTCACAAACGCATCGTAATCGCCTTCAGGCAGAGTGGAACTGAATGTGAAAAATACCGAGCTGTAGCTCACATCTGCCGCGGTCACTGCAAAATTATCGAAGGTGTTCAACACTGCCCCATAATCTTCGCCAAGCGCCATCCCGCCTTTCGACTTTGCCGCCGCGCTCACATTCAAAATATGACCAACGTTTCGCACCAGCATTTTTCCCGGCACGAACGTCACAACGGTGTTTTCATCATCCCACGTAAATGTGCCGTGTAGTGAACCCTCCGGGCCACTGAAGGAAAAATTGGATTCAACGCTCGCTGCATCCATGGGCTGGTTGAACGTTAGTTTGATTTGTGGGTCCAGCGCCATCCTTTGATCGCTGGCAGGTTCCAGTGAGATAACACGCGGACTCGCGGTGGTGAACGTCCACACGGACGCTGCGCTCACATCCAGGCCGACGCCTGATACCGTTTTCAAACTGGGATTCAATTGTAGAGCGTGTTCCGTTCCCCCTTTCATTGCAGGCTCTGGATAAAAAATATAAGTGCTTGTGTTGATCCATTCGCCGCGACCGGGGGCAGACGGCTGAAGGTCGAACGCGGCTGGCAGGGATGTGTCATCTGCGCCCAGTGCAACCACCGGCTGATTGAAGGAGACCGCTACTGCAGATTCAACATCCACATCCGTTGCGCTTTCCTTTGGCAGAATATTTACCGCGCGCAGATAATCCGCCACTCTGAATGAAACATTAAAGGGTTCCTGCATCCCAAAGCCACTGGCAGACTGGATGGAACTCGCAAGTGTAATTTGTAATTTTGTATTGGGTTGGTAAGGTTGCGTGGGCTTGAAAACAAGCGTCGCTTCATCGTTCCATGTGTAGGTCCCCTCTGGCAGTCCCCCCAATGCTGATTCCACCGATGATTTATTCATCGCCTGGTTGAAATAAAAGGTGATCGAAGAATCATGCCCGAGAACAGTGTTTCGCGGCGGGTCTGTTTCAACGAGGCGCGGAGGCAATGCCTGTTGATAAGACGTGGGTGTTGGAATTGCAGGCGTGGGTGTTGCCAGTCCGGGGATGGGGACGCCTGTGCATGAAGTAATAAGGGCGACGATGAAAATGGAGCAAAGCAGGGAATGGAAATGGCGATGTTTCATTAAAAATCCTCAATGAAAATATGTTTCCAATTTTATTATACACTTGGAAATCCACGCCGAGCCGAGTTTGTGGATAGATGCGGTTTTAAGTAGGAATTGTCCTGTCCACGGTATGGAAGAATCAAAAAGGACACGGGAAACCGTGTCCTTTTTCACTGCGTGTAAATTTACTCTGCAACGCCCATCTCATTAAGTGCGGCTTCGAGCTCCTGCTGGAACACGCTGAATGGCTGTGCGCCTTCAATCAGTTTGGTTTTTGTCTCACCATCCACAGTGTAGGTAACCAGGAATCCCGGCGTGCCATCGATGTTTGCTGCCAGGCCATCCTGCATATCCTGCTCGACACGGTCATCATATTTGCCGCTGTCATAGCAGCTGTTGAACTGATCCACATCCAAGCCTTCAATCTTCTCAGCAATGGCGTAAATTCGCTTGTCTGTAAATGAACCGGCATCTTCGCCCAGGACATTGGCGAATAAATGTGCGTGCATTTCCCAAAACTTGTTCTGCTCTCCCGCGCAGTAAGACGCCAGTGCAGAATCCTGTGATTCGGTCCTGCCACCGCCTATGTTGCCGCTTACCCAGTTGCCCATTGAGCGATAGACGAACTGGACCTTGCCGGTGTCAATGTAGTATTGTCGCAGCAATGGCTCGGTCTCCTCGTGAAAGCGTTCGCAGAATGGACATTGAAAATCGGAAAATTCCTCGATCTTGATCGGGGCGTTGGGGTCACCCATTGCGTTATCGATCGGGTTCGGGTGAGTGCCCGGGTCAACCGCGACTACTTGGGCTACAGGTCTGAGCATTTGATAAACGATGGGAGCAACGATCAACAGCGCTCCAAGAATGATAAATCCAATGGTCATCAAACGCTGACGTTGCGAGCGGCGTCGCATTTCCTCGCGACGCAGTTGTCGCTTGCTTGTTTCTTTTTCTGGGCTCATGAAGACTCCTTGATGAAAATGTGTTGGATTAAATTTTCCCACGCCAAAATTGTTTTGTCTAGGAAAAGGTTAGGACGTTCTTAAGAACAGATGGGATGTCCTTTAATTACAAATGCCTGTCCAGCCATTCGATCATAAAATTGATGACCTGCTCCTTCTCGGGTTCATTGTGCACTTCATGATAAAGGCCATCCCATAGCTTGAACGTCACATCATGATTGCTTTTGGCGGCAAGTTTGGCAAAATCCTCACTGCCATGGGGATAGGTATTGTGGTCAGCGGCACCGTGCATGATGAGGAGAGGCACGGCAAATTGCTCTGCATACTGCCAGACATAGTCAGTAGCGTTCAGTCCCGCTTTGCCAAAGCCGAGGCTCATACGGTCATGGACGAGCGGGTCATTTCTGTAGGCATTTACCACATTTGGATCTCGTGAAAGAATGGAAGCATCCAACCCACTTGGGAGCAGGGTGGTTGGAATGAGTGACCCCAGTACCTTCGCCATAATCACTTTTATTTTTTGGTCATGGACCTGTGAACGCAGGGCAGCAGCGGTGGTGATCACGCCTTTGAAACCAGTCTTGTTCTTTAGGGTGTACGCAAGTGTCAGTAAACCTCCCAGGCTGTGACCATACAGGAATTGCGGAGCATGAGGATATCGCTGTGTAAGAAAAATGAGGAATTCCTTGATATCCTGCATGGCAACATCGAGGGAAGGCGAATGCCCGCGGATACCGCCTGACCTGCCATGGCCGCGCAGGTCAAAGCCTGCAAATGCGTAACCGACGTCGGTCATCGCTTTGCCAACATGTTCATAACGAGAGATATGTTCACCGAGTCCATGTACAAAGGCGACCAGCGCTTTGGGTCTGTCATTCGGTTCCCAGCCGCGCACAAACAAGTTAGTGCCGTCCCTGCTCTTCCAGTTTGCATCAAAGGTCTTCATTTATTTTCCAATTGTAATCTTGAACTCGCACGCATTTTCCCCGCGAGCTTTGCATGAAGTCTCTTCCACGTCATAGTTCTCATCGGTTGCCCAGGACAGGCTCTCGCGGATCAGGCCCTGGGTAACGAAGCAAATTGGAGATGCGTCATGGTACCCGGCAGCGGCGGGAGAGGTATGGTCGACGAGAAGCAGGTCGAGGTCCAAAGTATGGAGCGTGATGTCGCCTGGTTGAGCGCCAAGGAAACGGGATAATAATTCCAGCGCGGATTTGCGCCGCGCATTGATCGGAAGTCTCCGTATCACAAGAGCTTGCGCCTTGCCTCCAAGTGCAGCATCGCTGAGAAGATGCTGCCACAGACGCTGACCGACCCGCAGCAGAACACCTCGTGCTCCGCGCCCGAAATAGGCACGCATGGCGGCTTGCAACATTGCATAGGCCCTTGCTGCATCGCCTGCACTCATTTTTGCGAAGGTTTCCGGCTTTGCCCATTCAGCAGGGAGTTTCGATAAAGCCAGCATTCCATGGAATTGATCTGCGCCCAATTCCAGGGTTACAGTTTCAACAAAGCGGCGAAGGATGCGGCTGGAAAATTTCGGCTCGGTCACGCGCGCACATCTCCAACTTCGAACCTGCAGTATTCATCGCCTTTGGCAAGACAATGGGTTTCGGCGATCTCATATTCCCTGCCTGTAGCCCATTTCACAGCCTCAGCAATGGAGCCAGTATAAAGATAACAAATGGGCGTCGGGCTATGGCGGCTGTGGCAAATGGCACATGTTGATTCAATATATGCAATTCTTTCCCTGCTTTCATCCACCCAGGCATTCACAGCCGGGTTGCTCTTCTTCAATGCATCAGCCATCCCATTTAAAATAAATTTGATGCGCTGTTTTTCAGGCAATAACTTGAGTGCAACACCGGCCACGCCCAACAGGGCAGATTGTTCGCGCACACCATATTGAAAGGAGGCCTTGCCAATGCGGCGCAGCATGCCTTTTCCACCGCGCCCGTAAAACGCTTCAATGGCTTCGTTAAACTTCGCGTATTCTGATGCTTGAATGGATGGCTCAAGATTGTTCGGTGGAAAGTTGCCGATGAATCGCTCCAAGCCACTGGTGCGTAACACAGCATTCAAACCGTTATCGCCCATCACTTCCTGGGCAGAGGTCAATGCCTGGCGTACAAGCGAGTTAATGATCACTGCATCTTCGCGGTTGGTCATGATGCCTCCTGTGAATTGGCGGATACCTCAAGAGTATACACGGGATATTCCTCGCCTGTGCGGTTGAATCCCATCTTCTTGTACAGATTCAATGAGGCGTTATTGTCGTTTTGCGTGTTCACGCTCAAGCGCGGCACCCCGCTGCGTGTCAACCTGCCAAACAAGTCACTCAACAGTGCCCGTCCGGCGCCGCGTCCCTGCATTGCGGGATGCACAGCCAGGCGTGCCAGATGAGCGCGCTGTCCATGCCCCGTTGTTAACTGATAACCAACAATACCATCCACGCCTTCGGCTACCGTCGCGAATAATGACTGTGATAAAGCGCGTTGAAGCGTCTCAAACGAATTGTGCCAGAGCGGATTGAAGGAAGTATTGTCTGTTTTTACAACTTCGGGAAGATCAACCTCTGTCATTTGTCGGATGCGAATACCATTCGCATCGCGCGACGCCCAGGGCTGATACTGCCATTCAAGCATCACGATCTGCTGACGGTTTTCGAACCCGCTCACGGCGAGCACCTGCTGAAACCAGCCATGGATGGCAATGGCGGCGACAGTTGCACCACCCGCACGCGCGATCTCCTCCCTGGCTGTAGACCAAAGCAGAGCCCATGCGTTGTCTGGTGACCAGCGTCGAGTATAAACGAACAGCCGCACCCAGGCGATCCCTTCCACTTCGGTGGGACAAGCCAGCGCGGCTGTAATATGTCTGCCTTCCTCCAGCGCCCAGTAAAATGGAGCGCCCAGCCATTCGAGTGGCGCGCGCCAGTCCAGATGACGATGGAGGTGGGTCTCAAAAAATATCAGGTTCGATAATTGTTGGTGGTCGTTGAGATCCGCCGTGCGAACCAGGGAATTGATCACTGTTCACCTCAGGAGCGAGAGTAACGAGGTGCCCCAGGCAATCTCCACGCTCGAGAACGAAATTGCTTCGCTGGGTGTAGGCTGACTAGCGAAACTGTGCCAAAGCACTTGTCATAACGAGGAACTTTTATCGTATCAACCCAATGCGCATGAGGAATTTCATAATGCGCTGGGAGAATGTGGGCCTTTCAACAAGGCGTAAAGAATCGTACACATCCATTTGTGAGTCAGCCACATGTCCGCGTTTGAGGTTGACGTTTGCCGCGGCTTTACGGACAACGGAATGCATGTCACCTTCTCCCCCTTCTTCAAAAAGAGACGCAGCCCGGTCATACTCGGCAAGGGCATCCTGCCACTTTCTGAGTCCTTCCAGGGCGGCGGCACGGTTGCTCACCGCAATGCCCTGTCGCTTGACATCTCCTGCCTTTTGAAAGATGTCCTCGGTCCCATCGGTCGCTTGCAGTGCTTCCTTTGCTTTTCCGGCTTGTAGCAATGCCACGCTCTCGTTATTCTTCATCTCTGCCGCGTTCAATACATCCTGCATGGACGCATAGGCCTGTGCTGCTTTTGAGAACAAGGCAGCAGCAGCTTTATAGTTTCCTTTTCCGTATTCGTTTTTGCCATCTTCGGCAAGTGTCAGGGGGTTGGTGTTTTCCACGGCTTTAGTAGGTAATATCCAGCAGGTCTTCCGCCACGGAACGCAGTTTATCCCGGGATAAGTTGCTCAGTTTCATTGCCAGTTCCAAATAAGGACGGTTCACTGGGGTGGCAACAAACTCGCGTAATTCCATTGGCATATCAAGGAAGTGTTGTACAGCCTCCTCGCTCAACATCCATTGACCAATGGGTCCGCTTCGATCAAAGAAGGATTCGACCCTTCCGCCGAGTGTTGACACCAATACTTCAAGTTCAGGTAATGGGATGGCGCGCTCGCCCAATTCATATGCCTTGATCCGCGAACCTGTAATCCCCGTGGTGCTGGCAAGATTGCGGATCGAGATACTGGCATTCATTCGTTCCTGCCGCAACAACGCACCGATCTTGCGCTGGCGCAGTGCCATTAATTTTGACAGGTCAATGCGCTGGTGCGGCGATGTCCCCGTTGATTTGATCTCTTTGCTCCAAAAGTGGTCGAGATGCAGGTCGAGATAGAAAACCAGCGCTTCCAATTCGGGCAGGGAAGGTGACTTGACTCCTTCCTCAAAAGAACGGAACACACTTTTCCGGATGCCAATAGCTTCGGCACATTCCTGCACGCTTCGGCGCGCGGAAAGACGCGCATCACGGATCAATACCCCCAGTTTTTTCGTGCGAATGGTGATCTGCGTTTTGGTATCCATGCATCCTCTACCACGTATTGCCTGAAATCCAATTTTTCTGTGGAATGACAGGAAATAACCATAAGTCTGGCTGCGCATGTCGGGCATGCGTGCGGTACTCTCTGAAAACCCATTGCCATGACAGCAATGGTGTTTCTCCGATTATAGCAGAATCAATGCCTGTTATCACGTCTTTGGCTTGCTGGCGGCATGAAAATATCGCCGCTGAGTTTAAAGCCTGCCGCTTCCAGACGTGGGCTGAAGATCGGGCGAATGCCGGTTGCTCTTAACTCTCCAAGGATTTTGCCATTCTCTCCAATACCTGTCACATCAAACTTGAAAATGTCTGTGAGAACCACTGTCTCGCCTTCCATGCCAACAACTTCGGTAATGGCAGTCACCTTACGGGAGCCATCCTTCAACCGTGATTGTTGAATGATCAGATCTACTGCTGAGGAGATCTGTTGCCGCACCACCTTGAGTGGCAGGTCCATGCCCGACATGAGGACCAGTGTTTCCAAACGTGACAGCGAGTCGCGGGGCGTGTTGGCGTGCAGCGTGGTCAATGAACCGTCGTGGCCTGTATTCATGGCTTGCAGCATATCCAATGCTTCACCGCCGCGGCATTCACCCACAATGATGCGGTCAGGACGCATACGCAGGGAATTTCGCACCAGGTCGCGAATGGTTACCTCACCTCTGCCATCTATGTTTGCCGACTTCGTTTCCATGCGCAGGACATGTTCCTGCTGGAGCTGTAACTCAGCTGCGTCTTCGATGGTAACGATCCGCTCTTCCTCCTGAATAAAGCTGGAGAGAACATTAAGGAGTGTCGTTTTTCCGGAGCCGGTTCCCCCGGAAATTACAATATTCAAATGTGCGAGCACACAGGCACGAATGAATTCGCCCATATTTGTCGTCAGGGAGCCAAACTGCACCAGTTCTTCCATGGAAAGTTTGTCTTTTTTGAATTTGCGGATCGTGATGGATGGGCCATCTATCGATACAGGGCGGATCACCGCATTCACACGTGAACCATCGGGTAAACGCGCATCCACAGTGGGACTGTCAGCATCTATACGGCGACCCAGCGGGAGAATGATGCGATCAATGATCCGTAACACGTGATCGTCGTCATCAAAGGTGATTGGGCTTTTCGTTAGTTTCCCCTTCTTTTCAATGAACACTTTTTTAGGTCCATTCACCATGATCTCGCTGACATCAGGATCATCCAGCAGTGGCTGGATCGGACCAAAGCCTGTGAGCTCATCAAGAATGTCATGAAATATCTGGTTGCGAATGTCCTCTGGGAGACTGACCCGCACCTGTGCATAGACGTCGTTCAAACGCTGTTTCATCAACTCACTGCGGTCGCCGAGCTGCAGTTCCTCGCCTTCCATGGAACGCCCTACATTCTCAATCAGATATCGCTTGAATTTCAGAAGATCAGCTGAGGTAAGCTTGGTAAAGTTGGAGGAAATTGGAGCAGTCATTACGAAGACTCCTCGCTTTTGTTTTGTGACGGAAGAACCCATATGATATGAGCACGGTTCACTGCAAGGAATGGCGCTTGAAAAAGTATTTGCCCATCAGGAGACAGAACGTTTACATCTGTTAATGCAAGAAACTTTTCGTCCAGGTCCAGTTCATCCTTAATGCGCTGATCCCGGCGAATGTGCATACGCCCGCGCATCAAATGAGTTGTCGTTTGAACAGTCGCTGAGACAGTTATCTTGGAAATGATGTCCGTGAATATCTTGCCTTTTTCATCATATTCGATGGTCATATTGCCTCTCATAATTGAGTCTGCTCGGCTTTGATGGTTTTGAAAACACACATCCAGCCCTCATGTTAAAAAATAACGACAAGACCCTGGTGTCGCTATTTTCGCTTATGCAAATTACTCCCAGAGTCTAGTCGAAATGGATGGGAATTTACCTTTCATTTCTCTAAGCAGGTTAAATGGAGCGCAGCAGGCGTGCTACCCTGGTCATATCCAGTGCCAGGTCCTTGAGGATAATGGACGCGGTGTCGTTGGGATATTTCGTTGTAATGGGCTGGTTCAGGTTGTTGGCAAGCGCAAAATTACCCCCCATGTAGGGCAGTGTTGTCTTGATGGGCAAACTTAGGATCTCTTCCGCCTCTGTTTTCGTCGCGCCTTCGAGTCCCAATGCACGGTTTAAGATGGTGTAGATTTTCCCGTCATCCACACCCTGCGATTGCAAATAGTCACATACGGTTTTTGTTAATTTAATGGTGCTGTGATCCGTGGAAACAATCAGAGCGATCAGGTCAGCCTGTTGGATCAGAGGCAGGCTGATGCGTGAGAGTGACCGTCCTATATCGAGGATCACGAAATCATATGCAGATCGGAGAGTCTCTATGATCATCCCAACCCGGTCACCCTTCAATGCGTTCGCCTTTTGAGGATCAGGAGACCCAGCCAGCAATTGGAACTGCCATAGTTCGGGCCGCGGTAGATTCTTTCTGAAGTAATCTCCGTTCGTTTGTCCAGTGGGGAGGTCTGCCACCGTTATTACATTCAGATTCCCCTCATAGCCGACAATTGGACCAATCGAACCGATCGGCAAAACGAGGTCTGCAACCACGACGCGGGCATCTGGTTGTCCCTTTTTGATATTCATTGCGATGTTGGCGCAAAGCGAGGAAGTGCCTGTTCCTCCCTTGGCGCTTAGAAAGCTGATGAGCAAACCGGGCTCGCGCTGCTCTGTTTCAGTCTCGATCGAATTTTCCGGGATAAATCTACGGGTGAGAATTTCCTCGAGTGAAGAAAGAGCCTGTGAAGATTTGACCAGGTATTCATCCACGCCGGCATTGATGCAGATTTCCCTGCGAGTCGGTCCTGGATCACTGGACAGCGCGATCAAAGGTATCGTCCTGGTGCGCGGATTACCACGCAGCTTGGAAATGAATTCCTCATCCTTAAGATCAGACAACACAGGATCAAACAGCATCAGGTCGGGCTCATCGCGCCAGGCAACGATCAATCCATCCTTACCTGAGGATGCTTCAAGGACCTGGAATTGCTTTTCGCGCAGCGTGTTGGATAAAAAACTGCGGCTGGCCGCGTTCTCATCCACGATGAGGATTTTTTTACCAACCACTACAGCCTCCTAGGAGCTTACTCTTCGATTGGCGGCATCAAATACCCCAGGCCGGAACGTGTCACGATATGTTTCGGGCTGTGTGCATCATCTTCCAGCTTCTGGCGCAGGCGGGCAATGCTTACCCAGAGGATTTCCTTGTCAGTGCGATATTCAGGCCCCCATACACTGGTCAGCAGTTCCTCAGATGTCATGATCTTGCCGATATGGTGGGCGAATTGCAGCAATAAACGATATTCCGTTGCAGAAAGGGAAATGGCTGTTTCCCCTCGCCACACTTCGGCGCGAGCAAAATCGATCTTCAAATTGTCATGAGTAAAGAAACGGGATTGTCCCACTTCACTGGGCGGCTGCGCCCGCCGTAAAACAGCACGCACACGCGCCAGCAATTCAGTGGCTGAAAAAGGCTTGACGAGATAATCATCCGCTCCAAGATCGAGGCCGCGGACACGGTCCTGCTCGTCTCCCTTTGCTGTGAGAATAATGATGGGTGTACTGGAGAATTCACGGATGCGCTGCGTGGCACCAAAGCCATCCAATTTTGGCATCATCACGTCCATCAGCACCAGATCTATCGGCTGATCTGAGAAAACGCTTACCGCCTGCATGCCGTCATGGGCCGTCACCACTTCATACCCTTCTGTCCGCAGGTTGGCTTCGAGCAAACGTAGATAACGAGGCTCGTCGTCTACTATCAGAATGCGTTTTGCCATAAACTCTCCTTCACGTTATTACTTCTCTGAATGGATGGGTAGTTCTATGAAAAATGTGGTTCCCTGACTTGGAATGGATTCTGCCCAAATCTTACCACGATGTGCCTCAATTATCTGCTTGCAGATGTAAAGTCCGAGGCCTGTGCCGGTAATGCTTTTCTCGGTTCGCACGCGGTAGAAGCGGTCGAAAATGAATGGAAGGGATTCCTTTGGAATTCCTGGACCGCGGTCCATAATTGAAATAATTATTTTTTCTCCCATCTCTTCGAGAAGCACAACGATGGGTGCGCCGGGCGCGTACTTCATGGCATTGATAAATAAATTTTCAAAGACCTGGGCAAGCCTCACACCGTCTCCTTGAAGGGGTGGAGCAGCTTTCAGATTCATGCTCACGTCCAAATCCTTGTGACGGACGCGAATTCGAGTGATGACGTCGCGCAAAACGGAATCCAGCCTGAGCGGTTGAAAACGAAGTGGCAGGGTCCTGCTTTGCAGACGCGCTGACTCGAGTACATTTTCGATCAGTAACGAGAGCCGGTCTGCCTCCTCATCAATGATCATCAGGAATTCCTTTTGCGTTTCCGCGTCCCAACTTGTGTCTTCACGCAGAAGACTGGTGCTGTACCCTTTAATGAAACCCAGTGGTGTCCGCAATTCATGCGAGATCGTGCTGACAAAGTCATCCTGTAGTTGCATCTGACGCTTGAGGTCACGCAGTTCCAGGTTCGTCTCCCTCCAGGCACTGCGCTCAAATAACATGGAAAGCAGGTCTGACGCAAACAGTGCCACTTTGACATGGCTCTCCCCGTAAGGAGGACCCCCAAAGCGCACAAAGACGAGTGCCCCTTTGATGGTTTCAGCCATGCGCAACGGCAGGCCCAGGAGATACGCCTGATGGAGACGGTCATCTGATTGGACGTCTGGCTTGGGATCCTGAAGAAGGATATTGCCTTTCCTGATTACCTGGCCCGCAAATGTCTCCCCCCATGCGGCATCGGCTTCAGCGTTTTTCGCCCGCCCAATGGCACGTGCATATGCCACATCAATAGTCTCGCTTGCCTCATCCTGAAGGTAGACTGCCACATTGTCGAAGACAAACTCCCTGCGCAGGGTAGTCAGGAATGGCTCAACAGTATTCCGCAAATTCCCTGCCTGTGCGGCGATCTGCATCAACTCCTGGATATAGGCGAGTGTGGAGCTGTCCATTGCCATCATTTTGATTCCGCCGCGGCCAGCAGTGGAAATTTAAAGCTTGAGCCGCGTCCTTCCGTGGATTGCACTTCAAGCATGGATCCATGTGCTTCGACGATCTGGCGTACCAGCGCAAGCCCAAGCCCGGTCCCGCCGTACCGCCGTGTGGTGGACCCATCCAGCTGATGGAATGTTTCAAAGATATCATTCAGGCGGCCCGACGGAATTCCGATACCGGTGTCGGTGATGGATAGGATCACGAGATTCTCGCCCTCGCGCTTGACGGACAGCACTACGCTTCCACCCGAAGGTGTGAATTTGATCCCGTTATTAATGAGTTGACCCAACACCCAGGCGATCTTCTGCGAATCTGCCTGCACAGGGGGAACATCATCGTCAATGATCGCATGCAAATTGATGCCGCGATCCAGCGCATTTCCAGCATGAGATCTGACAGCCAGATTTGCCAGACGGCGGATATCCACGGCCTCCTGTTGGACACTCATTTCGCCGCGAGATGCCAGCGAGACCATGATGAGATCCTCGATCAGGGTTTCGAGCCTGTCCGTTGATTGCTGGCTGACCTGCAAGGCATGGCGTTGTTCCTCGGTGATCTTTCCCAGTGATTCGGTGATCAGCAGCTCCACATACCCTTTGATATGGGTCAGTGGAGTCAGTAATTCGTGCGAAATATTCGAGATAAAGTTGGCTTTTAACTGGCTCAGTTCCGAGACCCGTTCCAGCGCGTGTTGCAGTTCAGCGGTACGTTCCTGCACACGCAGTTCGAGTGAGCGGTTGGTCGCCTGCAACGCGGAACGCAGATGAAGGATTTGTTCTGTTACTGCCTGATCGAGTTCGGAACGGTCGAGATGTTTCAGGTCTATCAATGCCTGTCCAAGCAGGACTGTACTGCCTTTCGCGATTTCCTCCTGCTGATAACTGAGCGCACTTTGAAGCTGGTCACCTGTAATGAGACCTTTTTGAATCAAATACTCCCCCATGCGTGGAACAAGCATTTCAGGCGTTAGACGTTTTTGCTCTACCATGAAAGAGTCCTTATTATATTTCGTGCTTCGCTCAGCGCTTTGAATCGTAGACCCATTCTCCGCTCACCATTGTAGCCGATGCCTCCAGTGTGAGCAAATCAGCTGCATCGCAGGTGAAGGGGTCCTGATCGAGCACGATCAGGTCGGCCAGGTGATTGGGAGCGAGTCGGCCGAGACGGTTTTCCATGCCTGCAGCGTAGGCGGGGCCCAGGGTGTATCCCTCCCAGGCCTGGGCCATGGTCAATCTTTGTTCGGGGTACCAGCCGTCGGCTGAGGGTGAACCGTCTGCACGCCGCCGTGTGAGCGCGGCATGTAATCCCAAAAACGGGTTGGGGGATTCGACCGGCGCATCCGATCCGAGGGCGAGGCGTGCTCCAAAATCCAGTTGGGTCTTCAGCGCATACGCGAGACGTGAACGCCCGCCCCAGAACGCGTCAGCCATCAACATATCGGAAGTGGCATGGAGGGGCTGCATGGATGCGATGACGTTAAGTTGGGCAAGGCGCGGCGCATCATCGGGGTGGAGGATCTGCACATGTTCGATGCGGTGACGCAGATGCGGGAGATGATTTTCAGTTTCGTAGGTGCGCAGTTGTTCATACGCGTTGAGCACTTCATGATTGGCACGGTCGCCAATGGCATGAACGGTCAGGCCCAGCCCAACCTGCGCAGCTTTGCGCCCATGCTCGAAGAGTTCCTCGCCATCCATGTTGAGGATGCCGCGGTTCTCACCTTCGCCAATGTATGGCTGGAACATTGCCGCAGTATGCGGACCCAGCGCGCCATCCATGAACACTTTGATGTTGCCAATGCGCAGCATGTCGTCACCGAAGCCGGCCCGCAGACCCAGTTCAAATGCCTGATCCAGTAATTCAACGGGAAGGTTCTTGAGCACACGCAGTTTGAGCCTGCCCTGAGCGTGAAGCTGCTGCAAAGCCATGAATGAATCGCGACGGTCAAAATCATGAACGCCGGTAAGTCCCATCTTCCACAGTATCGGTTGGGCTTTTTCAATGGCATTCGCAACATCCTGAATCGTTGATTCAGGGATTGCGCTGCCAACCAGTTCCATGGCTGTTTCGAGCAATACCCCTGTGGAGTTGCCTTTGGCATCGCGCCGGATCTGCCCATTTTGCGGGTCGGGCGTTTGCGCGGTGACGCTGGCAAGTTTTAACCCATAGGTATTCGCCCATGCAGCATGCAGTGATTTTGCAGTGAGATACACCGGGTTGTTTGGCGCGATGGCATCAAGCTCCGTTGCTGTGGGCCAGACGTTCCATACATTTTGATTCCAGCCATGGCCCAACACCCATTCACCAGGTTTTGACTTTTTCACGCGCTCTTCCACACGGCGCAGGCATTCCTCCCTGGTATCCGTTTCGCAGTCGACCTTTTGCAAGCCAAGGGAGTAGTGCTGAAGATGTAAATGTGCATCCGTGAGACCCGGCAGGATCATACGCCCGTGCATATCCTGCCGTTCAGCTTTTGGATATTCGGCAAATAGATCATCTGCATTGCCGACTGCGAGTATCCATTCGCGGTCGATCACAATTGAGGACGCTGTGGGTTGTGATGGGTTTTGTGTATGAATGTGTGCGTTGTGAAGGAGTTTCATATTTATGTCAATTTTTCCAGCAGGGAATCGAGCTCTTCATCAGAGTAATAATAGATCGTGACCGTGCCGCCTTTTTTGCCATGCTTCAATGCGACTTTTGTCCCGAGGCTTGATCGCAGGCGACGTTCGACATCATTCACATCTGCGCTCGTGCCTGCCCTGCGTTTGGAGGCGGGTTTCTGCCCCGAATATCTTCTCGCCAACACCTCCGTCTGACGGACGCTCAGATCAAGGTTGATCACCTGGTTCAACAGGGCTTCCTGTGCCCTGGCAGTGGTTAATGCCAGCAATGCGCGTGCATGACCCTCGCTGATCCGCCTATCCACAAGTGCTTGTTTAACAGCAGCGGACGCGTCGAGCAGGCGCATGGTATTCGTCACCGCCACGCGGCTCTTACCCACGCGTTGGGCAATGGTCTCATGTGACATCTTGAATTCCCGAGCCAGATTTTGATACGCTTCCGCTTCCTCAATGGCATTCAAGTCGGCGCGCTGGACGTTTTCGATGAGGGCCAGTTCGAGCAGTTGCTGGTCGGTGGCATGCCGGATCACAACCGGGACAGTTTTCAGCCCGGCCTTGCGTGACGCCTGCAAACGACGTTCCCCCGCAATGAGCACGTAAATTCCATTCTGGCCGGGTGAGACGATGAGCGGCTGGATGACCCCATGCTCTCGAATAGACTCGGCAAGATTCTCCAGTTCCTCGATGTCGAATTTTTCGCGTGGCTGACGGGGGTTGCGCTGGATTAGATCAACGGAAATATGCGTGCTGCCACTGCCATCCCCAGATGGCGCGTTTTGGCCCGTCGGGATGAGAGCGTCGAGTCCTTTGCCAAGACCAGTGCGTTTTGCCATGTGTTCTCCTCAAGGCGGGACCCGCCCGCCTCTGTATGCATACTAGTTTACTTTTCGTCGCCCTGCAGTAATTCCCTGGCGAGTTCTTCATAGGCATGTGCGCCCACGGAGGACGGTGCATATACCGAGATGGGGAGTCCATATGAAGGCGCTTCCGCAAGACGGATACTGCGCGGCACAATGCTCTTGAATACCTGTCCGGGAAAGTGGTTATGGACTTCCCTTACTACATCGTTCGAGAGGTTTGTTCGAGGGTCGAACATCGTCAGGATCACGCCGCGCACGCGCAGGCCTGGGAAGAGGGATGATTGCACGCGTTGTATCGTCTGGGTCAACTGCCCCAACCCTTCCAGCGCGAGATATTCACATTGAACGGGAACAAGCACACCATCGCGCGCCGCGACCAGGCCGTTGACAGTGAGCAATCCCAATGAGGGCGGGCAATCGATCAGAACGTAATCATATTTTCCTTCGAGGGTTTCGAGTGCGTCCCGCAATCGAAACTCGCGACGCGATTCGTCAACGAGTTCAATTTCCGCACCGGCCAGTGAGGGGGAGGATGGCAACAACGAGAGTTGCAGGCGCTCATTGTAAAGAATGGCCGCGGCCGGAATATCGCCATTGAGCAGGGCTTCATATGTGCTGCCATGCACAACGTATTTATCCACACCGAGACAGGCGGTGGCGTTCGCCTGTGGGTCGAGATCAACGACGAGTACACGCTGTCGCATTTGCGCCAGATACGCGGCAATGTTGATGGCTGTTGTGGTTTTGCCCACTCCGCCTTTTTGGTTTACCAGGGTGTAGATGTGCGACATATGATTTACGAGTACCGATTTGCGATTTCAAATTTGATTTGCTACAGGGAGCACAAAGCATCTTGAGAAAAACCAAATGACCCAGGGTGCTCTGTTCTGATCTTAATGTAAAACTTCCATCAGGGATTCTTCTATTTCTCGCGAGGTTGGAATCCCATCCAAACCAACGCGCGTGACAGAGTGGGATGCCAATAAAGTGGCAAAGCGCGCTGCTTCCCACGGGTCGCGCGTTTTGTACAGACGGATGAAGAACGCAGCGGCGAAGATATCACCTGCTCCGGTCGCGTCCACTTCCGGCACTTCGGGCGCCCGAAAGCGACGTCGGTCACCATGCCAGTACAGAACAGAACCTGCCGCACTCTCAGTTACTGCCAGCACACTCGTCTGGTGCGCCATTTGTTCGATCAGCTCGTCATCACCGCCAACGTCTTCACGGCTGATTACCACCGCGCCTGCCGCGGCCAGTGCAGGCCCGGCATCTGTCCATTCACGCGAAGAAACGCGGTTCTCCGCGTCCCATTGGCGCATCCATCCCTGAGGGGTGATACCCAGCAGTGTGGGTGAAAAGCTCTCTGGCAGAATAGAGTCCATTTCGTTGGCAATCGGACCAAGATGAATGATCGAAGCACGCCGCCAGGACTCAGGTACGCCCTTGAAATCAATCTTTGTAGCATGTGCGCGCACATATTGGATGCGTCCATGGCCGGTATAAATGTTTTCAAATGTTGTACTTTGTGGAGAGTCCTGGGAAATAACTCGAATGCCGTTCAACGCCTCAAGTGAGGTCTCAGCGCCGGAAGACGTCACGATCCCCACACGCAATCCCAATGCACGTGCCGTCAATGCAGAGTATGCCACTGTCCCACCTAAACGCGAACCTTGTGGAGTCAGGTCATGCGCAACGTGGCCCATCACAAGGTAATCCACAGGCTCTGGTGAAACAGGGTTGAGCATGGATGAATTATACCGTGATAAAAAGTAGGGCAGGTCTCAGACCTGCCCTACTTAATTAATCCTCTTTCGGAAGGATCACTACCTTGCGGTAGGGATCCTCTCCCGTACTTTCGGTTTTCACAGCAGGATGTTCCCGCAACGCGATGTGTATCACGCGGCGCTCACTGGAAGGCATGGGCTCCAGGGTCTGGCGGCGTCCGGTTTTGGTCACCTGATCCGCCATGCGGTTCGCCATCTGAATCAATTGCTTCTCGCGGCGGTCACGGAATCCCTCCACATCCACAATCAGTTGCACAAACTGCTGTGTCTCCTTGCCAACAATCAAGGATGCGATATATTGGAACGCACTCAATGTCTCAGAACGACGCCCGATTAGAATGCTGAGATCCCTGCCGCGTATATCCACATGGATATTTCGGCGCCCGTCACGTTCCGAGGGTCCATAGTGTGCTGATACCTGGGCCTCGAGCCGGAGCAGATGAAGCAATTTGGAAACAACTGACTCCGTGTGATCGAGCAGCGGATCATGATCAGGCTGGGATTCGGGTTCTGTTTCCAGCGGGGGTGAGATAACGGGAGCAGGCTCCGGTTCCGGCTTGACCCGCTTGGCTTCCTTTTTCGGCGCGGGAGCCTTTTGCGGGACCGTCTTTGGGGCGACAGTTGGCGGCGTTTCGATAATTTCCGGGCCACCGACGGGGTGTACCGTCAAACGGACCCGCACCTGGGGCCTTCCCAACCCGAACAGGCCTTTGTTACCTGAATCCAGCACTTCCACGCTGACTGCATCTGCGGTGAGTCCCAGTTGAGCGAGTCCCTGTGCAATGGCTTCCTCAACTGTGGGAGCAATAATTTCCAGAGTAGTCTTCTCATTCATGCCCACCTCCTTGGTTACTTTTTCTGTTTCTGAATTTGCTGCGGTTTCTGGGCACCGGGTATAAGATTGCGCCAGTTGGCCTTACCCTGCATGGCATATTGGATGATACCCAAAACATTGCTTGTAATGAAGTAGACCGCCAGGCCCGAAGGGAACGTCAGTGCGAAATAGCCAAGCAGCAATGGCATGTAGATGCTCATCATCTTGCCCATCATTGCGCTCTGGTCATTCGGATTTGCGGATGCCGGCATGGTCAGCTTTGATTGAACGTATGTGGTGAGCGCCACAATGATTGCCAAAAGAGGAAACCCATAGGGCAGGAACGCAATATCAAATGGAAGGGGGATGCCCTCGGGGCGTCCCAGATCCATCCACAAAAATTTGCTGTTGAGCGGCACAATGGAGGAAACATCCAGAAAGGAGAAGGTACTGCCGCTGCGTGAAAGCTGCAGAAGTCCCAGTGGCGTGGCTGCCAGGGCGCGGGTAATACTCTGATACAAGGCGATGATGACCGGGAATTGGATCAGAGTTGGGAGACAGGAAGCGAAAGGGTTGATGCCTTTTTCGCGATAGACACGCATTTGCTCCTGCGCAAGTTTTTCCTTATCCTTCGCGTATTTCTTTTGAATATCCTGCCATTCCTTGTCGTTCTGCAGGTTCTGCATGGCAGCCGCGCCCTTCATTTGTTGGGCGTTGAGCGGCCATGTGACCAGCCTGATCAGGATGGTGAACAGGATAATGGCAATGCCAAAATTGTGTCCTATGACATCATAGATCCACAACAGGACACTGGTAAATGCTGAAATAAAAAGTTCCCACATGGTTCCTCTTAATCCTCAGGCTTGAAAGCCCAAGCTTGGTGACCACTTTGGTCGTATGCGTACAAAAAGGCATCTGCCGTCAGTGGTGCAACGAGAATCAGGTCGCCTGCCAAAACCGGCGTGGTGTAGATCTTGCCGCCGGGCTGGCTCCATAGTTTGGAATTGCCATCCTTATTCAATTCGTAAATAGCTCCAGACTCTGTGGCAACAAGGATCTGATCGCCAACCACGAGTGGGCTGGCTGTAATCGGACCATCCGGCTGAACAGGGGTCCAGTTATATTTGGCATCTGCAATATTGAAAGAATAGAGCCTGCCATCGAGATCGGCAAAGTAGAGATTATCATCCACCAGGCTGGGGGTTCCCCAAACCCAACCTTCTGTTTTCTGAATGGATTGATGGCTGCCAGTGGCAGGGTCGAATCGTTCAAGCTGCGACGCGAAAGAGCCAACATATAAATATCCATCCGTGCCAAGGACTGGCGCGCCCGGAATTGCGCCTGCAAGGTCCTGATGCCACACAATTTTATAGGTATCTTTATCGATTGCAAAGACACTGTGATCAAGCGAACTCACAAATATGAGCTCACCGTCTGTCACGGGTTGTGCCCACAAACGCCCCCCCAGTGGCACGGTTTGTAAAGCCTTTTTCGTAGACTGACCGTCACTTAGGTCCAGGACATATAAATTACCATCTGCATTTGGAGCGAACAAACGATTATCGATTACAAGCGGGGCAGCAACCCAATGGTCTTTCGCACCGCTGAATGTCCATGCTTCGGCGGGAGAATTGGTCTCCGCATTAATGTCATTTGGATTAAGTGCAACGAGTTTATAGTTGTTGCCTGCGCTGCCCACGATCACCAGACCTTCAGGTGTGATAACGGGCGTTGAGAAAAAGAGCAGTTTCGCATTGGCGTCTGCAGGATATTGCCACAATTTCCTGCCATCTTTCAGGTCGACGGCGAATACAAAAGGTCCATCCGCCAGGTAGGCAGTAGCTGCATCGGCAGTCAAGCCGGGCCAGGTGGCTCCACGTGCGGCTCCGCCTGTGCATCCGCTTAGAAAAACAGCGGCAAGCAGGACGGTCATCATAAACACAAGTTTCTTGCTCATTGAAGAATTGGTACTCCTATGAAACGGGGTCGTAGCCCCCGGGGTTGAATGGGTTGCATCTGAGCACACGCCAGGCCGCCATCAATGAACCTTTGATCGCGCCATATTTATATACGGCCTGGTAACCGTAATGGGAGCAGGTTGGATAAAATCGGCAGGTGTTTGGCGGCAGGCCACGTGAGATGGTCATCTGATAGAGGCGGATCAACGCCAGGATAAGGATACGCGGCCAATTAAGTATTGTGCGCGGCATATCGCGCAGGCGCGGCTCGTTTGGATAGTCGTGCGAATGAGGTTCAGGGTTCATTCTTGGAGATAAAAATCTGTGCGCGTTGCAAAAGGTTTGATAGGGCCTGACGGGTGTCTTCCAGGGTGGCTGTTACAAGGCCGGGCCGGGCAATCAGGATCAGGTCCAGGTTGGAAGCAATGTTGGGGATCAGTGTGCGCATGGCTTCCCGAAGGAGTCGTTTGGCTCGGTTACGATGAACGGCAGTTCCCACTGTCCTTCCAGCTGCAACTCCGATTTTTAGGCGCGCCTGTTCATGAGTCTGGACTATCAACACAACAAGCGGGTGGGCATAGGACTTTCCAGAACGCCGCACCCGCTTGAAGTCTTCGGATCGGGTCAGACGAAAACTTCTCTGCACCCATCACCTCGAACGCGTTTGAGTTAAGTTACCGCCTACCAGCGGATCTTCTTGACGTGATTGTTGGAAGTCACTGTCAGTTGATTGCGACCGCGCAGACGGCGGCGCTTGAGAACAGCGCGCCCATCAGCCGTGGACATGCGTTTGCGGAATCCATGCACGCGCACTCGGCGACGGATCTTCGGTTGATACGTACGTTTTACCATGTTTCGTTCCTCACTTTGAAAATAATAGCATACAGCTACTTAATCGGCAGGACATTATACCGTATGGGTTCTGATTCGGTCAATTGAAGGACGTCTCATAAAGCGGGATTTGCGGGTTTTGGTCAGTCTTTTTTCTTGCCATTGCGTGTGGGATACACCGGGAATGCCAGCAGGTCCGCAAGCATCTGCGCCCCTTCCGGGCTGGCAACTGCAATAATTTCATCCTCCGCCTGTAATGTGCTGTCGCCGCGCGGGAGTGTCATTACGCCATCGCGGATGATGGCGGCAATTACGCAATGTTCGGCAAGCCCCATATCCTTGAGTTCAACCCCGATGGCTTTTGCTCCAGCAGGGACCTTCTCCTCCACCACGGCGTAACGTCCGCGGCGGATTTTGAAGATCGTCATCATGTCACCGAGCGACATTTCCTCCTGGATGAGGTGGGCAAACACATCAGCCGAGTTGAGCGCAACATCCACGTTGAACTTTTCGTTGAAGAGCCAGGCGTTGTTGGGGTTATTCACGCGTGCCACAGTACGCGGCACATCAAATTGTTTTTTGGAAAGATAGCAGATGACCAGATTGGCTGAGTCATGGCTTGTCACGGCCGCTACAGCATGGGCATCACGGACGCCCGCTGCTTCAAGAACATACGGGTCCACTGGATTCCCCTCGTAAATCACTTCAGTGGGAAGTTCCTGATGTAAACGACCAAGCAGTTCACGACGATTTTCCACCAGGCGCACCTTGTAATTTTGGTTGAGCAATAAATTGGCGAGACGCGCTCCCGTGCGGCCACCACCGGCAATTAATACGAACATGTTATGCCTCCGCCTTCTTGGACAGACGAACGGTCAATGCACTGATGCCTTGAAATGTGGAACTCACGGTGAGCATGTCTCCGGTTTCGAGAGTTGCTCCCGCTTGAGGCAGGGAGGATCGGCCGGCTTTCGATAAAGCGACAGGGTAGCAATCTTTAAGTGGATCCAGCAGATCGCCTAGTGTACGACCATTCCACTCTTTAGGAATAGGTACTTCATAAACCTCCACTTCACCGTTCCCGGCGGAATAGACCGCCCGTTGGGAGGGGTTTATCAGGAGCTCTTCAACGCGTTGTGCACCCCAGGAGGTGGATCCCACAGTTTGCAGGCCAAATGCTTCAATTACAGAACGCAGGTTTGGATCGTAATTGCGCGCAACCACAACCGGTACATTGTAGAACTCGCGCGCGGCATGAGCCACAACTGCATTCAGCGTATCTGAGTTGGTGACCGCGGCGAGCCCGTCTGCTTCACGGACGCCTGCACGTTCCAGCACACTCTCAGCCAGGCCTTCGCCTTCCAGCGTACGTCCGCGAAAATTAGGAGGCAGGCGATTAAAAGCCTCCTTCTCGCTATCTACAACCACAATGTTGTGTCCATTGTTGAACAGATGATGGCACAGTTCCGCGCCGACGCGGCCGCATCCAACAATAATAAAATTCATAAGATTTACTCTTTCTCCTCGGGCAGATCCACGTGATAGGGAACGTCCGTCACGACAACTCCGTGTTTCGATAACAGTTCCTGGCGAAGGACGTTTGCAGTGCGCATGTGCAGTGCATTGTGCCAGCGTTTTGACGGCATGAATTGCGGGACCACAATGGTTATGGTTTCATTTGCCTGGCGCTGATCGAGGATATCCTCGATATATTCGAGCAAAGGTTCAATAAAGAGACGGAACGGGGAATCGAGGATGACAAGACGCGTCCCCTCGCCCCAGGTCCTCCACTTCTTCTGTACTTTTGCAGTTTCTGCATCGTCAATCGAAACATGGATGGCAGTCACATCATCAGAAAGGAGTTTTGCATAGCGCAAGGCTTCCATTGTTCCCTGATGTACCCCGCTGACGGGCATGATTACGCGGTGACGGGTCTGGCGGGCAGGCAATCCACTGAATTTATCCAGTGTGAGATGAGCGGCCAGGTCTTTATAGTGATGATGAACAGTAAATAAGATCTTCACGAGCACTGGAATGATGATCAGCACCACCCAGGCTCCTTCACGGAATTTGGTCACAGCAAAAATGACCATGACAATTGCCGTGCACACAGCGCCAAAGCCGTTGACGAGCATCTTAAAGCGCCAGCCTTGATCGTATCGTAAAACTGACCCCGCCTCAACGATTTCTTCACCCTGTTTGAGATGACCCATTTTCCACCAACGCCTTGCCATACCTGTTTGTGAAAGGGTGAAGGATAAGAACACCCCAATGGCGTAAAGTGGAATAAGCAAATCTACCCGGGCCCTGAAGACGATAATGAGCAGCGAAGCGATCACTGCCAGGGTCATAATCCCATTTGAATATACGAGACGACTTCCACGGAATGTCAATTGGCGTGGCAGGAAACCATCCTCAGCCGCAAGTGCACTCAAACGTGGAAAGCCCGCAAATGCTGTATTTGCCGCCATGATCAGGATGACGGTTGTCGCCCCAATGACTGCCAGATAAAGCGACCCACGCCCATCGAATACGGTTCGAGCCAGCTGCGAAATAGTGGTTTCATCGTGAGAATACACGCCCTGGATCTGGGCTGTGAGATACGAAATGCCAAGGAACAGGGAACCGAGAATGATCGACATCCAGATCAGGGTAATCGCCGCGTTGCGACTGCGCGGTTCTTTGAATGCCGTAATACCATTTGAGATCGCCTCTACACCTGTCAGTGCTGTAGTTCCATTTGCAAAGGCATGCATAAGCAGAAAGGGTGTGATTGCTAAAACGGTCCCAACAACATGTAGTTCAGGTGGATCGACAACAAGTCCCAGCGTTCCAGTCAGACTCTTAAATAGACCGATTCCCACCGTTAGGAACATCATGGCGACAAAGAAAAAGGTTGGCAGCGCGATTACAGTCCCGGATTCCTTGACGCCGCGTAAATTAAGCAACATGATGAGGATGACGGCTGCAACGCCAACGTGAATACGGTATGGATCCAGGGTCGGATAGGCGGAAACGATCTGGGCAACCCCCGCCGAAATGGAAACAGCTACAGTCAAAATATAATCGGTCAGGAGGGCTGAGCCTGCGATCTGTGCCGGCAGCTCACCAAGGTTATCCCTCGAAACAATATATGCTCCACCGCCACCCGGGTAGGCATGGATCGTTTGCTGGTAGGAAATTGTCACGATTGCAAGCAGTGCGATGATGGCAATGGAAATGGGAAAGATGTAATTGTATGCCAGCGAGCCGGCAACAGACAGGACTCCCAATATTTCCTGGGTGGCATACGCGGTTGACGATAGGGCATCGGATGCGAAGACAGCGAGGCCGATGACCTTCCCAATGGTCTGGTGAGGGGCGTCGGCTGTGGATAGTGGCCGCCCAATGAACCAATGACTCAGAGAGAGCGGCGGCTTGTAGTCACTTTGCCGCCGCATGATTTCAGTTTGATTGTTTTCAGGGGTTAACATTTTTTCTCTAACTGCTTACAAAAATACACTCCCGCGCAAGGGCGGGGAGCAATCATGATTATAGTCCAAATTGTAGAATTGGGAATATAGTCAGAGATTTGATAGGGGACTTCGGTAATGACCACGCCTGGTGTAGCGAGCAGTTCCCGCCGCAGCATCTCTGCGGTCTGCATGTGAAGGGTTTTTTGGATCTTTTGCCCCGAAACGAAATGCGGTACCACGATGGTGATGGTCTCATTGGCCTGCCGGCTGGATAGGATGTCGTTAATGTAATCAAACAATGGTTCCAGGAACAGGCGGTATGGTGAACCCACGATCACGAGGCGTGTTCCCCGTCCCCGCCTCTCCCATTTTTTGCGGACCTTTTCTGTATCCTGCGGTTCAATGGAAACGTGGACAGCGGTGATGTCATCGGACGACCAATCCGGTAATGACTTATGTTGCGGGATGGTTGGGATTCTGTCTTGCGATGGATTAGGGAAGTATCTTGATTATTGATCAGGATCAATCATGTCAATCCGCGGGAACTCTCTACAAGCATTCCGTATTATAAGCCGATTCGATGTAGATATTAACCGTGTTGGGATTCTTTTGGCTGCACAAGCGGGACCTGC
>JBDTPH010000059.1:0-6809 GCA_039932795.1 Chloroflexota bacterium
TCTGTATCGCGCTTCATTCAACGCGAATATAGGGTCAGTCTATCTCAGGCACCCGTTAATTACATCAGGAGGATGGGTGGTCACGCTACTAGACGTTCGGGGAGGTAGAGCTTAAGCATTACATTCTGCTGGTTAAGTAGGGCAGGTGTTTTTCCTGCCCATATCGAAGCCAAACGACGAAGCAATTTTCTGCTGCGGTGATGGATTGCCTCGTTGCCCGACAGGCTCCTCGCAATGGCGAATTGTCAATTCGTCATATAATCGATTTCATGAAATCGACCCTGAGGTTGAATGCAAAAGCCTTCCCCGTGATTGCTGTTATCGCACTCATCATGCAGATCATCGATCCGTCGCGGGTCTGGATCATTCTGCTGATCGGCGTGGGCGGAACGTGGCTGGTCTGCTGGTGGTGGATGCGCGGGCTTGTGCGTTCCCTGAACTTCGAACGTGAGATGCGCTATGGTTGGGCGCAGGTGGGAGACAGGCTCGAGGAACGCTTCACACTGACGAATTCTTTTTCGCTGCCTGCCACCTCCGTCACGCTGTATGATCATTCCACGCTTCCCGATCACTATGCATCGGTGGCAACCGGCGTGGATGGTTCAAGTACATCACTATGGAAGATCACTACCCAATGCACGCGGCGTGGAGTGTATACACTCGGCGGTACAACACTGGAGACTGGCGATCCGTTCGGGCTGTATACGCTGACGTTTGAGGATTCCATCTCCCAGACGCTGGCCGTAATGCCGCCAGTGGTATCCCTGCCGAAATTCCATATCCTTTCCAGTGGTTGGGCAGGAGATGGCAAGCCAAATCCACGCTCGCTGCAGGAAACGATCAACGCTTCTCACACCCGTGAAATGGCGACGGGTGACCCCATGCGCTGGATCCATTGGAAGAGCACTGCCCGCCATGATAATTTTTTCGTGCGCCAATTTGAAGGCACGCCCGCGGGCGATTGGTGGATGGTACTTGACCTTGACGGTGAAACCCAGCTTGGCAAAGGCTGGGACTCCACAGAAGAGCATGGCGTCATTCTGACAGCGTCGCTGGCCGCACAGGGCTTGAAGGAGGAGCATCCCGTTGGATTGACCATCAACGGGCGTGAGCCCTCCTGGGTGGTGCCGCGCCGCAATGAACATCAGCAGCGGGCATTGTTGAAGTCACTGGCGGTGGCATCTCCATCCGAAATGGGACTGCGTGATTACCTGCAGCGCATCGGTCAAACGCTGGGCAGTCACTGCAGTCTGCTGATCGTGACCGCGAATGCAGACCCGGCGTGGACAGAGTCTCTTCTGCCGCTGATGTGGCGCGGCGTCAAGCCCACTGTGTTTTTGCTTGATCCCGTTTCCTTCGGTGGCACAACCGATACGCAGGCCATCACCGATACCTTTCAATTGATGGGCATTCCCTGTCACGTCATTCCCAGGGAACTGCTCGATAAGAAGCAGATCAGGCCCGGGCAGGAAGGCCAATGGGAATGGCGTATTTCTGGAACTGGAAAAGCCGTTGCCGTACGTGCGCCCACTGCCGATTGGCGGAGGCTCGCATGACCGTCCGCCTGTTGCGGAAGCTATTATCAGCAGATGCACTGGGTTTGATCCTTGTCTTTATTGCACTGCAAACAATGACGTATGGGGTCTCGTCCTCGCTGCGGGGCACGGACACAACCTATCTATTCCAGGTCTGTCTCGTCGCTGCGCTGATCGGCTTGATGTTAAACAAGCGAAAATTAAACGGCCCACAGGCTTCGGCCGTGGTGGCTTTATTGGGCGTCATCGGCGTGTGGATATTGGGAGCCAGGCTCGCCCATCCGTTGCTGAACCTGCTGCGCTCCCTCATCGAATTGACCCCACAGATCGTCCCGGCGATCCGTGAAGAAATCCCCATGGATACGAGCCGACTCCTTGAAGCGTGGATGGTGGTCGTCCGGGCCTCATCTTCGCTGGCATTACGCTGGCAGGGATGGCTTGCTGGCATCCATCAGGACATCCCCGTAAATGATGCGCTGGTGCGTAACATGATCTGGACCCTGCTACTGTGGCTCATCGCGGCATGGACAGGCTGGTTTGCCGGGTGGCGCAATGCCATCCTTTCCCTGTTGCCACATGTGATATTGCTTGCCGCAGTGATCTCGTACAGCGAGTACAGGGCAGAAACATTGTGGCTGATGGTGTTCATCATGCTGCTGCTCATGGGTGTCTGGAATTATAAAAATCACACAACGCAGTGGGAGCGGCGCAAGGTTGATTATTCAGACAGCATTCGTTATGACAATACCCAGGCAGTGCTCTTTCTGGCTGCATCCATTGGTGTCATTGCATTCGTGACACCATCCGTTTCGTGGCGGCAGATCCGGGACTTTCTGCGTGAGCGGGATCGCTCCAATCAAACAGCGCAAATGCTTGGCATTCAGGAACAACCGGTCACCGCTCAAAACGTTGCCGTTCAAAAGCCGTCCCTGCCGCGCCAGCATTTATTGACGGGCGGATTTGCCCTATCAGAAAAGGTTGTCATGACCATACGTACGGGTGAATTGCCGCCCATCGTCATTCCATCCATTACCACGGATGCCCCGCGTTATTACTGGCGCAGCACGATCTACGATCAATACATGGGTGCGGGCTGGGTCACAAGCTCTGCACCTCCGCAGCGCTACAAGGCCAAAACACCGCTTGTGCCCGGCTTGCTGGAAGGATATCGCCCGCTGCATCTGGATGTGCAGCTTCGGCAGCCACAGGGAAAACTGTTCTGGAGCGGGATCCTCTACAACGTGGATGTCCCTTTCCGCGCAGACTGGCGTACCAGGCCTCCATCGAACCTGTTCGCTGATCAAACAGCCCTGCTCGAGGCGGATATGTTTGCCGCAGTGACGAGCGCGGTGTCCTACAAGGCAGATGCCTACATCCCCATGGCCACCATTGAGGAGTTTCGCAAAGCGTCAAGAGAGTATCCGCAGAAGATCCGCGACCGCTATCTCAAACTTCCGGCAGAACTGCCCGGGCGTGTTGTTCAACTGGCGAAACAGATCACAGATGGAAAAGACAATCCGTATGACAAAGCGAAGGCCATCGAAAACTATTTGCGCATGAACTATCCGTATGATCTCGAAGTACCTGCTCCCCCACAGGACCAGGATGTGGCAGATTACTTCCTCTTTGAACTGAGGAAGGGCTATTGTGACTATTATGCCACGGCCATGGTGGTGCTGGCACGCGCCAGCGGAGTGCCAGCACGGTTTGTGTCGGGGTATGCGCCGGGTTCGTATGATGCGCCGACTGCGCAGTATATCGTCCGCGAGATGGATGCACATTCGTGGGTGGAAGTCTATTTCCCCGAGGTCGGCTGGATCGAGTTCGAACCGACAGGCTCGCAGCCTGAGATCGAGCGGCTGGAAACAGAAGGCGGGAACATTGGCGCAGGTGAGCCCACAAGCCCGGCGTCACGGTTCCTGTTCCAACTGACAAGTAAAAGGGTGCTGTACGCGTTAGCGCCTTTTATCAGCATGCTGTTTCTGGTCATACTTTATTTTGCATTCATCGAAAGAGTACTGTTCAAGAGTCTCGCTCCGATGCAGGCGATGGAGATCCTGTATCGCAGATATTACCGTCTGGGACGTCCGCTGGCAGGGGAACGAACCCGTGCAGAGACTGCACATGAGTTCACAACCAAACTGATCCACAGGCTCGAAGAGATCAGCGCGCAGTCCGGGCGTACGAAATTATGGACGCGCATCCAGGGGGATGTGCAGCAATTCACGGACATCTATCTTTCATCCCTGTTCAGCGGACATGCCATGCAGAAAAGCGATGCACAGATGGCTTTCAATGCCTGGCGGCACATACGCTGGCACCTGATCGTTGCAAGGATCAATAACTTTCTGATGATGGGCAGGCAAAAAATTTCCCGAGTTCGTCCCGAGCGGAGCAAAGCGTAGTCGAAGGACATTCACATTTGTAGGAGCACCAGGTGGATTTTGAGCTGTGCCATGCCGTGCCCTGCCATTTTGCCAAATCTGGCGGTCTGGATTCCATGGCACCGTCCGCGCACCGCGCCGTTCGCGGGCGCAGGCGGCAGGTGGGGTCATCAGACGAGTAGGGTGACCGACAGTTAGATCATCATTGCAAGAATGCAAGTTCCGCTTATACCCGGAATAAAGTAACTGCATGATCGTATTAATCTCTATAGCAAGCCGTGGATATAAATTGATCATTCCTTATCTTAAAATTTTTATGAGCATTATGCCAAATGATTGATTTCGATTCAATAGTGTTGTATAGTATTTGAATGATTTGTTTCGATCGAATACTCTGATATACAAATCATTAAACTTCGATGAATTACCAGTAGGACACAGAAAAGGAATATGGAGATGGTTTCAATGGATACGCTAACAATTAAAACAGAAAAGAAATTTAGAAGTTTGATCACAACGCAGGCATACGCCAAAGGGGATGTGATTTGCGAAATACCGACCGATAAGATTTTCGATAAAGCCAACCGCTACACCGTTCAGATCGGACAGGACCAGCATACCGAAGTTGGAAAACTATCCGCACTGAATCATTCCTGCGATCCCAATGTGATCCTGGATACGGAGCACCTGCTCATGGTCGCCCGTCGCGACATTGCAAAGGGCGAGGAACTCTCCTTCTTTTATCCGGCCACCGAATGGGAAATGGACGCACCGTTCATTTGTCTGTGTGGCGCAGTGAACTGCATCCACGTCGTGGCAGGTGCACGTTTCCTGCCACTCTCCACGCTGGAAAATCATTACCTCAACCGGCACATCCGTGAGATGATGATCGAACTCCTGAACGATACAGAATTGCATCTGACCAGGCTGCAGGAGGCATGACCCATCCCAGCCTCCCCAAAATCCGACATTGAAACTTTGAATAACTACCATGTGTTTTCTTATCGTATTTGGGGGAGGTGGCTGAGTATGTACAAGAACTGCCCGCGCAGATCATATGGCGGTATGAAAAGATCGCTTGAGGACTGAAGATTCACTCAGCCCAGGTGAGAATAAAATGACCCATGAAAATCCGGACCCATTTGAATACGATGTAGCCTTGTCCTTTGCAGGCGAGGATGGAAAAGTGGCTGAAGAATTTGCCAGGTTGCTTGCGGCGAAGAACATAACGGAATTTCATGATGAGTACGAAGCCGGTGGTTGGGGCATGGATCTGGTGGCTCACCTTGTGAATATGTATGCCAAGAAGGCGCGCTATTTGGTGCTGTTGATGTCCCAACACTATCCGCTGAAAAAATGGACGGCAGCCGAGCGAACGTCCGCACAGGAGCGTGCCTTACGGGACGCGGATGAATATATTCTCCCCATTCGGCTGGACGATACCGATGTGCCGGGCATCACTGAGGCCGCCGGATACAGGGACCTTCGTCAGCACTCCATGGGTAGTATTTTCAATTTCCTTGAGCAGAAACTCGCCGAGACAAAAGATCGTTTTTCTGGCCCGCCATCCAGATCTCACGACCTGCGATCTGGGAATGTCCCATCCAGGCAGAATAAACCATGAAGACCTGACAGGTTTTCACTCAATAATTGTGACTAAACAAAAATCTCCGTAACCATAGCCGGAGATTTTTTTGTTATTGCTCACCGATGATGAATTACTGATCACTAATTACTCTTCACCCACACTGGTCAACTGCTTGTACGCGCCCACCCAGGGTTTCCCCAGCCTGTGATGGTCGGAGACCACGATCTTGCTGAGTCTCTGGGCGATCTGTGGGATGGTCATGGCGATAGTCCCCCAGTCATCGGTGAAGATCGCCACTTTGATCTTATCGGCGTACTGTCCGCTCCACATCCACTCCATGCGGAACTTATCCGCTTTGACCCAGTAGTCACGCTTTTCCCAGGCGGCAACCGAGACATCGATCCCTTCCGAGATGGTTTTCAATGCCAGCGCAATGAACGCCGCCAGGTCTTTCGCTTCGTTATTGACTTCCTGTTGCTTTGCCAGCTCCCGCACGGCGAGAACAATTGCCTTGGTTAAACGGGTTCTATCTTTTCCTGCAGATTCGGGGTTGATGACGCGGCTCAAGTAAGTGCTCCAGGTTGGGATTTAATCACAAGTGCGGGATTATACCGCAATCCCAGGCGCATAATTTCTGACACTCTTCGAGCCTGATCGAAGTGTAATGAGGGTTCACGACGCTCGCTACGAACAAAGAATCATCAACCAGCACACTCCCCCGTGGATAACTTATCGTGTATCTTTTATAAGTGTTCGATGTCATGGACAGAGAAGCGAAATAAAGGAAAGCCAGTTCATAATGAAAAAATGCCCCTATTGCCCGGCAGAGATCCAGGATGCGGCTATTGTATGCCCCTATTGTGGGCGTGATCTAATGAAAACTGTCCCACTACACCTGGTGGTAGAGCCAAACACCTGGAAACAAGCCAGGAGGAGACGCAGTGTAATTAAATATATTATTCCTGGTCTCGTGTTTACGTTTATGATTGCGTGCCTCGTAGTATTTTTTATCGTGTTATGGAATTCCTACTAGATAGTGCTTCACACGCCTTGTACCACCGCTACTCCCCAATTATCCTTAATGTGAAATTTGTTTGGATTATCTTCGATGCTCTACATAGGTAACGAAATGGTACCTAAAGTAGTCATCGTAGCATCCGATGACGATTAATATCGTCAGACAGAAATGATATACTAAAGCACTTGACCAAGCGGTTGTACGTGCTGTATATTTGCGTGCTGGTACTATAAAATTGCATGGTCCGGGGACGTGTCGGAACTGGCAGACGAGCATGACTTAGG
>JBDTPH010000060.1:0-23781 GCA_039932795.1 Chloroflexota bacterium
TTCGGTTTTTGGAACACCATTCCGATGCGGTAGCGGACCTCAACAGGATCCACATCTTTGGCATAAATATCCTGCCCGTTAAAGGTCACTTCGCCCTGGATGGACGTGCCGGCGAACAGCTCGTTCATACGGTTGAACGCGCGCAACAGGGTCGATTTGCCGCAACCAGAGGGACCAATGATCGCTGTGATTGCATTTCTTTCGACCTTGATGTTGACACCTGTCACGGCCTTGAAACTTCCGTAGTAAATATCCAGGTCCCGGGTTTTGATGATGTGTTTTTCTTCAGTGCTTGTTATCATTCCTAGAATCTCCTGCTAAAGCGATTGCGCAAGATGACAGCGAAGGCATTCAAGCCAAGTAGTAATACAAGAAGTACAAGAATGGATGCTGCGGCAAGGCTTTGGAATTCATCCTGTGGGCGCGATGTCCACTGATAGATTTGGATGGGGAGTGTGGTGAATTTTGAAAATGGCGAGGATGGGTCGAAACTGATGGCAGTCGACGCGCCCACCACAACCAGCGGAGCTGTCTCACCGATGGCGCGCGAGACGGCGAGGATGGTCCCGGTCAGAATGCCGGGCATGGCATTCGGTAGGACATGTGACCAGACGGTCTGCCACTTGGTCGCACCGACCCCATAACTTGCGTTGCGCAGCGATCTGGGTACCGCGCGGATGGCCTCCTGGGCGTTGATAATGATGATCGGAAGCACGAGCAGGCCCAGGGTGAGACCGGCCGAGAGAACGGTTCTTCCGTTCGCTGTGGTTGGGTTCACCAATCCGAACACTTCGCCGCTCGTAAGCGGTTCCAGCGTGCGGACAAAAATAGCCAGTCCCAAAATGCCATACACAATGGACGGCACACCTGCCAGGTTATTGATATTGGTTTGGATAATTCGATTGAGCCAGTTCTCCGAAGCATATTCTTCCAGATAAATGGCTGCTCCCACACCAATGGGAAAGGCAAGCATAATCGTGAACAGGATGGTCCAGAGTGACCCAAGGATCGCAGTGCGGACGCCCGCTGTCAGAGGTTCGCTGGTCTGCGGTCGTGTCACGAAATCAGTGGTAAGCCAGGAGACGAAATCCAATTCTGCCTTGGGATACTCGCGTGCAATCGTGGAACGGATCTGATCCGCCTGAGTCAACGATGGCCAGAGATCCCACACTTCCACGACCTTGGGCCGGATGATCCTTTCAACAACAAGTTGATACACTTCCTCGCGTGACCTGTCAACAAATGGCTTTTCATTATCGAGTTTGTTGTACGCACCACTGGAAAGTGTGGATTGAAGAAGCGCCACCAACTGTTCCCTGCTTTGATCCTCCACCGCTGTACCATTTACCGTGAGCGTATCGGGATCAACCCTGGCTTCATACGCCACATATCCGAAGGCACTATTGATGACGTTAAGCATGAGCGCGATCAATGCAATGATACCCACCACAGTGGATGCCTTAAAAATAAAGTTCCATATCACACCGTTGCGGTTGCGCGCACCGAGATTATTTGTAAATCCCTGGACAACTGCTTTTTCCTTCATTCGTACACCTCACGGAAGCGTCGGACAATCGCCTGGCTGATAATGTTGAGAACAAGTGTGATCACGAACAGGAATAGCCCAAGGGCAAAAATGCTGTTGTAGTCTATCGAGTCATAACTCAGGTCGCCGCCCGAGATTCGTACAATGTGCCCGGTAATAGTCTCAGCACCCTCAAAAGGACTGAAGGTAAAGTTGGGTCCTGCACCGGCAGCCACTGCCACGATCATCGTCTCACCAATTGCACGCGAGATGCCGACGATGATGGCCGCAGCAATGCCGGAAAGAGCCGCAGGGACCACGATCTGCAATGCCACTTCCAGTTTTGTTGCCCCCATGGCATAGGCTGCCTCCCGCAGCGAACGGGGGACTGCACTCAAGGCATCCTCTGTCATGGATGTGATCAGAGGCAGGATCAGGATTCCCATGACCAGACCTGCCGATAATGTGTTGTAGATTTGAACAACATCCTTCCCAAAAATTTCACGCAGAAGGGGCGTCATAAACGTTAAAGCAAAATACCCATACACGATGGTGGGTATCCCGGCCAGCACTTCCAGAATGGGTTTTAGAATATTTCGCACTTTCGGGCTGGCATACTCACTCAGGTATATCGCCACACTCATCCCCAATGGGATGGCGATCGCCATTGCGATCAGTGTCGTCATTACTGTGGAGTTGAGAAGCGGCCAGATGCCGAACTTTCCGATATGCGGCTTCCATTCTGTGGAGGTCAGGGTGGCTAAAAGATTCACCTCCGGCATCTGGAAAAAAAGCAACGCTTCTTTCCCAAGTTCATAGACGATACCGATAGTTACAAATATGGAGAAAAAACCGCTAAAAAATAACAATCCTTGAATGATCGTTTCCCCCCAACGCGGTTTACGATGCAAGCTATTTATAGATGCTTTCCGGTCCATTTTCTTCAATGTCAATTCAGTCATGAAAGCACCTCCTTTCAAAGAAAAAACATGATGATCCTATTTACAACAAATTGCCTTCCTTCTCCATACGGAGAAGGAAGGTTTGACTTTACATTATGAGGATCGTGATTACGTATCCAGAGCGGCATTCCAGGCGTCAAGATTTTCCTGAGCCTTGCCATCGCTGACAGGGAAGTAACCGACATCCAGGATTTCATCCACAACATTCGTGATGTAGAAGTAGATGAAGGCGCTCACCTGCGGTTTCTCCTGCAAGATCTCGGTGCTGGAGTAAATGAAGAGCGGGCGGGAGATCGGGTATTCCCCGGATTCGGCGCTCTCTGCACTTGGAACCACACCGTCCACAGACAGGGCCTTCAAGGATGAAGCATTTTCCTGATAATAGGCATAGCCGAAATAACCAATGGCGTACGGTGAACCTTCCACACCCTGTACAAGCACATTGTCATCTTCAGAGAACTGGGTGCCGCTGGATTCGAGGATGGCGGTTTCACCCGCTTCGAGATCGGCTTTTCCTTCAGCGTTCGGGAAGCCCGGACCCATGATGGCTTCAACGAAGTAATCGAACGTACCGGAGTCAGTGCCCGGGCTAAAGCGCAGGATGGTCTCGGCGGGCCACTCCGGGCGCACATCGGACCACTTCTCAGCGGTCGAGAAGATCTGGGCAAGTTCAGCCTTGGTCACATCAGTAACGAAATCATTCTCAGAACTTACCACAACCGCAAGGGCATCAATACCGACCTGGAATTCAACTACGGTGCGGCCAATGCTGGCGCAGGATTCAATTTCGCTGTCCTTGATTGCGCGCGAGGCATTGGCAATATCTGTCTCACCGGCCACGCAGAAGCGTTCGAGACCAGCGCCGGAACCAATGGAATCAACTGTCAGATTGCCAGCGAAACCTTCCTCCTCAAAACGCTGTTTCATGCGTTCAGTCAGTGGGAAGACGGTGGATGAACCGGCGGTGACAATGTCACCGGAAACGGCGTCGGGGGCATACATTGCCATCGGGTCTTCAACGGGAGCCGCGGTTGGTTCCGCGGGAGCAGCTGTCGGCTCGGCTGCGGCGGTAGTGGGCTCAACAACAGGTACCTTAGGGGCAGTCGCAGCACCACCGCAGGCGGCGAGCACGAAACTCATCAGAACCAGAACGAACATAAACGAACGAACAAATTTGGTCATTTCTATTTTTCTCCTTGTTTTATACTTTGAAATCTTATCAGCGGGCTTTTAAGGACAGGAGAAGAACTGGTTAACATCTTGTTAACAGTTTTCGTTTGGATGGTCAAAAATAAACGCCCGCCTCTCACCAGAGGCGGGCGCTGTCTCACACAGAAAATGCCATACATTTTCCTTTTTTAATGCAGAAATCCGCTGGCATACGCTATGGCTCTCAAACTCAGTTACTCCAAGGCCAATTGCTTACGGATAATGTTGTTGCTCATTTGTCGTTGGTTGTGGCATTGTAGGTTTCAATGCCAATCACCAGGAAGACTCACGAGACGAAGTCAAGACCCATCGCATCGTTTCGCAGCCACCAAAGACATCCAACAGATGATAAACCCGAGCAGAGCAAGGATAAGATACGTACTCAGGCAAAACCACCACATCTGGAACTCCTTTCATTTCTTCCGAAGCCAATAGCTGCGGCATGCCTGCCATGTGTCAAAACAGTTTGGATAGAGGCAGTACCATCGTAGCTGTAAATTGTGTGTATGTGCAGGTCAGCGAGTCCCATGTTTCTCCTTTATATACAGTAGGAGTGTAGCAAATGGGAGTTAAGGTCAGATCAAGGGCTGTTTAAGAGTTGGTTAACGATTTTCACTATTCCAGCCTCCTTACCTTAAATGTACAAGAGCCCGGGAGGAGATCCGGGCTCTTGTACAAGGAGGAGAGTAGAAAATATTTCTTGCTCGATCAGTGTTTCTCCGTTGGGTCTTTCTGCTGGCACAGAAAGGCGTGCTGTTTCTGCCGTGTATCTATGATGAGCACAATCAGTATTGCAATCAATGTTACGGCAAGAAATATTTCCATGCCCCTAGGATAGCATGGACTCTCAAACCTGTGCTTTGCAGTGAGTTTGCCAACGCAAAACAAAAATGCAATGCCTACACTGGCATCGAAAAGAAAAACGTACTGCCCTGTCCCTCTAGACTCTCGGCCCAAATTTTCCCACCATGCGCCTCGACGATATGTTTTGCAATGGATAAACCGAGTCCGGTACCGCTCCCCGTTCTGGATTTATCGACCCGGTAGAATCTCTCGAAGATACGCGGGACATCATCTGCTGGGACTCCCATGCCCGTGTCCTGAACAGCGAATTGTACGGAGCCGTTGCCTGCCTCTGCAAAAAGGACGATCTCTCCACCTGCGGGCGTGAACTTGACCGCGTTGTGGATGAGGTTGACCAGCACCTGCTCCAGCCTTTGCAAGTCAATTTTTACCTGGGGCAGGCCGTCATCACATTGCACGCGCAGATGTATACCGGCGCGCTCGGCCTGGAGCTTCATCCGTTTGGATGCTGAGTCAAGCAGTTCGCAAGCCGCGACCGGCCTGAGATCCAGAGCCAGACGGCCCGATTCGATGCGCGAGAGTTCCAGCAGCTCGGTCACCATTTGGGTCAGCGCATCCACTTCTATCTGGATTTGGTCAATAAAATGGCGCGCCGCAGGTGGATCATCCAGCGCGCCGCCATCCAGCAACGTTTCAGCCAGTGCTTTTAGCGATGCCAGTGGAGTGCGGAGTTCATGCGAGAGGTTGCTGATGAAATCGCGTCGCACCGTTTCAAGGCGGCGAATGCGCGTGAGGTCCTGCACGAGCAGAAGGCTTCCAGTTGAATGTTGGTCAGGAATGACAACAAGCTGTAAAAACTGATGACGTGTGGGGAGTTCGACCGATTCGCTTTGCAGTTGGCGTGTCTGCTGGCAGCGCCGCCACGCTTCGACAAGTTGATGATGACGCACAACCTCCGCAATGCTTCGGTTAATGGAATTGGATGCTTGAAACAACCGTTCCGCAGCTGGGTTCGCAAACTGGATGATGCCCTGTGAATCAGCGATGAGTACGCCATCGGTCATCTGCTCAAGGACAGTGGCAAGGCGGGCGCGTTCGGCCTCCACGGTTGAACGGTCAAGGTTGAAGGTTGAAATGATGGATGCGATGGAACTTGAAAGATTTCCCAGCTCTTTGATATCTGTTTCGGTGTTCTGTTCCCGCATGTGATTGGCAAATTCATCTACATCGCGACGCAGTTTGGTATATCGCCACGCATACCACGCGGCGAGGACGATCAGGATGATTACTAAAATGGAGAGGTAGTCCATAACCCGTTATTTGTAATTCGTAAATTACCAGTTACGAATTACGCTCTTATTATCCCTCAAACCGATATCCGCCGCCCCTCACTGTGACAATACGTTTCGGTTCGCTGGGATTCTCCTCGATCTTTTGCCTGAGCCATCTCACATGGACATCCACCGTGCGGCTGTCACCCACGTAATCCCAGCCCCACACACGTTCAAGAATGAATTCGCGCGAGAGCATTTGTCCCTGGTGTTCTGCAAAGAAGAGCAGCAGTTCATATTCCTGCGGCTTGAGGGGCAGCGGTTCGTTATTAAGTATCACTTCGCGACGCGTGAGATTGACCACAAGATTTTCGAATGTCAATTTTTCATGCCTGCCTTGAGTCTCTATAGACTTGCCAAATTCTTCACGCATTAAGCGTGATCGGCGCAATTGTGCTTTGACGCGTGCCATTAACTCACGCATGGAAAAGGGTTTGGTCAGGTAGTCGTCTGCACCTACTTCCAAACCCACGACACGGTCGATCTCATCATCACGCGCCGTGAGCATGAGGATGGGCGTCGTCATTTCCCTGCGGAGGATGCGGCAGACTTCGAAGCCGTCTATCTCAGGAAGCATCAGGTCAAGGACGATGAGATCAGGTTTTAGTTTGCGTGCAGAGTCGATGGCGGCGCGCCCATGCCCCACAGTTTCCACGGTAAACCCGTTCTTTTTGAGGTTATAGGAAAGTGTATCGCGTAAAGCAGGTTCGTCTTCCACGACGAGAATGGTTTCAGGCATGATATTGACTATATCATAAGATAAATTTGCCGAAGTTAAGGTCTTGTTAATGGGTGTAAAAACCTATTCACGTTCGCAATGATAATTTCATGATATTGGCTGTAAAATTCGGACTACTACCATCTTCCATATACCATGACGCAAGAATTCCATTATTCCTGGCAATGGGACCTGGAGTCCCCTCCCGAAGCGATCTGGCCTTTTGCAGCAGATACGAATCGATTCAACCGCGACACGGGTCAGCCTGAAGTGGATGTGTTGAGCAATATAAAAGGTGAGAAGCACATGCGGATGCGCCTGCCGCTCATGCGGGTGGAATGGGAGGAGGAACCTTTCGAGTGGACCTATCCTTATTCGTTTGGAGTTTCACGGCAGTATAGCAAGGGTCCTGTGAACGCGATGCGCGCCCAGGTCAATTTTGATCGGCTTCCCAGCAACGGCACACGTATCACGTACAAGGTATGGTTTGGCGTCAGCAATATTCTTGTACAACTTGGAATGCCTCTGGCGATTGGTGTCATTGCGAAGAACAGATTTGAAAAAGCCTTTCGCCTGTATGATCGAATCGCGAACAAGCGCGGATCAGTGATCGAGACCGTGCGTGCGCACAGGTTAAGCCCGGCAGGACGTGCCCGCTTTAAGTCCCTGAGTGATGTAGTGATTAGTCAGGGCACGGATGCGTTACTGATGGCGCGGCTTGAAGATTTTTTGGACCGCGCCGATGAACTTTCCCTCCAGCGTATCCGACCGTATACCCTCGCCGACCGATGGCAGGTGAATCGCCGTGCCATCCTTGAAATGTTTTTGCGTGCCACGCGCCTGGGTATGCTCGATATGTCGTGGGATTTGCTGTGCCCGTCCTGTCGCGGCACAACCGAGGGACACACCAATCTTGGCGATGTACATGGTACCTCGCATTGCAGCACATGTCAGATCGATTTCACTGTTAACTTCGACCACAACATCGAAGTGGTCTTCAAACCGAATCCATCGGTGCGGACGGTGGATGTCGAGGCGGCTTTCTGCGCGGGCAGCCCGCAGTTGCAGCCCCATGTTGTGATGTCGCAAACTTTGTCTGCGCTCCGTTCGTTGCCTGTGCAATTGCAGCTCGAACGCGGACGCTATACCCTGCGCGCTTCAAATGTGCCGGGTTCCATATCCCTGTTTGCGGAGGAGGATGGCGCCGCCCACGTTGACCTGCGTGTGTCTTCCTTTGGATGGCGGCCTGATCAACAACGGGTCTCGCTCGATCCCACCCTCAACCTGGTCAACGCTACGGACGCGGACTCAACCTTTCAGCTTGAGCGGACAGCCTGGAGTGACCAAGCATCCACGGCCGCTGATGTGACTGGGTTGCAGGCCTTCCGTGATCTGTTTGCGCATGAAGTGTTGAGACCAGGCGAAGAGATCTCGATTGGCTCGGTCACATTGATGTTCACAGATTTGCGCGACTCAACCCGCATGTATCGCCAGATCGGTGACGCCTCCGCATTTGGACGCGTGCGCGAACATTTTGAAATTTTGGAAAAGGCGATTGCTGCTGAAGGAGGCTCGATTGTCAAGACGATGGGTGACGCGGTCATGGCGACCTTCCGCCGTCCCATTGATGGCTTGCGTGCAGTCTGGAAGGCACAAACAGAAATTGCCGAACGCGGCGAACCCATGCTGTGGCTCAAAGTGGGACTACACCAGGGTCCATGTATCGTGGTCAATTTGAACGATCGGCTGGATTATTTTGGTTCAACGGTCAACATAACTGCCCGTCTACCTGACTTTTCACAAGGTGGAGAATTTATCTTTTCAGAAACGATCTACCAGGACCCCGAAGTGAGCCGGTTTCTGACTGAGAATGTTAAATCGAGTGCATTAAGCCATTTTAAAGGCGACCTGAAAGGGTTTGATGAACCGTTTACGATGTGGAAGTTGAAGGTGTAAGAGATGTGGCTCAGTCTGTCTCTTTTTATTTATTGAGTGCTTTCCCCAGTTGCAAGGATATGAAGGCAAAAATCATCATTGCCCATTATTTTCGAGATGACAGATGAAATGTTTCTGTACCTCCAAGGGAGTTTGTCAATTTCTCTGAATTCAATGCCATCACTTTGCTTGGCGCGAAGAATGCAAAATCGAAGTTCGTTTCGTCGCCCGCTTTTTTACCAGGGATGGGCATGAGGCGTGCTGTAAGAGGCTTATCCAGGCGTAGAGCCAGGGCACAAAGATCAAGCAACAGGGGCGTGATTTGTTCCGCGGTTGTATCACCCGGCAATGGAATAGTATCCAGCCCGGTGCCACAGACCGTTGAATAGAGCAAAGCGTCCTTGATGGTAAGAGTCCCTTCGGCGGCGCGCATCGCAAGGACAGAATCCTCGAGAATAGGCTGCATGAATCCGCTGAAGCCTGTGTGAGGAAAGTCGGCACGGTCTATGGCTTCGGTCAATATTGCGGCGGCGGCAAGGGAACCATGCAGCCCGATTTTGGGAACGCCCATCTTTTCAACTGCGTTCCCGAGTGAATGTGCATCATCAGGGAAGGGGGCGAGGGAGAAGTCTATGCCGCCGAATTTCAGTGATTGGTAATTCGTAATTAGGGATTGAGCAACCTGCGATATGGCTTGTCCATGTCTGGTGATCTGATTAATGAATGCACCTCTTCCATCTTCCAATGTTTTTGCATTCTCAAAGGCTTGGACAGCCAGGTCAGCCGATTCGGTTGCAATGGCAAATGCAGGTTCGTCGCTGTCATGATACGCAGCGGGAAGGAACGGCGCACCCGCCCGGACGTTTGCCAGCGCGGCGAATTGCAGGTTGGCGAATCCATTCGGCACAAGAGTCGCACATTTGACGATCACCTCGGCGCAGGCGCGCACCGCTGCAAGGTCGAGTCCGTGCACAGTATCTGCCATCACTCCGCTGAAGAAAACATTTTTGGAAACAAAGACTGCATCGGAAATCACTTCGTAGCTGCGAGGCATTTCAGGCAGCGCAGGCCCAAGCGAAACATATCCAATCCCAAGTTGTTGAGCGATCGCGTCGATCTGGCTTGTGAATTCAGGCAGCTTGCTGATATTCTCCTCTCCCAGTAATTGGGAAAATGGGATTGTCGCCAGGCGCACCGTCTGCACTTCATATCCCGCGGCTTCATATTCAGATTCGGCTTCAGATAGAAATTGTCCCGCTCTTCGCAGGACCTTTTCATCGAGTGGATATTTGGGATTACAGAAATAAGTGATTGAGCGTATCTTCATCGATTCTCGTTGTAACGTTGTCTGACGACCTCGAACATCAACACAGATCCCGCCACAGCCGCGTTGAGCGACTCGACATTTCCAAACATTGGAATTGACATTTTCTTCGTTGCCAGATTCTGTGCTTCATCGCTCGCACCTGCCGATTCGCTGCCGACGATCAAAGCCAGTGGTTGACGGAGATCCGTTTCCCAGCATGATTGACCGTCCATGTCTGCGAGATAAACCTGCAAGCCTTTCGTTATCGCCTTGATTTCATCCCAATCCATTGAATGGATCGGCAATCGAAAGTGCGCACCCATCCCTGCTCGAACCACCTTTGGTGCAAAGACATCCGTTGTTTCAGGAGTCAACAATACAGCCCGCACTCCTGCTGCAGCAGCAGTTCTTAGTAATGTGCCAAGATTGCCGGGGTCGCGGATCTGGTCGGGGATAAGAAGAAAATCTGGAGAATTGGTAATTGGTAATTGTTTAATATCAAGTACGGCGAGGATCCCCTGTGGCGTTTCTGTTTCACTCAATGACTTAATCAAATCCGGGGAAACCATTTCAATGTCAACGCCGCGCAACCTTAAACTTTCGACTTCTGACTTGCCTCTCTCATTTAATGTTTCATCATAAAGTGCAAATTGAAATCCCCAATTACTTTTTACAGCTTCCTCCATTAATCGAACACCTTCCACAACAAATGCGTTCGCTTCGCGGCGCTCTTTTGCACGTCCCAGCAGGGCGCGGACAAGTTTGATTTTCGAATTTTGGTTTGATGTAATCACTTTTGTCGTCCCCACTTGTCGTGCCAGGACTTAAGAAACACATCCATGGTTGGCTGATCGAACAGTACCAATTTGACGAGTTTCAGGCCTGATGATGGACTTTCTGCAAAATATTTTTCGATGGCAGCATGGATGATTCCTGCCGCGCGCTCCTTTGGGAAACCATAGATGCCAGTCGAAATAGCCGGCAGTGCGATGGATGAACACTTTAACTCATCTGCGACGCGCAGAGAACCTGTCACCGCATCGGCCAATTTCCTGTCTTCATCCCCGTCTCCCCATAGGGGACCCACAGTGTGGATCACGTATTTCGCAGGCAGGCGCCCGCCCGAGGTCCACGCGGGATGTGAATGGGGGACGGGGCCATGCTGTCGAATCCAGGCAGCCGATTCTTTTTGGATTGCTGATCCGCCCTTTTTCGAGATGGTCCGCGCAACTCCGCCGCCATGCTGCAAATACTCATTCGCCGCGTTGACAATCGCATCCACTTCTTCGGTGGTGATGTCGCCTTGAACGATCTGGATGGTTTGATTGGATGGAAGTGTTCTCTCAGCAAGAACAGTGTTCATACGATTCTTGTGAAAAGAGAATTAAGTTGCATCTGCTATGTAAGGAATGGTTGAATAGGGAAGCGGGATGTTGTGCCTGGTAAGCGTAGCTTCGAAATGAGATATTAATTTCTGAAGGTTGTCGCTCAGTTCCTGAGATGTTTCGATCAGCTCCGTGTCGGCTGTCTCTTTGGCCCGTTGATGGATTGACCTGACCAGCCTTGACAAGGTTGATAGCGTCTCGCCCTGAAGAAGCAAGCCCGGAAAGTTCTGGCTTGGCATTCTAATAACCCCGCGGTTGATCGATTGAGAATAAACTTCCAATTCAATGTATTCCATATTGCAGCTCTTTCTTGAAAAACGTACAGGATTGACCGTCGATCTGTTATATCAACTGGTATTTTACCCCCTTAAAGTTGTAGGTCACGCTTTGGGCGTGACCTACATTAGTTACTTCGTTTTTGCAACCACGGCAGCGAAGGTCTGCGGCTCGCGGATTGCGATATCTGACAACATCTTGCGATTGAGTTCGATGTTGGCTTTCTTGAGAGCTGAAACCAGCTTGCTGTAGGTGGTTCCGTTCAAGCGGGCCGCGGCATTGATGCGGGCGATCCACAATTTGCGAAGATCGCGCTTGCGCACACGGCGATCACGGGTCGCGTACCAGAGGCTCTTAAGCATTGCCTCATTCGCACGTTTGAACAGGCGGTGCTTGGCGCCGCGCTGTCCCTTTGTGATCTTCAAAATTTTCTTGTGACGTAGATGCCCTTGCGGGCCTCCTTTTACACGGGTCATTCTTTATCTCCTGCAAACTCGCGGGCGTCGGCGGGTCACGCCAGTTGCATACACCCGAAAGCCGCAAATCAAAATTGGATACGATATGAGGCGATGATTGCCTTATTTCATGTTGGGCGCAAGGCGCTTCACGCGCTTGATGATCTTGGAGCCCTTCACTAGATGCATTTCGGACAACTGCGCCTTGGAGCGCTTTGACGTGCGTCGGCGCAAATGACTCTTGCCGCCTTTGGTACGAACTACCAGGCCGGAACCGGTCAGGCGAAAACGCTTGGACGTTGCCTTGTGGGTCTTTAGTTTGAGCTTACCACTGGCCTTTGCTTTGCGAGGCATTGACGAATTCTCCTTTCAGACGGATTTCAGACAAAATAAAACCGCGGGACGCTTCACGCTTTCCACCCGCGGACGATCAACATCTTTGGGACTTGCACTACTCGGACGATTGCGCTTCCCGCTCAGCCGCGGCCTGGTCGCTCTTTTCCTTCTTTTTGGCTACTATACTCTTGTTGGGTGCCATTACCACAAGCATTGTGCGGCCTTCCATTTGGGGCGGCACTTCTATTACAGCGACATCCGCCAGGTCCGTTGCGATCTCTCTCAGATCCTCGAGCGCGATTTCGGGATAATCCATTTCGCGGCCGCGGAACTTGACCGTCACACGGACCTTATGTCCCTGCAATAGCCAGCGGCGGGCATCATCCACTTTGAAACCGCGATGCGCTTCATTTGTCTTTGGGCGCAGGCGGATTTCCTTGACCTCGATCTTCGTCTGAGCCCTTTTGGCTTCGCGTTCCTTCTTGGAGCGTTCATAAATGAACTTGCCATAATCGATTACGCGGCAGACTGGGGGAGTGGCGTTGGGTGATACTTCGACAAGATCCAGCTCTGCATCACGTGCGATCTGCAGAGCCTGTCGTATCGGCACCACACCGACGTTTCCACCGTCGGGTCCGATCAGTCGAACCTCGTTGACGCGGATGCCCTCATTTACTCGAAATTCTGAAGTGCTGATAAGTTTCTCCTATTGAAACAGTTGACCAGCCTGGGCTGGTTTTTTAGCGGACAGATAATACCATGAAGGCACTTGAATCGTCAACAAAATAGACCTTTTCCTGGAAATATAACCCCACCCAACCTTTTCAGGTATGTTCGGATATATTTAGTGTATGACAATGGACGAAAAACAAGCCATTCAACGACTTAAACACGGTGACATCAGCGGCCTGGAGTTCCTGGTTGCACGTCATCAAGTGAAGGCTGTGCGCACGGCCTATCTGATCACGCGCGACTTGGGGCTGGCCGAGGACATCGTGCAGGAGTCCTTCCTCCAGGCATATCACGCTATGCGCGGTTTCGACGCGACGCGTCCGTTCGAGCCGTGGTTCCTGCGGAGTGTGGTCAATGCCGCAGTGAAGATGATGCAACGGTCCGCTCGGCAGCTTCAGGCGTGGGAGGAATCGGACGAATCTCTTTTTGTGGAATTGGCCCTGAGGGTCGAGTCAGTTGAAGAGCAGGTGGAGTCCATTGAAATTCAGGATCAGATTTGGGATGCCATGCAAAATTTATCGCCGCGCCAAAGGGCAGTTATCGTTCAACGATACTTTCTCGATATGAGCGAAAAAGCAATGGCCAAAGAATCAGGCTCTGCAGTTGGCACGGTGAAATGGATGCTGAATGCGGCGCGTGAACGCTTGCACGCTCTGCTGGAAAGGAGCGAAGAATGAAAAACAACCGGATGAAAGATGCTCTTGAAAATATCGCTCAACGTAACGTTCCAGAAAATTTAAACATCTGGCCACAGATTGCTGCCAAAGTTGAGAGGAAGAATTTTATGCAAACAGTTCGTACACGTCCGGCATTCGCCCTGCTCCTTGTTCTCTTGGCGCTTGCCTTACTCAGTAGTGTCGCGTACGCAATTGGGAAAGCGGCTGGTTATATCCCAGGTATTGGACTTTTCGATCAGGATACATCGTTGCGCGTGTTGGCCGAACCTGTCACAGTTACACGAGATGGCATCATGTTGACAGTCGAGCAGGTTGTACTCAGTAGCGACAAAACAGTCGTTGTATACAAGGTAGAAGGAATACCAGAAGATGCATATGAAAGTGAAGGGGCTGACCAGAATGTAAGCAGTATCTCACCTGTGACTGAAGAAACTGACGAGAATACGAACAGTTTCTCATCATCCATCGTGGTGCCTCTTGATGGCACGCCCGGCACTACAACATTTTCTGTGGATTCCGCCAATACATGTTTCCCGGATGAAAACCTGTTACTGCCTGATGGAACATTATTGCCTTTGCAAAGCGGCGAAGGAAACGGCTGGGTATCTGGCTTCGAGAACCGTCATGTCTTTGGACCTGTTCCCATGGAAGTGAATAAGGTCAGTTTCCTGTTATCTTGCATTCAAGAGACCGTACCAGGAAAATTACCGCAAGATTGGGAAGTACCTCTGCAGCTCGTATCCGCACCACCTGCGTTGAAAATCTTTCCGGCGGCTGAATTAACGAAGGCGACAACTCGCGAATCTCAGAATGCGCTGATCCTCGAGCGGGTGATCGAAACCGACGATGGTTACATTTTGATCGGTAAATTTCGGTCGATTGGTTTGCCTGAGCATGCGGTTGCTCAGGGAGAACGGAGATTCTCAAGGTTTACTGATGCCAATGGACAGACCATACAGGCCACTCATGTCAATGGCATGGATAATGGTGATGGCAAGTTTGGTGAATTCGGTTTGGCGTATGAAATCAAGGGCAAGCAACATGCCTGGCCGTTGACCCTTACTGTGGATGATATTACTGTGTTGTTTTATCAACAAACAACACAGTTTGAGTTTGATACCGGACCAAATCCAGAGGTGGGACAAACATGGATTCTCAAGCCGGACGTTCAACTTATGGGTTACACAATTCACGAAATTGCTATAAAAAGAACAAAATGGGGATATGCTTTTACGATCAAATCGGACCCAGATGTAATCATGGTCAGCCCGGAAATCAAGGACTTTCCTGCAAGTAACGCTGGTGGAGGAGGGGATGGATTTGGGAGAGGTGAAACCTATTTTCAGCTTAACTATAAAGATGATCCGCCATCCGGGAAACTGACAATCGAGTTCGGCTGGCTGCAGGCAATCATACATGGTCCATGGCAGGTGCAATGGAGCCCAGAAAATATTTTACCCGGGCCCTGACTTGTGAAAAGCGGAGAACCTTCAGGTTCTCCGCTTTTTGATTCTTATAACTCTGGCGCTCTTCTGGAAATACGGTCCTTTGCCCGCGCTATGAAGTCGCCTAACAGAATGTTATTTTGCTGGCTTCCATCACGGACCCGCAGTGACACCTGCTCTGCATTCATTTCATTTTCGCCAACCACGAGCATGTATGGCACTTTCATGAGCTGTGCCGAGCGGATCTTGGCATTCATGCGCTGTGCGCTGATATCCGCATGGACTCGGATACCGTTCTCGCGCAACTGTTTGACGATACCCTGGGCATATTCATTTTGCCCATCTGTGATTGGGATGACGCGTACCTGCTCGGGCGAGAGCCACACGGGGAAGTTGCCAGCATAATGCTCGATCAGGAATCCCACCATGCGCTCGTGCGTGCTGAGCGGCGCGCGATGGATGCAGAGCGGCACTTCTTCGTTGCCTTCCCTGTTTATGTACTTCAAATCGAAGCGGGCAGGAACGGCAAAATCGACTTGATTCGTCATAAGTGAGAATTCTTTTCCGATGGCGCTCCAGACCTGTACATCAATTTTTGGACCATAGAATGCGGCTTCATCTTCGGCCTCTACATAGGGTACTCCGCCATTTGTCATGGCGCGGCGAACCATCTCTTCCGTCTTCAGCCAGAGGCGTTCATTGTCCACATATTTCTTTCCAAGACCTGACTTGGCATGAAGTGATAGACGCATCACATATTTCTCAATCCCAAACAGGTCAAAGTATTTGCGATACATATCAACAACGCCGAGAAACTCCTGTTCGAACAGTTCCTCCGAGACGTAAATATGTGCATCATTCATCTGCATGGAGCGGACGCGCATCAGGCCGAATAATTCGCCTGATTTTTCGTAGCGGTAGCACGTTCCATATTCTGCAAGGCGTATGGGAAGATCGCGATAGGAGCGACCCTTTGAACCGAAAATCTTATGATGCATCGGGCAGTTCATCGGCTTAACATAGTACTTCACACCCTCGATCTCCATCGGTGGGTACATACTTTCAGCATAATAGGGCAGGTGACCTGAGTGCAGGAACAAATCTTCCTTGGAAACGACTGGCGTGCGCACACGCGAATAGCCAGCCTGATCCTCCATCTCCTTGGCGAGCTTCTCCAGCTCCTCGATCATTACGCCACCGTTCGGCAGCCAGAGCGGCAGGCCGGGCCCCACTTCGTCATCAAAGATGAAGATCTCCAATTCCCTGCCCAGTTTACGATGATCGCGCTTCTTGGCTTCTTCCATCTGCCAGAGATAATCCTTCAATTGTTGCGCGTTCTCCCAGGCCGTGCCATAGATGCGCTGGAGCATTTTGTTTTTCTCATCGCCGCGCCAGTACGCGCCCGCGATCGACATTAACTTGAACGCATCCTGTTTGATCTCTTTCGTGCTTTGCACGTGAGGTCCGCGGCACAGGTCTGTGAACGTATCCTGCTGGTAGATGGAAATCTCAGGCTTTTCTTCCAACGGATTTCCATACTCATCCGTGCGGCCTTTTTCGAGGCCTTCGATCAACTCCAGTTTATATGGCTGGTCGGCAAAGATCTTCTTCGCCTCTTCTGCCGAGATGACTGTCTTCTTGAACTCATGCCTGCCCTGCACGATCTGTCTCATCCGTTTTTCGATCTGCTGCAGATCCTCAGGCATGAGGTTACGCGGCAGGTCAAAATCGTAATAGAACCCGTTCTCCACTGGCGGCCCGATCGAGACCTTTCCATCTGGGAACATTTCCAGCACCGCCTGAGCCATGACGTGTGCAGCAGAGTGACGGATCTTATAGAGCTGGGACTCTTCGTATTTTTCCTGAACTTGTTGTGACATTCCTGCTTCCTTTCCAGATACTTCGACTTTGCTCAGTACGAGCGTATGGTTGCTGCCGCCAAATGGACTTAGCGCGGCCCGAAGAGGCGGCTAGCAACAACCTCCGGACCGCCGACGAGTGATGGTTGTGTCATCTGTAGTCATAGCGATCTCCTTAAACAAAAAATTCTCACCCAATACGGGGCGAGAATTTGATTCACGCGGTTCCACCCGATTTATACCGAAAACCGTAAAGGTTTGATGGGTATATCTCTAGAGCCGATAACGGGGCTACCCGTTCCACTTACTTGCACGGGCAGACAGCCGTCTGCCCCTACGTTCTGTTTCACGCTCCCGAGTGGTTTTCAGTGGACTTTCCTGGAAGAGGCTCTCAACCAATAGCCTTTTCTCTCTGTCAGGTGTGGTCCACGTACTCGTCCCGATCAATGCGTTTATGTACTGGTATTATATGCCGAATAAAATGCCTGTCAAGCCAGAGGTTGACCTATGAATATTCGTCGAGCAGTCTCCACAGATAACTCACTTCTTTCCACATTATGTATGGAAGTGCAAAGTCTGCACGCTGAACATCATCCTGATCTGTTCAAAAGACCGGACAATGAGGATTTTGCTGTCTTGTTCTTCGACCAGATGCTTTCTGACTCAATGATATTTATCTACATCGCAGAAGAAGCTGGAGGAGCAGTCGGTTACATTTTGTGCAAAATAATCGAACGTCCTGAGAATCCATTTACATTTTCCAGCCGTTATTTGCTCGTGGACCAAATCTCCGTTCGCCCGGGTTCCCGAGGGCGAGGTATTGGCACGGCATTGATCGAACAAGCTGAGACTCTCGCCCGGGAGTTGAGCATGGACAAAGTGCAGTTGGATTCGTGGGATTTCAATATAAAGGCTCACTCATTCTTTGAACGCATGGGGTACCAAAAATTCAACTTCCGCTTTTGGAGAAATCTCTAGAAAAAAAGTCCCGTTGAAGGGACTTTTGTGTGGGCGAGACAGGGCTCGAACCTGCGACCTCTGCTATGTCAAAGCAGTGCTCTAACCAACTGAGCTACCCGCCCGAAGGATTGACATTATAACGAGGGCGGGCATTTTTGGCAATACACCATTTAACGCTGACTCGAAATATTGATGAAATTTAGTTTACCTTGCATATCACCAGGGTGACGTCATCAACAAGCACGCTTCCCTGGGTAAAATCGTTCAATGATTGGCGGATTTTTTGTGCCAGTTCACTGGCCGGTAGCACTTCATTTTGCTGTATGACCTCTGCCAGCCTCTCGTAGCCAAACTGCTCAGTACCCTGAGGATCGAGAGCTTCGATGATTCCATCTGTGTACAGCAGAAGAATATCCCCCTCCCTCAATTGGACACTTTCCTGCTGGAGTCTGTACTCTTCCATCAGCCCGATCGCCGCGCCTGTCGGTTTTAGCCAGTCAGCCTCTTTTGTAGAACGGTGATATAGCAGGGGAGGGTTGTGTCCTGCGCTGGCGTAACTAAGCGTCCGTGTTCGTGGATCGAGTTTGCCAAAAAAGGCTGTGACGAAAGTAGTGAAGCTGATGTTGTGAATATACAGGCGATTGATCGTCTGTAAAACATTCACGGGGGAGTCGGTTTCAGGCGTCAGGGTGTGGAAAACAGTTTGCAGGCTGGTCATAAGCATCCCTGCAGAGACGCCATGTCCACTGACATCCGCGACCACAAATCCGTGAGTACCATCTTCAAACTGTAGAAAGTCGAAATAATCACCGCTGACGATTTGGGCGGGACGGCTGAACGCGGCAATATCGTAGCCCGAGATGGACGGAACCCGCTGGGGGAGCAAGGCACGTTGGACGACTTGTGATAATTCCAGTTCGCTTTCCAGCTGGCGCAGTTCCGTCTCTGTGTAATGTCCAAGACATACGCTGACTGTGTAGTCCATCTGCAGGAGCTCAGCATCCACGGCATCGTGACAAATCTCGCAAATGCCAAACAATCCCTCTTCGATCTTTTCCAATGAAGTATCGATGACCTCAAGATGAGCCTGCAGCGCGGATTCGTCAGCCAGACCCAGCTCCATGTGCTTCCTGGATTCGGGCGTGGTTTCCTGCCAATGCTCAAGATTCTGCCTCTTTTCAATGAGACCTTCACGAATGCGGTTGATGATACTCGTTTGCATATTCACTCTCGTTTCCATATGGATATGTAGATGAAACGTCTGTTCTAGTTCTTACCACTTATTCCATTCAATTCTCCCCATGATGGGGATATGCTGTCAACGAGGAGTTCTTAAATCCATGCGGTATAATCGCATCGCCATGCCCAGACGTAAAGCCCCCGAAGACATGTCTGTTGAGGAATTGCGCCGTTTGCTCATCGAGAAGCGGCGCGGTGCCCGGCGTGAACGGCTGGAGCACTTTAAAAGGACGGGACGCGTGGTGGACGTGACCCCGGATGTATCTGCCCCAGTGGTGGATACGCTCGAAGACGGCAGCGATCAGCCCCCGGTCCCGGTAACGAGGCGCAGGCGAGTGATGGACCGGCTCCTGTTGGCGGTGGAAGTCCTGGCTGTCGCAGGACTTGTCGGCGTCCTCATCAGCGGATTTGGGATCCTGCGGACCCTAAACGAAGAGGTTGCCTCCGCTTTGATCCAGGAGACGCTGACCCCGACGCCGTTGGTAATGGCTGTTGTTCTCCCTTCAGGACACACACCTCCCGATGCGCAGGGGAATACGCGACCGAACATTGATGAGATTCCCGCACATTTGCAACCGATGGTGCAATCGCTGGCAAATCTCCCGGTACCCACTTCGGCACCCGATCAGGGGATTCGCATTCAGATTCCCGCCATCGAGATCGATGCGCCAATCGTCCAGGGTGATGACTGGGAACAGCTCAAGAAGGGTGTTGGGCAGAATGCTGGCTCGGCAAACCCCGGGCAAAATGGAAATGTGGTGTTATCCGCGCATAACGATGTGTATGGAGAACTCTTCCGTTTTCTCGATAAGCTGCAGCCCGGCGACCAGGTGGTCTTATATACGCAACAGAGACAATATGTCTATGTTGTGGACCGCACGGCAATCGTGGAGCCGACCGCCGTGGAGGTGATGGCACCCACTGGAAGCCCGACGGTAACGTTGATCTCATGTTACCCATATCTTGTTAACAAACAGCGCATAGTTGTTTTTGCGCGATTACAAAATTAAGGAGCATCAAATGGCTAAAAGAATTAAACGAACGACTTCGGTACGTGTAACTCCCTCAACTTCACGCACGGAGTTCAACCCGGATTACAGTGCTGTAAAAAAAGACCTGGCCCGCATCGGCACCCTGGCAGGCTTTTTCATTACCGTATTGATCGTTCTTTCATTTTTCCTGCGATAATTTTAGCGCCGAAGCTCGCGCTGAAAGGAATGTCTGAAGGGATTCATGGAGGCGACCCAACGGGTCGCTTGCTGATTTTATGGAACACGAAATTACCCTGACAACATTTACATATGGCGGAGACGCGATGGGCCGCCTCGTTGACCCCCTAACGGGGGCAGGCGGGCGGGCGGTGTTTGTGCCGTTTGGCCTGCCGGGTGAGCGTGTGCGCATCCGCCTGACGGAGGAGAAGCGCACCTTTGCGCGCGGGGAACTGGTGGAGATACTCGAGCCTTCACCGCACAGGATCACACCACGTTGCATACATTTCGGCGTGTGCGGGGGATGTCATTACCAGCATTTACCTTATGAAAAACAATTGGAAGTGAAAGTGGAAATTCTGCGCGACCAGTTGACGCGCATCGGCAAAATCGAAAACCCGCCAGTGCAAAAGATGGTGGCGAGCCCAGGCCCGTGGAATTATCGGAATCATGTGCAGTTCCATTTGACCAGAGAGGGCAAGCCAGGCTACGTTACTGCTGCCCGTCCAAGAGTATTTGCCATTTTCGAATGTCATCTTCCAGAGGGGTCCATCAATTCCCTGTGGCCCCAACTTGAGTTTGAGCCTGAGATGAACATCGAGAGAGTATCGCTGCGTTCCGGCGTGGATGATGAGCTGATGCTTGTGCTTGACTCAGATTCAGCGGAAGCTCCAGAACTTGAGATCGAAGCGGGGATTTCGGTCACACATATTTTCGAGGAGAATACGGTTGTCATTGCGGGGAATGACAACATCACAATTCGTGTTTTGGAGCGCGATTTTCGAGTCTCTGCCGCAGCGTTCTTTCAGGTGAATACAGCCATGGCTGCGAAGATGGTGGAACACTTAATTACCCATTTACCCATTACATCATCCTCCACTATTCTTGATATTTACTGCGGAGCAGGTTTATTCAGTGCATTCCTCGCACCGAAATGCGGACGAGTGATCGGGGTCGAATCATCAGAATCGGCGTGCGAGGATTTTGTTGTCAACCTGGATGAGTTCGAGAATGTGGAACTGTATGAGGGATTGGCGGAGGATGTGATCCCGCATCTCGAAGCGAAACCAGATATCGTGCTTGTTGACCCGCCGCGCGCGGGATTGGATAAAAGTGTCGTGGATGGGATCTTGAAATTAAATCCCAAGGTCATTGCATATGTCTCATGCGACCCATCCACACTGGCACGTGACGCGGCGCGGCTGATCAAGGGTGGATACCAGCTAAAAGATGTGACACCGTTTGACCTGTTCCCGCAAACGTATCACATCGAGAGTATCAGCATTTTTGAAAAATAATAGGACCTGATTGTATTGAGAGCGGGGTGTTATTGGAAAGAAATACGGTGCTGATAAACGCAGAAAAACGCTGACACTCTTATCTCAGCGTTTTTCTGCGTTTTAATTGACCGTGGGCTAATGCTGTTTTGTTTTAGCTTTCAGATAGTACGATCACCCTGTCTTCAGGAGCAAAAGTTACAGGCGCAGATTTCCTCGGATTGGTACGAACACCATAGGATTTGCCCGAATCATTTGCCTGGGAAGTGATGCGATACCCAATGGCGGTTTCGCCGCGCCTGCGCGCAGCTTCGACAACAGTGTAGAAGTTGATTGGCTCTCCTGTGCTCACATAATCACCGACAGGTTTGAGATAGACTTCAGCCCCCTCGGGGTCAAAGATATCGTTAAGGACATCAAATAGTTCGGCGTTTTCCGAGAGTTGAGACATCATCAGGCTGACGAGGTGTTCGCTGACGATGAAGTCATCCACTTTGGTGGCTTCGGCGAGTTCGCGGTTTCGCAGATCGAGCATTTCGCTGACAATGGAGAATGGAGTTTCATCCTTCTCTGCCATATCCCGCAGATGCAGCAATGTGACAAGTGTCTTCGCATCCGCTTCCTGGGGCTGCACGGTACTGTATGCCAGTACGATCACGTGATCGAAGTCCTGCACGCCCAGTTTATTAAGCAGGTCGCGGTCGTTGGTCTCGCCTTCCTGCACGACGAGTTTTTGATTCTTGAGTGCACCACCCTGGGCCTTGATCTGTTTGTCAATGTTATAGATATCGGCAACCACTGTCACCTGCGAACCTTTGGCAACGTAGTGATCCAGCTCGTGCACGATGGTCGTGCCGCTGCGGTTCCATCCAAGAATGAGACACTTCTCAGGCTGGGGTTCCAGCGCTCTGCTGTTTGAGCGAATGGTCGCTTCGTTAAACGGAGGCAGGCTCAGGCTTGAGATGCGAACCGTGTCGTCATCTGCAGAGAGGGCAAAGACCTGGTCAGCCTGCTCAATACGAGTGTCCATGGGCGGGCTCAGAAGAATCCTTCCATCCGCCTTGCGCAAACCCATTAAGCACGAATCCTCAAAAGCAAGCAGCGCTTCCCCGAACGTTTTCCCGGTAAGGGCAGGCTCATGTTTGAAGTAGATCTCGTCGCCTCCAAAATCCAGGAGCTCGGTGTACACAACCGAAAGACCCGATTGACGTGAGGTCTGGGCGACCACACGCGCGATCAGATCGCCAGTCAAGACAGCCTGGACGTTATCCTTCTCTCCGACCAGTTTCAGCACCCCCATATTCTTCGCATCGCGAATTTGGGTGACGATGTGATACGGCTCGGCGCGGCGATTGGGATTGTTGGTGATCGCCAGCACAGTCTTGATCACATCTGTATCGGGGTCGCTCTTTTCAGGGGGCAATACAATGATGGATTTTGCGGTATGAGGGCTTGTGATTTCAAGATCGTTCGGGTCAATAGGGCTCCCATTTCGACAAATAATGCGCGTCCTACCCTTGACCGCAACCCGCTCACGTATCTCGTCCTCCATCTCCACCTTGTCTTTATCTGCCAGCACAACAATGCGTGCCCTTGTTTGATTCTCATTCGCAGTCATCAATTCGTTAAGAATGGTAAAGACCTGCGGCGACCATCCAAGTACGAGCGTGTGATTCGATTCAAGGACACGGGAACGCCCCTTGCGCAGGCGCCCCATTTGGTCTTCGATACCGTTGTTCAATACACCGATCAGCGCGCTGACAACGAAAACGCCACCCAATGTTACGAACAACATCACAATACGGAAACCAGTTCCTGTATCACCGCCCATGGTGCCTGAGTCCAGCGTGCGCATCAGGCTTTCCCATGAGGCTTCCCCGAAGCTTAGGTGACCGGTTTCGCCGTCCTGCACAAACCCAGCAATAGAGATGACCGCCCCCGCGATAAACACAACAATTAACGAAAGGACAAACAACATGCCAATTAAGGCGGGTGTGCCGCGCGACATCAAATTGTCGAACTGATATCGCAGGCGTTGACGGAATGTGGGCTGCATGGCTATCTCCAGAAATGAGTTTTATCGATTATAGCTTTGGTTATTCAGGCGGCTCCTTGCAGTTGCCTTTTGTAATGGTTTTGCCT
>JBDTPH010000061.1:0-24493 GCA_039932795.1 Chloroflexota bacterium
AGGGTGTTCGACGCCTGCCTTCATCAGGCGAAAGTTTCTTGCGAGGTAATTCGTGACGATAAAAAATTGTCCATCCTGGTGGGCAGCGAAATACTCCACGCCATCCACGCGTGGCGAAAGGACTCGTAGTTCGCCGCTGCGCTGGTTGGCAGACAGAAAACGGATTTCCGTTGCCCTGGTACTATGGTGATGCGTCAGGATATAGGCATTGTCCCGCGTCTTTTGGATGAACAGGACATAAGACTCGTCATCCTCCTGATAGATCAGAGAATCCTGTGAAGCATCCGTGCCGATGCTGTGTTGGAACAGGCGATATGGCCGTTCGGCCGCGTCCATTGTGAGATAAAAGATGGTTTCACTGTCGTTTGCCCATTCGACCCCGATCTGAAAATAGACACTGCTATATGTGTTTTCAATTGCTTCAGGATAGATCACCTGATTTGTCAGGTCCTTAATGTAAACTGTGTATATCTCTGTGCCTTCCACATCTACCGAATAAGCAAGTTTGCCTCCATCAGGGCTGACCGCGAACGCGCCAATACTGCAAAAGGAGTTCTGATTGGCGAGCAGGTTCTGATCCAGCAAAACCTCCTCGGAATTTTCGAGCGAGTCCTTTTTACGACAGTAAATGGGATATTGTTGGCCCGCTTCCGTACGCGTGTAATAGAAATACCCGTCCCTTTTCTCAGGGACGCTTGAATCCGTTTCCTTGATGCGCCCTTTCATCTCGGCATAGAGCATGGCCTGCAGAGGTTTTGTATGACCCATCACCTCCTCGAGATAATCGCTTTCTGCGCGTAGATATTTCATCACTTCGGGGTCGTGGCGGTCACGCATCCAGTAATAGTTGTCTGTACGCGTTTCGCCGTGTTGGGTGATCTGGTAGGGTCGTTTGGGCGCCGTGGGAAAGAAAGACATAGTTAACCTCTCAAAATTCGGGTACAGGTGGAGTAAAAGTATGAAGTTTTGGGAGCTACAAAATGGAAATCGTACAGGAGGAATCATAGCCGCGTTGCGGGTGGATTCCCTGCGTTGTTACGGTGTTGCATTGGATTTACAATTTTCCGCCGTAGCCGCGAAACGGGGGCAAACGGGATTATAACAAACCATCCTTAAAGCCCAGCGTAGTCTGTATTAGAGCCGAATGCCCCTTTTGAACCACCTATATTTAGGCGACCGCGTCCTGGGTCTGGTAGATTTTGGCGATCACCTCTTCCAGGGGTGGATCGGAAATCGTAATATCCACCACGCTTCCCGCATTCGTGAGATGTGCGAGCACTTTTTCCACGGGCATGGTGTGTGTATCGAATCGCAGCTTTACGCCGTAGTGTCCCACTTTAAGAATTTCAACCCCATCCAGTGAAAAGTTGGCGGGTACCTCTTCTGCATATCGGATTTCCACCAGTTTGGATGTGAGGAACTTGCGTTTGAGGTTGGATACCTTATCCTCGTACACGATCTGCCCGTGATTGATGACGATCACGCGCCGGCATAAGGCTTCGAGATCGCCCGCGTCATGCGAAGTTAACAGCACACCCACATTTTCGAGCCTCGCCATTTCGCGGATCGCATCACGCATGTGCTGCTTGGCGACCACATCCAGGCCGATGGATGGCTCATCCAGCAGAACCAGCTTCGGGCGATGGAGCAGCGAGGCGGCCACCTCACATCTCATCCGTTGACCGAGAGAAAGCTTCCGTACAGGAGTCTCCAATAGATCCTTGATCTCAAATGCTTCAGAAAGTTGACCGATGCGCATTTTCGTGTCGCGGTCATCCATCTCGAAAATTTTTCCAAAGAGTGTGAACGTATCAATGGCGGGGAGGTGATACCAAAGTTGTGGACGCTGACCAAAGACTGTACCAATATGATAAGCGAGCTTTTGCCGCTCCTTCCACGGGACGTAGCCAAGTACTTTTGCTTCACCCCCTGTAGGATGAAGGATACCTGTCAGCATTTTGATCGTGGTGGATTTGCCCGCCCCATTGGGACCGATGAATCCCAGCAACTCTCCGGAGTCCATCTGGAACGTAAGCCTGCGCACCGCTTCGACGGAGCTATACTGCGGCCTGAACAGCGCGCGGACGGAGCCTTGCATCCCCGCGGCTTTTCGTTTGGTTTGGAATGTTTTTTGCAGGTTGGTGACTTCGATGGCGGGCATAAGGATATTTTAGTCGAACAGTTTGCACACGTCTAATCAAACTTGAAGGCAACACGGATTTCGAGTATCCTTATTACATCTCGACTGAACAATTGAAGTGTTGATTCATGTTTTGGAAAGGAGAACCCATGCGCTTACAAGGAAGGAAAGTAGTCAGCCTGGTTGCTGAAGGCGTGGAAGACCTGGAATATTATGTGCCCATGATGCGTTTGCAGGAGGAAGGCGCACAAGTGCTGACCGCCGCACTTGACCTTAAACCGATCCATGGCAAAAACGGACTCAAGATTACCCCCGATGCAACGATCGAGTCTCTGGGTGCTGACGACCTCTTCGCGCTCATTGTGCCTGGTGGCTGGGCGCCCGATAAATTGCGCCGTTACCCGGCTGTGACTGATCTCGTCCGCACAATGGATGTACAGCGAAAGACCATTGGCATCATCTGTCATGGAGGGCTGATTGCCATTTCGGCAGGGATCATGAAGGGACGCCGCGCCACCGGTTCGCTGGGCATCAAGGATGATATCGTCAATGCTGGCGGCACCTGGGCGGATGAGCCTGCTTTTCAAGATGGAAATCTCGTTTGGGGACGCGTCGTTGCAGACATTCCTGATTTTTGTCGTGAACTGGTGCGGGCATTGGTCGAAGAGGCGGGTTAATGATGTAGGTTGACTTCAACGTACATGCTCTATACGCGTTGCCCCGCAGGCACATCCTGAAAAATCGGATGCAACCTGCGGGGCATTCCACGTGTGGGTCAACACAATCTTATTGTGAGATCTCTTTTACCACTTCACCGGTGGTTTCCGGTTCATTCATACGTGTGGCAACATCTGCCTGGGCGATGATGCCTACAAGTGAGCCGTCTGCGTCCACCACGAGGATGCGGCGCAGCTGGTGTTTCGACATGGCTTCCAGCGTAGCCGCAATTTCATCTTCCTCATGACAGGTCACCACATCCCTTGTCATCACGTCTTTCACCGGGGTCGTTCTGGGATCCAGTCCCTCCGCCACTACTTTGATTGCAAGATCGCGGTCGGTGACGATGCCCACCAGTTTCTTTGAGATCTTATCTTCAACAATGGGCACAGGACCAATATCCCTATCCTTCATCAATTGCGCCACACTTGCAACGGTATCATCCGGCAAGGCGACCACCGGGTTTTTTGTCATCACATCACTACTGGTTTTCATGATCAAATCTCCTTTTTAGTTGAACAGACGAAACAATTATCTGATGTTTCCACTCTATAAGAGCCTGACGATGAGGAGGATGACCGCAATGACCAGCAGGATATGAAGAATGTTCCCGGTTCTGGGAATTCCTGCCCGGCCTCCACCAAAGAATCCCACAAGCCATAAAATGACCAACACTGCGATAATTGTCTCTAGCATCTGATGCTCCTTTTTACAGTTTCACCTAAGAGTCACGAGCGGCATACCTGCAGCGGCAGCCTTAATTTACTTAACGCCAGGGTGATGTATTTGTTACTATTCCCTGTTGGGTGTATGAACTTTTTTTTGATCATCGAAAGGATGTAAAATTAAGATAGTTATGTCACGACGGCGTATTTTCTCTCGTCAGACAAATCCACGTGGTATTCATTTACCATTGGGGTTGGTATTGGTGGCTGTAGCGATCGCATTATGTGTATTAATCCCATCCACGCCCATTAACATTGCCAGCCGGGACGCGTCCGATAAGCCCCTTCCCACCGCCCTGGGGACAATCACGCGTCCTCCACCGCCGACAAAGGAACACATTGGACGAATTATCTTCACCTGTACGCGCGGCGACTACAACCAGCTCTGCATGATCAACGCCGATGGAACAGGTTATCAGCAGCTCAGTAGTCTTGAAGCGCACAGTTATTATCCTGTATACTCCCCTTTGGGAGGTTCCGTTGTCTATGCCTCGAATCAAAACGGTGGCGTCTTCGATCTTTTCCTCTTCATATTCGAAGGCGCGCGCCTGCTTCGTCTGACGGAGCAGATTGGCAATGTCATCTCGCCAACTTTTTCACCGGATGGCAGCAAGATAATCTTCGCCAACCGCGCCGCCGAAGGCCCCACTTCGCTATGGACGGTCGACAACACAGGCGAAAACCGAGACCTGCTGTATGCCGGACCCAACACCATTGTGGCTGTGGACTGGTCGCCGACCGGCGAGATGATTGCATTTGCAATGGCTGTCGATCAACCTTATGCATATGAGGTTTTCCTTATGAATGCAGACGGGTCAAATGTTCGCCAGTTAACGCGTGGCGTGCCCGGGATCGGTGGCAGCCTGGATTGGTCGCCGGATGGCAAATATCTCCTCATGTATGCGGGTGCAGCTGGAGATAAGAACATCTTCCTGGTTGATGTGGCGGCGGAGACTGCCGTGCAGCTGACCAATGGCGGCAACAATGCTGCATCCACTTTTTCGCCGGATGGCCAATGGATTGCCTTTAACTCTTTGCGAAATAACGATCAGGCTGATATATTTATCATGCGCCCGGATGGATCGGATGTGCGGCAGGTCACCACAGACCCCGAACCGGATTGGCAACCAAACTGGGAGCCATAAGTGGAAGGTGCCGGTCGTTTTTATGCGGTGGGATGCAAAGGGCGATGGATGGGTGACTGTCAGATTCAATGTAGAGGTGTTATGAAAAGGTCCTTATTTATTTTATTGCTCGTTTCCCTCCTGGCAGGTTGCAGTGGGCTCCCGATCTCCATTCCCTTCCTGCAGACGCCCGCGCTCCAGGCGGTCACTTCGCCGCAGCCTACAGCAACGCCTTTTTCGTTGCAGCCCACGAACACAGCGGATTTATTCGTGATCAATACTGTCGAGGCCACCACCACTCCGCCCACTGGTACGCAGCTTGTCACAAATACATCTGTTCCATTTACGCCCACCTTTCGTCCAACCATTACACTTGAGGCGGTGGATCCCAGCCTGTTTACACCTTCCCCCAATCTATTCCTTTCCGTTATGAGGAACACCAGCCAGATCGTATGGGGCAGTACATGTATTGGCGAGCGCTCGATCAAGTTCACTGCTCAAGTGATGCCGGCGCGTCGGTTGCGCTATGTGACCCTATGGTATCGGCTGCAGGATAAATATAGCGGCCGCCACACAGAGTGGGGCGGTGGCGCGATCCTGAGCGACAATGATCAAGGTACTTATTTTTATACCATTCAACTCGATCAGATCCATCGCTATCGTTATTTTGAGGATGCCTGGTTCCAGTATCAACTTGTTGCATCCACAGCCACTCAAAAAGTGCTCGGTCGCTCCGTAGTTTCACGCAACGAAGTATCCCTTACACATTGCAGGGTATTGTATCCATAACGCTGGGAAGGTCCCGGCCCTGTCCACGTCGCAGATGTTTGCAAAAGGATTTCTTATGAAGAAAAATTTTTACATCCTTGTTCTATCGATCCTCCTCTCAAGTTGCACAGCATTGTCCGATATTGCGCAGATGATCGTTACTCCCACACCCCCTGCCGCAGTGGATACGCCGGCGCCAACTTTAAGTGTAACGCCCGCGCCCACACAAAACCTGTTTGCAACAGCCACCAGCACGCCCCTCACGTTTACGCCCACTGTGACCCAGATCGGTGCGGAACTCTTCACGCCCACAGGCACCGTCACAGAGTATCCCACTGGTTTCCCGACAGCAGGTTTGCCGCCAGACGCCCTGGGCGGCACTTATTTCACGCCAGTGAATCAGGGCTTCCTGGCTGTGTTGATATCGAACAGCATCATGTATTGGAATGAAGGTCCATGCACGCCGCGCGAAATCAAGGTTTCAGCGTTTGTGGAAGACACGATCAACACTGACAAGGTTCTTTTATTCACACGTTTGCGTGAAAAGAAGAATACGTTGAATGTTACAGAATGGAATGCCGGTGCGATCATGATCAAAGACGACAGTAATGGGTCGTTCAATTACAACATTCACACCTGGAATCTCAGGCGTTACTATTATTTTAAGGAAGCCTGGCTGGAATATCAACTGGTGGGCATCACAGAAGATCTGGATATTATTTCCCGGACTCAGATCTACGACCGCAATATCTCTTTAACGCGATGCATGCCGGTGCAGTGAATTTCCCCGCTGAACTTATCTCGCTCCTGCGCGGGACCTCAAAACTGGTCGCCCTTACAGGAGCGGGAGTCTCACAAGAGAGCGGACTCCGTACCTTCCGCGATGCGCAGACTGGTTTATGGGCACAGTACAGGCCTGAAGAGTTAGCCACACCTGAGGCGTTTCGGCGTGACCCCAGGCTGATCTGGGATTGGTATGCATGGCGGCGTGAAGCAGTTAAAAGCGTACGGCCCAATCCCGGTCATTATGCGCTGGCTGAGATGGAAAAGCGCATCCCGGCATTCACATTGATCACACAGAACGTGGATGGACTGCATCGCATGGCGGGCAATCAAAAGATGCTTGAATTACACGGCAATATCCAGCGGGTACGCTGTGCTGATTGTTATACTATTGCTGAAACCTGGGATGACGATACTGAATCGGTGCCGCGTTGCAGGGAATGCGGTGGATTGCTCAGACCGGATGTCGTCTGGTTTGGAGAGGCTTTGCCGCGGGATCAACTGGAGGCGGCAGTGGAAGCGGCGCGGTCGTGTGAGGTGTTCATGTCGATCGGCACATCGGGCCTCGTGCAGCCGGCCGCTTCACTGGCGTTCGCCGCGCATAATCGCGGTGCGACCGTCATTGAGATCAATGCCGAGCCGACTCCGCTCACATCGAAGGCAAATTATGTGTTCCATGGCAGATCGGGGCAGGTCCTGCCGCGTGTAGTGGAATCAGTTTGGGGCTAGAGAGCTCGCGCTGAGCGGAGTGAGGACGTGTTCTTCATCCGAACGCAGTCGAAGCGTCACGGTTTCCATTCGCTCAACTGTTCGCCAAGCCTTGTGATGCGCTCCCGCATCACAACAGCCACAATGCCAGCCGTTAATAGAACGATGCCCGTCGAGCCGATCAGGATGACAGGCCCAAGTCCTTTTAACGCGCTATAGACAACCGTAACAACTCCCAAAACAGCAAACACAATGGGAGTAATCACCAGGCTGCGTGACCGTTGAATGAGCCCATACACCAGCACGACCATGGATTGAATAAACAGTACAAAGAAGAACAATAGTCTTTCAGTGGATAGCATTTGAATGTAGGTGGTGCCCAGTAAAACAAATTGCGAGAGCATGCCTGCGATGAACGCGCCTGTTTTGCTTCCGGCGCGTGTGAGCAGATGATGCATCAGCATGCCAGGCAGCGCCGCGCCCATGGAATAGAACTGGGGTTCGTCCACATTCAGCTCTGCCAGGATCATAAAATAGGATATGAGATAGAGCGCGTTGGCTGGCAGTGCCCACCATACATTACGCAGTGCAAAGGCTTCCGCCGCGAAAAGAGTCGCAGTGATCGCCACGGGGATGGATGCCCCCAATCCGTTATGGAGCGGAGATGCAAACGAGACAAGCACGCCAAGGCCCAAACCGCTATAGAGAAGCACGTAGTCCCAGCCATTGGCCTTTTGGTTTCGCCTACGCCAATAGCCTGAGAGATAATAGATCACCGCGAGTGCGATGAGCGGGAAGATCCATTGCTCAACGTGTAGGATTTCACAGATCTTGATCAATGTAAGTGACAGGAATGTCGTTGCAAGATATCCCAGGCGCGGCTTGTCATGTAAAAAGGCATACAGCACAAAGAACACCGTGTACAGAGACAGGTAGATCGTTGGGACAATCGCAGCAGACTCATCCCATAGGAAAAATGTGGCCATCAGGACCAATGTGTAACCTACTCCAAGGATGATGGGCCGGTAGGCTCGTTTTTCGCGGTTGAGGCGACCAAGAATCAAGTCGCCACCCAACCAGATCAGACTGGCTCCAAAGACAAAGTGCCCGATGCCTCTCACGTTGAAATCATCAAGGATCAGATACAGCGCTAATGAAAGCAGGGTTTCTACGACAAGCTCAAGCCACGTAAGCGGTCGTGCAAGCATTTCCACGATGAACAGCAGCGCGATAACGATGATGTACCATCCAGCCGTTTCCTGGGTCCACACGAAGGACGCCAGGGAAAGCAACAACCCAAGAGTCAGCCCGCTGATGATGAATACAGCGCTCCAGGATTTCATGTTGTTCAGGCGCTTGCGGAAGAAAAAGCCGGCTGCATAGTAGAGCACGGCCAGGACGGTCAGTGCGGGTAGCCACAGATCAAGGTTGAAATGGTCGAGAGCATAGACGATCGCAAGTGATTCAGCCGCCGCGGCAAAGTAGCCGAGCCATTCATATTTGCTGTGCAATGCATGCAGGGTGAACAGGATCGCATACACGATCAGCACCAGCGCGCCGCGTCCAGTGTGATCAAAATCGGCGAGTGCCAGGGATATGCCGGGCAGGAAAACAAGTATTCCCAATCCGATGGCGGGCCAGCGTGACTCTGTTTTCAAAGAGAGTGAAGTTTTCGAGAATAGCTCCGGCACAACCAGAAGGATGCTCGCGATCAATAACTGGTAGATAAGAGGAACTTCGAGTCTCTTAAGGATTGGCAGTTGGAAGAATGTAAAGTAGGCAAACAATACGCCAAGCAGCGCCGCGCTCCACACGAACCAGCGCGGGCGAAGCAAATGGATCGCAGCATAGACCAGCGCGGTCAACCCAAAGATCGCGAATGTGAGGGCGGGCCGATCCCACGTGAGTGCCAGATAGAATGACGCGACGAATAACAGTGCCGAACCTGCCAGCAATGCAAAATGATATTTTCCGATTTTTTCTGACTTGAGTCGAAAGACAGCTTCGCTTGCGAGAGCCAATACCGCGCCCCAGACCCAGAAACCGAAGGCGTACCCAGGTTGTGTTGCATGGAAAGTGTTAAGGAAAAACCACGGCAGTGGAAGGAGCGCCGCAACAGCCATCCAGGGGAAGAAAAAGGTGGGGTTCAGAATATTGCTCAGGGCGTAGAAGGATGCGGCGGTCAACCACGTCAACGAGATCAGGAGCCACCATCCGTTCGAAATATCCGAATCAATTGAATGAATGATCGCGAATACCAGCGATACGAGCAACAAGCCAAGCACCTGCAGCTGTGCGAGTAAAAAGACAGGAAGCGCAAATTTGTTGTCTTTCCATTTTCTCAGCAGCAATGTACCCGCCAGACCTGCGAGTGATGCGAGCATTCCCAGGAAGATCTGTAATTCTGGTTCGTTGTTGAAAATTTGCGCTGCGCGATAAAAAGCCAGACTCAGGGAGATAAAAGCCACCATACTGAAAAAAGTTGACCCATAAAACCAGATGCTGAGCCCCCAGATGATCGCCATCGCCAGGAAGACAACTGTCCAGTAAATGCTCAGAGATGGTTCGGTGAGGCCAAGCGTTTCCTCCAGCACATTTGCGTCAATGGGCAACAGGAAGGAAAATATGATAAAAAGTGCGAAGCCTGGCTGAGGCAATCGTTTGTGGATGGCGAGCGCAGCGCCACCGAATGCCAGGGTTGCCACCGCTAAAATGGGGAGGCGCACCGCTTCGACCACGGCCGCCAGAATCAACGCCGATGCGATGACAAAGAATGCACCGAGATACAAATAGATCTTGATGCTTGCTTCACTGAGCAACGTTTCCATGATTGATGGGCGTGGAGCCGTGGGTTCAGGTGGCACTGATGGTGATGACTTTTTCTCCATGGCAGTAGCATGCTGAACGGCATCCTCAACAGGCTTATGTTGAGCGGGATGAGTCACGGTATCAAAGTTGTATCTTTGTCTGATGATGCCTGCACGTCCGGACTCGAGCAAACCGTCTGCCTCCCATTCCCCAATACGTTCAAGCAGGAACTCGCGATCTTCTCGGTCCAATTTGTTTATGTTCCTGCGGACAAATTGATGCACCCGAGTGCTCAACAACTCTTTCGCGGTTTTCTGTAGTTCTTCCGTACCCCCATCAATCGCAAGGTGTTCCAGCGCTTTTAAAATGGCCGGGCTGCTGGCATTCAGTGTGCCAAGCCCGCTCATCGCATCCATGGAACGGACCGGGTCGTTGCTTTTCAGCCCATCCAGAATATGGTCAAGGGTTTGTTGCATGTTTTCTGTGGACATAGAATTCACCTTTGCTCTTCATGAGATTAAACCCATTCCACTAATTTTCGTTGTGACAAAAACAACGGGATGAGTTTTTCTCATCCCGTTGCTGATCCTATTTGAGTACCACGCCGCTTCGGGCGGGGACCGTAAACTTTACGCGACCGTCCCGGACGGTGATACCGGATGCTGCACCAAATACCACTGTGGGACTCTGCGCGTCAAACCTGACCTCCGCCTGCTGAGGCGAGTCTGATACATTCAGTGCCACGACGAGGGTATGCCCATCGAGCGAACGCGAGAACGCGTAAATGCCATCTGCGGACCATAGGCGTGTGAAGTCTCCACGCCGCAAGGCCTCATTCTTTTTGCGAAGGGCAATTGCATTCTTTACATAGGCGTGCAGGTTTTTGTCCCATTTGCTTTCATCCCATGGGAAGGACTTACGGCAGTAGGGATCATGCTCGCCGTCCACGCCGACTTCATCGCCATAGTACACGCACGGCGCGCCCGGGTATGTGAACAAAAAGAGGAATGCCAGTTTCAATGCGTCCTTATCCCCGCTGGCACACGAGAGAAAGCGCGGCGTATCGTGGCTGTCCAGTAAATTCAATTGGGCATATGTAATATCGGGTTTGTAGAGACCACGGTTGTGATCAATGCGGTTGGCGAATTCGTGAGCATCAATGGCATGTTTAATGCCATGGTAATTTGCCTGCTGGTGAAGCACCCTCAGGTCGAGGTGTTTGCCCGGGAAGAAACCCAGTACGGGTTTGGTCACATCGTAGTTCATAATGGCATCGAATTGATCGCCCTGCAGCCAGCGCTGGGATTCGTGCCAGATCTCGGCTACGATGTACGCTTCAGGGTTGATGGCACGGACGCGCCTGCGGAACTCCTGCCAGAATGAATCATCGTCAATTTCCTCCGGCACATCCAGCCGCCAGCCGTCAATGCCAAGCCTGATCCAATGCTCGGCAACATCAAAAAGGAATTCGCGTACCGCCGGGTTATTTGTATTGAATTTTGGCAACGCCGGTAGATTCCACCAGCCGCGATATCCAATTGCAACGAGGCTATCTTGATACTGCAGGGCCTTTAGTTCCTGAGGTCCCGGGTAGGCCCCCCAGTGTTTCCTGCGGCTCAGTCGTTCGGGGTCAAAGAAGAACCAGTCCCGGTAGGGTGAGCCATCACCCGATTCCAATACATGATGGAATTGCCAGAGTCCGCGTGATGCATGGTTGAAGACCCCATCCAATATGATGCGGATATTTTTCTTGTGTGCTTTTTCCAATAGCTCCGCGAATGCAGCATTGCCACCGAGCAAAGGATCAACTGTGTAAAAATCATAGGCGTGGTAGCGGTGGTTCGACGCGGAGGCAAATATCGGGTTGAGATAAAGCGCGGTGATCCCCAAATCTTTCAGGTAATCCAATTTTTCGACGATGCCATACAGATCGCCGCCCTTGTAGCCGTGGTGGGTGGGACCCGAGTCCCATGATTCAAACGGCAGGTTTCCAGCCGGGTTGCGGCTGCTTCTTGCAAAACGATCCGGGAAAATTTGATAAAAAACTGCGTCGTGTATCCAATCAGGTGTGGTCATTTAGAATCCTCGATGTGGAATAAAGTAGGACAAGATGTTATCTTGTCCTACAAGATTGATTCTACTTCAATTCGATTTCCAATGTAAAAGCGGTAATGGAATTTCCATGCAACTGATCTTATAGTTGTCGAAATGTGCTCTCAAGCAGCTTCTCCGGTATTACCGAATAACATTTGCTCGAGCAGGGTGCGTTGAAGGATGATGAAAATGACCACCACGGGCACAGACATGATCAATGCCAGCGAGCCGATCTGGCTCCACGGCTGGGCGCTACCAGAGGCGAGGATCGAGTAAATGGACATGGCCAGCGTGACATTTTCAGACCTGTCCACAAACAACCATCCGATGGCAAATTCAGAATAGCCCATCAGAAATGCGATCAAGGCAGAGACCGCGATGGATGGGATCGCAAGTGGCAGGCTGATATTCAGGAAGGTCCTGAAGTTGCTGGCGCCATCCAGATAGGCGGCTTCCTCCAACTCTTTTGGAATTGCCTGAAACGCTGTACGCATATTCCAAATGCAAAAAGGCATGGCGAATGTGGCATAAATGATCGCCAGCCCCAGTAACGTCGTCCGGATTTTTAAGATACTCAGCACAACATAAAGCGGAGTTGTAAATGCAATGGGTGGCAGCATGGCGGTCAATAGCATGAGGAACAGTCCAACTTTGCGCCCGGGAAATCGGAAACGTGCAAAGGCATATGCCAGACTGATACCAAAAATGACTGCACCGAGTGCCGCGCTGGATGAAACCAACAGGCTGTTCTTCAACAGGTTGCTAAACGTCACAGATTGGTAGGGACGGTCCAGTACTTTCAGCATGGGAGCGAATCCAGCATCTTTGGGAAGCAGTCGAAATTCCACAGGACGGCTTTTTAATGATTCGTCGAATGCCAGGCGCGCAATGCTCCAGATCGGAATCATCACGAACAAACCAATCAGGATCAAAGCGAGTTGGGATGATACTTGTTGTGCCAGATTTGGTCTACGCATAAGAAACTCCCTCGTCCGCCCTGGTCCAGCGGTTGAAGATCATGACGAACCCGATCAGGATCAACATGGTAATGATGTTGAGTGCGGCGGATACGGCGAACTGTCCATTTGAGAAACCACCGCTTGGGTTGAAAATGTTATAGGACAGGGTGGCCAATGTTGTCATTGAAAAATTTCCGTGCAAAAAGCCAAAGATCTGCATCAGGTAAAACTGGTTAAAGGCAAAAATTCCGCGTATGATAATTGCCGGAACGACCAGCGGCATCAACAGAGGCCAGGTCACATGCCGAAATGTTTGCCATGCATTCGCCCCGTCCATGGCTGAGGCATCAAACACTTCCATAGGCACCTGTTTTAGCCCGGCGGAGGCAGCAAGCATCATAAAGGGAAAGCCGTACCATAAGCCTGCAATCAGTAATACCAGCAGAACCATATTTGGGTTGCGTTCCCATCCACTGAAGAATGCAGCCGGAATGTCTTTACCCAGGTCCTGTACAGCCAAAGCCAGCCAGCCGAAGGGCGATGCAAAAACAGTGACCCACATCAGTGCACCTATCGTTTCAGGGATCGCCCACGGCAGGATAAACAACGTCTGCCAGCCGCGCCGGAAACGAATCCGTTTGTTCCAGAGCAATAATGCTGCGCCTACGCCCAGCAGCGTTTGCAGTCCCACAGAAAGCACTGTCCATAAAACGTCAAAAATAAGAAAGCCATCTGAAGTGATCCATGTAAAAACAGGCTTATAGAAGCCAAGTCCAATAAATTGCACTTCTTTGGATCGGAATGGAAAATCTTGATTTGCAGCAATGGCTTTGCCCGTCAATCCTTCCCACACTTCACGCCACACGCCTCCGTTCAATCCATCTCTGATCGAAATACTGTTGAAATCGGTCAGCGAGATGGCGATCTGGAAAATAAGCGGAAACAACGTAAATACTGCGAAGATTATTAATCCTGGGATAAGCCAGGGGATGGACCGCCAAACCTCGCGGCGATTAAATGACTCTCCTGCCTCTCTTCCAAGTCGTATCCTGTTTACGGTTTCCCTGACCTTGTCCCAGCCCAGTCCCACTGCCTCCGCTGCTGAGAGGGAGAGCGGTACCGTCAAAACAAGAATATATTGAGGCCATTTGGTTGGCCATATCAAAAGAAAGAAGATGGAGACCCCAAGCCAAAGCACATACACTCGTTCCTTCTTCCAAAGTTGGGAAAGACCAAATACAGCCAAAATTGTGATCAACAGATCTGGGGCAATTACAAATACATCTTCATGCCACAGCGATGGGGATGTGTTCAGCCAGACAAACGGCTGCCAGAATGGGAAATTTGCCCTTTCAACCTCGCCCGCACCTGTGGAATAACCTGCATGGTATAACACCGACTCTTTCAATCGCTCGATGGGGTTGGGCCAGAGATAAGGGTCAGCGATAAGGAAGATGGCGATCGAAACAGCTCCCCAAAGGAACACGTTCCTGAAAAATAATTTCAAGTCATTATTTTGTTTTGCTTCCAGAAACCAATCTGCCAGGATCGCAAAGGCGACTACACAATATAGATATTTCGATGCGGCTGTCAGCCCCAGAAACACCCCTGAAGTAATTAACCAGGCTGTGCCAGGCTTTCGCCTTTTGCTTTGAAGATATGTAACCACCATCATGAGACTTGTCAGCGCGGGCAGGGCTTCCAGCATCACTTGAGAATCATATTTGATGGTAAATGTATGAAAGGCAAGAAACCCTCCTGCAACCGGATTAAACAATGAGAGCAGCAAAACAGTGATTGTCCCAAGTACTTGCCCGAGGGTGCGCGCACTCAGCAATAATGCGCGCGGTAGAAATTGGTCAGGTTCCGCACTTGTCGGGCGGTCTGGTATGGTCGGCGCTTCGGGTGCAGAGAGCAGGCTTACCCCAAACAGGATTTTCGCAAGAGATGGATGCTCAGAACGATAGTTGGTTTCCTGAAATCCCGCCCAATCGCCTGCTCGGATAAGTTGTGTAAACTCCTGAGCGGCACGCATGTAATCATCTTCATCATAGTCCACTGGGAGCGTGTTGACGGCCCGCTCACGGAGTGTCCACGCGATGCCTGTCACTACTATGATTGCCAGAATCCTCAGGAGTAGAGAAACGGGTTTTGATGTGTGCATAAAATGGCTGCCTTGCTATTCAAATCATTTGGTGTCATGGAATTGAATGAAACATATTGATTATAGGATCGAGCTGCGCAGCATGGGATTATACTCACGGCGAGTATAATCCCTTCATTCAGAGGATGCATCATGGAAGTTGACCCTAACAGTCTTGACCCTGAACTTAGAACCGCAAAATTCCTGGCCATTGCATCCCCCGCATTGGGAGTGATGAGTTTATGCCTTGCCATTGTCCCGGTATGCGGCGGTGTGGTGAGTGTACTTGGCATTGTCCTGGGTTTGTTCAGCCTAAAGTCTGATAATAGCAAGAGTGCGCTTGCAGGTGTGATCATCTCGGTTTTTGGGCTGGTAGTTACGATCGTATACGTGTTGTTCCTGTTCTTTTTCCAGAAGTAATTTTATTTAAGTTGAAAGATGTATGCCTGATAGGCGGGAAGCTCGGGTAGGGGCTTGTAATCGGTGAATGTGCCGCCGTTGACCGTGAGGGCTGCAGCTGTAGTTGTGTCCAGCAATGATTCGGCGGTGAGGGTGGAGTCAGAAAGCAGGTTCTCTTCCAGGCTCAATGCGTAGTCGGATATGGGTGTCCCTTTCAGGTTGACCAAGACCAGAATATCTTCACTGTCATTACTGCGCAGGATCGCATAAACGCCCGTATTGCCTGTTTCCAGCAGTGTGATCGCACCACTGCGTAATACAGCATGTTCATTGCGAAGATTTGCAAGTGTGCGATAGAGATTCAGAAGTGAATTTGGATCTTCACTCTGTTTGGCGACATTGACTTCCTCATAATTTGCATCTGGTGTGCGCCAGGGTATGCCTGTAGTAAATCCTGCGTTGGTATCCGCGCTCCATTGCATGGGCAGGCGAATGTCTTCGTCCGGTTTTTTACCCTGCATACCGATCTCTTCGCCGTAATAGATGTACGGCGTTCCGGGGGATGTCAGCAGCATGACCGCTGCAAGTTTTGCCTTTTCCTCCCTGCCGTTAAATACGCTCATGACGCGGTTCTGGTCGTGATTGGTCAGGAACGTCCCATACTCTCCATTTGATATGTCTTTGAGGGTGAAGTTCCAGGCACCATTAATGCCAGTGTTTGATTCACCGTTGACGCTGTTCATGATTCCGCTGGCGAGATCGAAGTTGAAGATATGATCCACCTGTTGAGTGTATTTTGTTGCGATGAACGCACCTGCTCCGTATACCTCACCAATGGTGTAGACATTCGGGTTCTCGTCTTTATAAAAAGTATAAAAGCCTTTGAACCACTCATGAGTGGCTTCGGTGTTTTCAAGTTGGTTCCCCTCTTCGATCAGGTGCTTGGCTGCATCAATGCGGAAACCATCTATGCCGATATCCTTGAGCCAGTACCGTGTCATTTCGAACATCTGACTGGTGACATCCGGGTTTCGATAGTTCAAGTCTGGCATGCCGCTCCAGAAAAACCCGTAGTAGTATCCGCCATTTCCCTGATGCCAATAATTGGCTGAAGTATCGGACCAAACATACCAATCTCTATATGTTGAACTGGGATCATGGTTTGCTTCCACAAAAAATGGATGCTGGCTGGATGTGTGGTTGAGAACAAGGTCGATGATGATCTTGATGTCTCGTTTATGAGCTTCATCCAGCAGACCCTTGAAATCATCCATGGTTCCGTATTCGGGATTTACGCCATAGTAATTTAATACATCGTAGCCATGATAGGAAGGGGATGGGTGGATCGGCATTAACCAAATGGCGTTGATGCCCAGCTCCTGCAGGTAATCCAGTTTTTGTGTGATGCCGTTAAAGTCGCCGATGCCGTCAGCGTTGGAGTCGTTAAAGGAGCGGACGAAAATTTCATAGAAGACCGCCTCATTCCACCATGATGCTGATTCCGCTATGGGTGGTGGCGCGGCCGTTTGAGTGGAGGCAGGCTGAAGCGTAGGTTGAGGCGCTTCAGCCTGGGTGGAGGGAGCGCATCCGAAGAGTATGGAAGTCAGCAAAACGAGAGCAAGAAGTTTTTTCATATCCATCAAAAAATCAGGGCGGTCAATCTGACCGCCCTGCGTATGTCTAGCCTTTGACGGCTCCAGTGGTCAAGCCGCCAGCGATATATTTTTGCAAAGCGAGATAGGTGATCGCGACGGGTAACGCCACAATGATCGCCATTGCGGCAAACCTGTTCCATGGAATCGAGCCCGCATATTGACCTGTCATATTGTACAGCGTCATTGCAAGGGTATAGCTCTCAGGCTTGCTAAGGAACAACCAGGACAGTGCAAACTCCTGCCAGTGCCCGATGAAGCCCAGGAAGAATGTGACTGCAAGCTGTGGGATGGCAAGCGGCAGAACGATCAGGAAGAAGACCTGGTTGGCGCCCGCTCCGTCAATTGCGGCGGCTTCTTCAAGCTCCAGTGGGATCGTGTCCAGGTATCCTTTGAGATTCCAGACCGCAAACGGGAGTGCACCAGCGATCATGGCGATGCCAACCCCGAGCAAAGAGTCGCGCAGGTTGAAGATCAATTTTCCAGTGACTCCCTCGGCGCAACTCATCAGCGGATACAAGGCAGTTACGCCACTGCCACAATCCATGACTCGGAATTCATTCAGTAAAAGATAAAGCGGTGTGAGCAGACCAACGGTAGGCATCAGTAATGGGATGAATACCATGATCATCAGTACCTGGCGCATCTTGAATTTGAAACGTGCAAATGCATATGCAGCTGAGACAGCCACAAGTAAAGACACCAGGCCTACACCTGTTGATAGCAGGAAGCTGTTGGTTAATAACTGAGTGAATGTGACAGGGTTGGCGGTGGGACGATCCAACACCTGTTGGTAGGCGGTTAGTGAAAGTTCCTGCGGGATCAGCTGCAGAGACGATGGGCGGGTGGTTTGGGAACTGAATGACAGGGTGACGATGTACATGATCGGAAACAAAACTTCTGCAGCGATGATCAGAGTCAGGACCTGCAAAAGGATTTGCCTCCACAGGGGTAGATCGCGTCCACCCACTTCCTTGGATGTGTTGAGCGTCAATAAACGGACGAAGATATTTTTTTCCTGGGCTTTGGTTGCTGTGGCCATATTATGCCTCCGTATAGCTTTCTGTAGCGCGTGTAATTCGATTCGTGATCAGAAACACAACCAGTGCGACGATGAAAATGAAAACGGAGAAGGCTGCTGCCGCCCCAAAGAGACGCAGGTCGCGCACAAGGGAATATGCGAAGGTGACCAGAATTTCCGTGCTGCGGGCAGGCCCTCCTTGCGTCATGAAAAACACAAATGCAAATAAATTAAATGAGAGTGTAAAGCCATACACCGCGGCTGGGATCATGGCGGGACGCAGCAGTGGAACAGTAATATTCCAGAATTGCTGTGAGGCTGTGGCGCCATCAATGGATGCCGCCTCGTAAAGATCCTTGGGGATGCTTTGCAGAGCGCCCGTGGCAACCACGGTCATGAAGGGCCAGCCCAGCCAGAAGTTGGCGATCATCATCGCGTAATAGGCAAGAGGCAGAGGTCCGGTTGGTAATAGCCAGGGGATGGGTGGGGTATATTCAGTTAACCAGCGGAGTTTTACTGGATCCATGGAACCAAAAAGCTGGGCAATAACCGTAAGGAACTGGTTCATTGCGCCGTACTGTTCATCAAAAATATTGCGCCAGACCGTGGCAACGACGATTGGGGGCACAACCACTGGCAAAATATAAATGGCGCGGTAAAGTTTTCTGAACCATAACCCCTGGGTATTCAACAAAACTGCTATCACAACACCCGCCGGGACGTGTACCATGACATTGGTGATCGCCCACCAAAAGTTATAAACAAGGACACGGAGAAAATTGAAGTTTTGAACGGGCAACCCGCCGGTCAAGATATCTATATAGTTCTTAAAGCCGATGTAGTTCAGTTCCGGAGATGACAGACCGTACCGAAGATCCTTGGTCTGGAAATCGGTGAATGAGACAATTAATTGATAGACCAGCGGATAGAATACGATGACAGCCATTACAGCAAAAGCGGGAACCAGATAAAGGTAAGGCGTAAGAGCCTTCCGCAAGTCTGTCCGGCGTGGGTGGGTTAACTTCGCTGTTGCAGTTGCCATGGATAGCCTCCGTATGTGAGAAGATTAGCGTGAACTGTGATCGGTGCCCGATGTAAAAAGACAAAGGTGAACAGGGCTTCCCCTGTTCACCTTTGTCAATGTGCTAGTGATTGATGAGAAGTCTCATCGTTCAAGATCGAACAAAACTACTTGCTGGATGCTTCCGTCGCAGCTTTGACCCAGTCAGCAGGAGCGGTTCCGGCTTCGAAGACCTGATCGGCGCCGCAGAAGTTGGTCCAGTACTTGCCCAGTTCGGGAACCTGTGGGCGGATGGTTGCGCCCTTGTTGAAGGCATCCACAAGACCCTGAATGAGCGGGTCGGTAATGGTGACGTCAGTGCGCACCGGAACGTGGCCGGCTTCGTTCATCATAGTGGTCTGCGATTCGGCGTTGGTCAGATAGAGGGCAACGTCGAGGGCAGCTTCCTGGTTGGTGCTGTTGGGGCTGAAGTAGAAACCGTCAACACCAAGCATCGGGGCGGCCGGACCAGCAGGACCCTCGGGCAGTGGAGCTACGCCCAGCTTGTCGCCGAGAGCAGCCTGGTAATCGCCCATTGCCCAGTTGCCATTGGTGATCAATGCAGCCTTGCCTTCGGTGAAGGGAGCGAGACCATCAGTGTCGGTCTTGGCCCAGCCATTTTCCTTGGAGATCTGATACAAATCGTTCAAGTACGTCATAGCATCGGTAACACCAGTTCCCTGGTCGGCCACAACGCCCCAACTATCGTCGAAGATTTTGCCGCCAAAGGCATTGAAGAAGCCATAGTGGTGGTAGCAGCCGAAGCTGAATGCAACTTCCGTGCCGCCTTCCATGAGCGCCTTGAGCTCATCAGTGGTCGCGGGCGGGGTCTCGATCAAATCCTTGTTGTACCAGAGAGCAAGAGCCTTTAGGGATTCGGGAATACCATAGAGCTTGCCATCAAGGGTCATGCCATCGATGCCCAATTGATTGACACCTTCGAGCTTGCCAGCAGCCAGGTCAGTGATGTCGGCGATCAAAGAGGCGCGGGCGTCATCGCCCAATGAATCGTTCGGGGCAATGAACATGTCTGGTCCGCCACCGGCGGCGACATCGGTGCGATACTTGTTGAAGATGTCGTTGAAGGGAACCTGCAAAACGTTGATCTGATACTGTGGAAGATCGGTCGCGGCTTTTTCGAGCAGACCAGTCAGCGCAACTTCTTCAGCGGAGCCTGTGCCATAAGCGTGCCAGAAGGTCACTTCAATGGGCTCGCCGGCAGGCGCGTCAGTTGCAGGGGCGTCAGTAGCGGCGGGCGCTTCGGTCATGTCAGTCGCAGGGGCGTCAGTAGCGGCGGGCGCTTCGGTTGCAGCACCACCACATGCAGAAAGCACCATGCTGGCGATGAGCAAAAGACCGAAGAGTACGGAAAGTTTGTTCTTCATGTTTCTCTTCTCCTAATTGATGAAAATTGATTTTGTTTGTAACTTTTCCACTGTGTTAAATTATATGCTTGTTAATCCTTGTTTGCAATCACCTCCTTTATGGCAATATATTCCCTAACCTGTTCAATCTCTACAGATTGATTCTTCGTACTTTGAGTCCGGCGTTCAATGGTGGCATGGATGGCGATATTGATCGCCTGCACCAGAGCGCCTATCAATGAGGAACGCCGCCCAAGCATGGCGGTGGTAATTTTCACAACGTGCTCCGAAGCGCGCAGTGATCGTTCCCGCACAGCCTGGCGGATGGGGCCCGTCAGCAGATCGCCAACCTGCGCCACACCGCCGCCGATAATCACTGTGCTTGGATTAAATAAGTTAATGAGACCGGCAATGGCAATCCCAATATACGTTCCCGAGCGCTTCAATATTTCCTGTGCGGGCAGGTCACCTCGGCGTGCCGCTTCAGCGACATCCTGCGCGGAAAGTGCAGCAAAGCTTCTTTCCGAGAGCAGGGTCCGTTTACCGGAGGCAACCAGTTTCCTGGCCTGCGAAGCGATCGCATGTCCACCTGCGAAGGCCTCCAGGCATCCATGATTCCCACACATGCAAAGAGGACCGTTCTCATCCACCGTGAGATGACCGATCTCACCGGCTGAACCTGTTGTCCCGCCATAGATCTGTTGATTGATCATTAAACCTGCACCAATTCCACTCCCCACTTTGATGAAGGCCAGATTTCTTTCGCCGCGTCCCGCGCCATACGCCCACTCGCCCAGCGCGCCCAATTCAGCATCGTTGTTCAATGTGATGGCTGTCTTCCATTGCTTTTCAAGCGTGGTGCGGATTGCGAATTTGTCCCAGCCAGGCATGATGGGGGGCGCCATGACCATTCCGTGTTCGGCGATGACCGGCCCTGGTACGCCGACTCCAACACCTGCGAGGTCACTGGGAGTCAGGCCCCTCCTCCCGAGCAGTTCTTTTAAGACCTGATCCGCCTCTTGCAGACATTTTTCAGGTCCATCTTCAATCTTGAAATTGACTTCCACTTCCTCCAGGATGCGGGCTGAAAAATCCCCCAGCGCAACACTCAAGTGCATTGCACCCATATCGATGGCAGCAACCAATCCGTGATTGGGATTGATTTCAAGCACCACAGGTCGGCGACCACTGGATGTGGTGCGACTTTCTGTTTCAACAATAATTCCACTCGAGATCAGGTCATTGATAATGATTGTGACTGCGGCCCGGGTTAACCCCATTTCCTCGGCAAGATCTGTACGCGAAAGACCTTTTCCCGCAAAGCGGATCAGATCCACTGCAGCATGTTTGTTAAAATTCCTTATATTATGATTTGCGGGGAGCCAGTAGAAAGCGGACAAGTTATCGCCTGATGGAGGGATGTCGAGCAGCCAGCTTTTGCAAGTGTAGCACAAAACGCCATATTTTCAAGAGATTTAACAAAGTGCAATCAAAAATTTTTTCCAATTAAAAAATTCAAGCCGGCCATTTGACCAGCTTGAATAACTTGAAATACAAAATCTTTAGCGGACTGCTTCTTCCGTGGCAGCGTCGAAGATATGGATGGTATCCATGTCGAACGCCACATCCGCCTGTTGACCAACCCGCAGTTTCGAGCGTGGATCGACGCGGGAGACGAAGGTATTCTTGCCGCTGACGAGATACAGGAAGATCTCATTACCCATCAACTCAGTCACATCCACCTTGACTGCGACCTTCTCAGACTCAATGTTGGGTGGTACGAATTCTGCATCGTGGATATTCTCCGGGCGGATGCCGAAGATGATATCCTTGCCTGCCTCCGCCTCATATTGTTTGGTGTGTTTCCTTGGGATCGGCACTGAGAAGTCACCGGTGTCCACAATGAGTCTGCCATCATCCTTGCGGAGTTTGCCAGGGAAGAAGTTCATGGCGGGGGAGCCGATGAAACCAGCCACAAAAAGGTTATTCGGATGGTCGTACAGGTTCTGCGGTGTATCCAACTGTTGCAGAAGACCCTTATTGATCACGGCGATGCGGCTTGCCATCGTCATGGCTTCGATCTGGTCATGGGTCACATAGATGAATGTGGTCTGCAGGCGCTGGTGGAGTTTGCTGATCTCGGCACGCATTGCCACACGCAGTTTAGCATCCAGGTTCGAGAGTGGCTCATCGAACAAAAAGACCTTCGGCTCGCGCACGATCGCGCGTCCCACGGCCACACGCTGGCGCTGGCCGCCGGAGAGCTGGCGCGGCTTGCGTTCCAGCAGGTCCTGAATGCCGAGAATATCGGCGGCTTCATTCACGCGGCGCTTGATCTCTTCCTTTGGCACCTTGCGAAGTTTCAGGCCAAACGCCATGTTGTCATATACTGAAAGGTGGGGGTACAGGGCGTAGGATTGAAAGACCATGGCGATGTCCCGATCTTTGGGAGCGACATCGTTCACCACGCGGTCCGCGATCTTGATCTCTCCATCGGTGATTTCTTCCAGCCCTGCCAGACACCTTAATGCGGTTGTCTTTCCGCAACCTGAGGGGCCTACGAGCACGAGAAACTCTTTGTCGTCAACAGCGATGTTCAAATTGTTGACAGCGATCACGTCGCCATATTTTTTGACGACATTTTGGAACGTTACATTAGCCATGATACTTCCTCCGTTTCGTGAGAATATAGTGATCGGATTATACTCCCAATCTTTTTGGTGAGGTCAATTTTGATAGTGGCCCGTGTCATCTTTTTGGATTCAAGTCCACTCCTGACTCAGCCGAAGCCTGTTCGCGTTTCACTGGCGTTTTCTCACATCAGCGGTTGACCAGCCAGACGCCAAATATAATGATCCCGCCTCCAATCAGCGATGCGACTGTGATGGCTTCGCTCAAAATAAAGAATGCCACAATGACAGCGACCAGCGGTTCGATATAAAGGAAGACCCCTGTCTGCGCAGTGGATAGCGCCTGAAGTGCATCGTACCAGGCGATGTATGCCAGCCCTGAACAAAAGATACCCAGGAAAGCCATTCCCATCCATCCATTGAATGTAAGGTGTTTGATTTCCGAGAAATCCTGTGTACCAATAAACAAAATGGACGTAAACCCCCATCCAAACAACATCACATAAAACATCATCAATGTGGCAGGATGCGCTTTCAACCCGCGCCGCGATAGCACTGAGAACACCGACCAGTTGACCGCGCTGATCAGAATCAATATATCCCCGGGCTGCCCGAAACTACGAAGCGCAATGGAGCTGAAATCACCATCTGATATGACAAGTAACACACCCACAAACGCCAATAAGATCCCGATGATCTTCATCCAAGCCAGGTGCTCCCGTAGTACAACCCAGCCGAGCAGCGCCATAAATACCGGCGTTGTAGCTACGATCCAGGCCGTGGTGCCGGCTTCAGAGGTTTGTAATCCATTCGATTGAAGCCACTGATGAAAAGCGATGCCCAGAAAACCAAGCAGGGCAAAGTATGCCCATTCACTTTTGTTGAGCAGCGAAAACTGTTTCCGTATGGCGACCGCAAACCCAAGGATCACGATGCCCATCGAAAATCTCAGCCACACGACCGTGACCGGCGAAATTTCGCGCAAGGCGACCTTGGTGGCGATAAACGATGCGCCCCAGACAACGACAGCAAACAGCGCTTCAAGAGTAGGCAAAAATTTCGAATTGAACACGGATGTTCCTTTGACAAAGAGATGCCGAATTATAAATCCCAGCTTATGCTCCAGCGACCCGCTTTCCGCTATTGGAGGTGCTGATGTTTCCTTCTCCAAACTTGTGTAGATATGCTGATTACATTGCAATTCTCCCAGCTACAGGCTGCTGGGCTTTTTCTTTTCTTTGTTCTCTTGTACAATGATTTCAGCATACACAGATAAGGGGCGACCCAGCCCAAATCCGATACAGCATGTCTCACATCTTCATCTCCTACTCTCGCAAAGACATTGACTTCGCCCAGAAGATTGTTACCGCGTTGGCAGCGGAAAACATGGATACCTGG
>JBDTPH010000062.1:0-9621 GCA_039932795.1 Chloroflexota bacterium
GTGTGAGCGTTGTCCCGCTGATGCCTGAGCTAAGGATGAGGTAAACCACCAGCGCGCCGATCAACAGGATCGCAGCCAAGGCACCGAGTGCCATGGGCAGGCTAAGAGTGATCTCAGGCATTCGGCTGGCTTGCATGCCGGTTTCTGCCTTCTTCGACTTTGTGGCGGCCTTCGCTGTGAGCTCCGTGCCACACACCAGACAGCGTGTGGCATTTTCACCTAGACGCGTTCCGCAGGTTGGACAGATTTGTGATTTTTGTGAGGGTTCTTGAAGCATCGGGCGGGAATTATACCATTGAACACCTTGCAGGAATCCACGTGGCTAGGCAGGGAGGGATTATGTCATCCTGAGCGTAGCGAAGGATCTCAGCCGCTTTCATTAAAGCCTCAGCCTGCTTTTTGTCCGTCCAGTTGGATTCCCACTTTGGCCGCGTAATCGCTGTATCCGCCAATATATTCCGTGATCGTCCCATCTTCCAGCGCGAAGATACGGCTGACGCTCTGGTCCAGAAAATATCGGTCATGCGAAATGACCAGCACCGTTCCATTGAAATCGTTCAACGCGTTCTCCAACACTTCGGCAGAAGCAATATCAAGATTGTTGGTCGGCTCATCGAGCAGCAGGAAGTTGGCTCCTGAGAGAACCAGTAACGCCAACTGGAGACGGCTCCGTTCACCGCCCGAAAGCGACCCAACACGCTGAGTCGCCTGTTGGTAGCTGAACAGGTAGCGGGTGAGGAGCGAAACGGCTCTTCCTTCGCTCATGTTGCCAGCCAGCCTGACGGTATCGATCACGCTCTGGTCGAAATCCAGTGTTTCATGTTCTTGCGCATAGTAACCAACTTTGACGCTCGGACCAATATTGATCTCGCCGTAGGTAGGTTGTTCGCGCCCCAGGATCAGCCGTAGCAACACTGATTTTCCTGCACCATTTGCACCGATCAATCCCACGCGCTCGCCATGCCGGATCAGGAAGTTGAGATCATCCAGGATGACCCTGTCAGCAAAGCGGATATTCTCGTCACTCACAGCGGGGGAGAACGATTTGGTCACGTGATCAAATTCCAGTACCTGATTCGAGCCGCGCCAGCCATTGAGTTCCAGTCCCATTTTGCGGCGATCCAATACGGGACGCTCGATCTTTTCGATCCGATCGATGCGCGCTTCCATATTATGGATACGGGTGGCGAATTTATCATTGAAAACGACCCACACTTTGTACCGTTTCAGGGCCATCTCCAGGCGGCCAATCTCGCGCTTCTGGATCTGGAACAGCTCCTCCTGCCGCGCCAGGCGCTCTTCCTTGTCAATAATGAATTCGGTGTAATTACCGATAAATGTCGTGATCTTTCCATCTTCGATCTCTGCGATGTGACTGATACAGGCATCCAGCAAATAGCGATCATGAGAGATGATGACCACCGCGCCCGCATACTCAATGATCAATTTTTCAAGATATGCCTTGCCTGGCATATCCAGATGGTTATCTGGCTCATCCAACAACAACACGGACGGGCGCGCCAGTAACAGGCGTGCCAGGCCGATCAGCTTTTTCTGTCCGCCGCTCAGCGCGCTAATAGGCTTTCCAAAATCGGTTTCAGGGAGTCCCAATCCACGCAGCAGCTCCCGGACGCGCGACTCATAGTTCAGGCCGCCCAGGGACTCAAATTCCTCCAGTAAAAGATGCTGTGCATCGAGTGCGCGCTCCAACGCTTTTGCATTGTTATAGACCGCGGGGTCACCCAGCTTGCTCTCCACACGCTGCAATTCCGCTTCGATCTCCATCACGCGTGAGTTGCCCTCCAGCGCCAGGGAGATGGCCGTTTTCTGCGGGTCAAACTCGGGGTGCTGAGGCAGGTATCCAAGGGTCACGCCTTTGGCTTTGATGACGGCTCCGCCTTTTTCGGGCGCGTGCTCACCTATGATCAATTTCAGGATCGATGATTTTCCCGCGCCATTCGGACCGATCAAACCGATTTTCTGGTCATGCTGAACTTCCCAGTCCAGGTCACGAAAGATGACGTGGGCTCCAAGGATCAGGGTCGCCTTTGAAACTGTAATCGAGATCATAAGTACTCCGATAATAATCTTATTCGGTGGTCGAGTAGCGCGAGTGTTCTTCTCGCTCATATCGAGACCACAGGTTAGAGAGACACTTTTGCTAACTATTTGGTCTCGATATGGCGGACGAGCCCCGCCTACTCGACCAACGGATTTGACTTAAACAAAAACGCCGCAGGTAGACCTGCGGCGCAAGAAAGCAAACGAAACGAACTATCTTCAGGCAGCAGGCGCGATTCCAGAAAGCCCCTTGGTATCAAAACCGCGCATACCTATGCAAAGAAAGAAGTTGGCAGAACGTTCGTATCTCATGGTGACCTCATTATAACGTGAAACCGGGCAGGTTGCAAAAGAGATTCAAAATAAATGCATGCCCGTAGTAAGAGAAAAAGTAGAGATATTGCCCCTTGTATTCCGATATTGTTGATATATAATATTTTAATAAATCCAGGAACTGTGCTTGGAGGAGATACAACCATGGAAAAGCAGCGCAGGACATTTCTCAGTTATTCGAGAGTCAACAAGGATTTCGCCATTAAGTTGGCGAAGGAATTGAAAGCGGAAGGCCTCCCTGTCTGGCTGGACCAGCTGGATATTCCTCCCGGCTCGCGCTGGGATGTTGAAGTTGAAAAAGCATTGGTTGAATGCGACATCTTCATGGTTATCATTACCCGGGCTTCGAGTACCTCTGAAAATGTTCTGGATGAGATTGGATACGCAATCGACAATGGCAAGCGAATGCTGCCGGTTTTGCTGGAAAAGAGCAATATTCCGTTACGGTTGAGGCGCTTCCAGTACGTGGATTTTACGGATAAGAACTTCGATGACGGGGTCCAATCTGCCAAAGAGCTGTTAAGAAACCTGATCGCCCAGCCAACCATTCCGCGAAAAGAACTTCTTGAGGACACTCCGGACTCATCGGCTCAAATCGAAGCCGATCGGAAAGCCATGGAGGAAGCCGACCGTCTCGCCTTCGAAAAAATTGAGTCTCAACGAAAAGTCAAGGATGCGGCACAGCCTGTTCCTGTCAGACCCCGATCGAAACTCATCGGGATATTCGGATTTTCGATCCTTGCAATTCTAGTGGCGGGATATGCATTCACAAGAATACTGTCAGGGCCTGCTTCGGCAAAAGTACCGACAGAGACACCGGCGCCAACCCGGGAGAGTCCTACATCCACAGCAGCCCCTGCTGTGGTACCCGTAACATCCAATAACACGCCTACTCCCACCACAGCAGCACCGACTGCCATGCAAACACCGACTGAAGAAACAACAATGACCCCCAGTGCTCCGCTGCTCGAGATCATCGATGACAAGGGCGCCGGGATGGTTCTTGTCCCGGAAGGGGAATTCCAGATGGGTAGCGGCAGAGGCCTGGCGGACGAGCAGCCAGTTCATACGGTTTACCTGGATGCTTTCTATATTGACAAGTACGAGGTGACCAACCAGCTGTATAAAGCCTGTGTGGATGATGGCAACTGCGAGCCGCCAAGACAGACCTATTTCTTCGTCGAAAGTCCCAACAGGATCTATTACGACAATCCACAATATGACGACTACCCTGTTATATACGTGGATTGGAACATGGCAAAAGCCTACTGTGAGTGGCGCGATGCCCGCCTCCCCACTGAAGCCGAGTGGGAGAAAGCAGCACGCGGCAAAGAAGGAAATACTTATCCCTGGGGAAGAGACTTGGATTGCCAGAAAGCCAATTATCAAAACTGTGTCAACCGCACCAGTGAAGTGGGTATTTATGAGGACGGTAAGAGTCCCTATGGTGTGTACGATATGACCGGGAATGTTTGGGAATGGGTTGCCGATTGGTATTCCCAAAATTATTACGCAACATCTCCCAGGAATAATCCGACTGGCCCAATTGTTGGACAATCCCGGGTGCTGCGCGGCGGCTCCTGGCCCAGGTTCGATGTCACGGCCTACCACCGCAGCAATTTTGGTGCTAATTACAACACCTTCGACATCGGTTTTCGCTGCGCCCGCGACGCAGCCCCTTAGGCGCTCAGGTGAATCCAAGACTTCCGAAGTCTTGGAAAGTCTGATAGAATAACATCCGCACGCCGAACCCTTTTTTTTGATCCAGAAAAACCCTCGGCCTTTCCCCGCCGGGGGTTTTTGTGTGTATAAACTACATGTCGTTGCGAGGAGCCGCAGGCGACGAAGCAATCTCCTGCGAACTCGTACAAACTCTACAATAGGAGATTGCTTCGCACAAAACGCTCGCAATGACATAGTATTTGAAATCAGGTGTAAAAATGCTTATCGAACGAACCGACCTCCGTAACATAGCCATTATCGCCCACGTCGACCATGGCAAGACCACTCTTGTGGATGGCCTTCTGCGCCAGTCACATACTTTCCGCGACAATCAGCATATCGAAGAACGCATCATGGATTCCAACGATCTTGAACGCGAGCGTGGCATTACCATCCTTGCAAAAAATACTGCCATCACGCTCAATGATCCAAAGACCGGCAAGCCGATCAAGATCAATATTGTGGACACTCCCGGGCATGCCGATTTTGGCGGGGAAGTGGAACGCGTCATGAACATGGTGGATGGCGTTCTCCTGCTCGTGGATGCCGCCGAAGGCCCCATGCCGCAGACGCGCTTTGTGCTCAAGAAGGCGCTTCAAATGGGACACAAGGCCGTTGTCGTGATCAACAAAGTGGACCGCAAGGATGCAGAACCCTCACGCGTCCTCAACGAAACCTTTGACCTCTTCATCGAGCTTGGCGCAAGCGAAGAGCAGGCGGATTTCCCGGTTGTCTATGCCCAGGCGACGGCTGGTAAAGCAGGCCTCACCCAGGAAGTAGGACCTGATCTTCAGCCTCTTTTTGATGTCATTCTCGAGAAAATCCCTGCTCCGAAGGTGGACCCCGAGGGTCCCTTGCAGGTGCTCGTAACCATGTTGGGTTACGATGATTACCGCGGCGTGACGGCCATCGGGCGAATCTTCTCAGGTACGATCAAGGCAGGTCAACGCTTGATTCGCATGACACGCGATGGACGCTCCCTCCCTGAATCTGCCAAATATCTTTACACCTTCCAGGGGTTGAACAAGATCGAGATCGAACAGGCGGTCGCTGGTGATATCGTTTCCTTTGCAGGACTCGATGGCATTGGCATTGGAGAGACGCTTGCCGATCCCAACAACCCCATTGCGCTGCCAACCATCAAAGTGGAGGAGCCAACCGTCCGCATGACGTTTGGTGTCAACACAGCGCCGTTTGCAGGTCGCGAAGGAAAGTGGGGCACCTCCCGTAAACTGCGTGAGCGTCTATTCGACGAATTGCGCACAAATGTCGCACTGCGCGTGGAAGAAACTGAATCGGCTGAGAATTTCCTGGTCTCGGGCCGCGGTGAGCTGCACCTCGGAATTCTCATCGAAACCATGCGGCGTGAAGGGTACGAATTCCAGGTCTCGCGTCCTGAGGTCATCTTCCACAAGGCGGATGATGGCGCGTTGCTTGAACCGTTCGAAGAAGTTCACATCGAAACCAGTAATGAGACCGTCGGCGCGGTTGTGGAAATGCTCGGGTCGAGACGCGGCCGCATGATGGACATGCAGGACGCGGGTCAGGGAATGACGCGCATGATCTACATTGCACCCACGCGCGGCCTGCTCGGTTTCCGTTACCAGTTCCTCACATCCACGCGCGGCGCGGGTGTCATGCATTCCATTTTCCATGGATACGATGAAATGGCGGGACCCATGTCCACGCGCACGACAGGCTCGCTCGTTGCCTGGGAGGCGGGTGACACAACTGCCTACGCGTTGAAGAATGCAGAAGATCGCGGCACTCTGTTTTTGGGACCGGGCGTTGCAGTCTATGAAGGCATGGTCGTCGGCGAAAACACACGCGGACAGGATATGCCCATAAACGTCTGCAAGAAAAAGCATCTGACGAATATCCGCTCGGCCGGTGGAGACATGGAAATCCGCCTGACTCCGCCCCGACGCATGTCTCTGGACGAGGCGGTCGAATACCTGTCTGATGACGAACTGCTCGAAGTCACGCCTGAGTCGTATCGCATCCGCAAGCGCATTCTCAGGACGGATGACCGCGGCAAGCAGACCAAGAAGATCAAGGAACAGCTTGAAGAAGCATAGATTGAAACCCATCGCGCTGAGCGGAGCGAATGTACTTTGAGCGCAGTCGAAGCGAACAATTATCTTAAACAAAAATGTCCCGGATATTTCCGGGACATTTTTTAATTGCTTCATGTTTCAGCAGGACATTCGTATCCCATTGGTATTTGCCGAACCGCCTGGAGCATATACCTGCACATAATATTCCACATCTTCGCCTGAAAGCAACGCAACTGAATCCGTATAGGATGCGGAGTTGGCTGGGAGTTCCACGAGCATCTCTCCATTGCGAAAGACGCGATAGCCTGTCTCGTCGGTGGCTTTGTCTGTCCACTCCAGGAGGACAGTCATGGTTCCCCCGCTGCACGAGTATTCCCAATTTTTCATGGACGGTGCCTGCGGTGGCGCGAGGGTTGCGGTTCCCGGCGGTGTGACGGAAGGCACCACCCAATAACTGCCTGTCACTTCCACATACTCACCCCACAGCCAGCATGTGCCCGTCGGACTTTCAGGAGCGTTTACCAGCCAGAAATTATTGGGATCATAACGCCCGGCAATCTCAAGCTGTTTCCCTGCTAAATAAGTGAACAGAATTTCGTAATCCTGTCCCGGACCGGCGCGGCAGTTGGTCTGTTCGCGCACGGTGAGCATGGGCACGGAATAGGTTGGGGTTTGTGTGAAAGCGCCCACTTTTGTAGCCGTGGCAATCGGAGTATTGGGAATAAGGGATTGTTGGGTGGTTGCTGTTATGGAAGGAGTGAGGATCACCTGCAGGGTCTGAGCGGCGGCAGTCTGAATTTCAGGCGCGGATTCTTCCGGCGTCGGATTGGCCAGTGGACTGTTGCAGGAAAGGGTTGCAAGAACTAGGCTTATTGCAGCTATCATCGATCTATGGTTATGAGTCATCATGCGAACTCTACTCTCCTGTTCAATTCGAGGCCGAAGAACGGTCAGCTTTAATTTTATCATTTTCAACATTTGGCTTGTATTATTAAACGGAAAAACCTCGCAGCCTGTTCCCTGTTCGAAGGGTCGGTTTGGCTGATCTCAAGGAATTGTCTATTATTGAGAGATATAATACCCCCATGCAACTCTACGAAGCGCTCTCGGGACACGTAACTGCCTGGCGGGAAAAGAACTACGAGCACGATGAGTACCCTGCTATCGCAGAGATCCTTGAATGGGCATCGGACCCTGATGTTCCAAATTTTCGTCTTCGCAAACCCCAATTGCGGGCATTGGAAACATATTGGTATTTGCGTTTGGTTGAAAAGACTCCCCATATCCTTGAGCTTTACACAAAGTCGTTCCCCAGAATCACTGAACGCCTAAGCGCGTTGGGAATAAGCCATCCCGACATGCGCGAGATGGTACTGGATATTGGCTATGAGGGGCTCATTGAAAAAATCAGAGCAGATGGAGACTTTGTACGTCAATACAAACTAGAAGCCGTGCGCGAAACCTTGACTTTGGAGTACCCAAGTTACATCCTCGCGCTGGCAATGGGTGCAGGCAAGACAATCTTGATCGGCGCAATTTTTGCAACTGAGTTTGCGATGGCACAGGAATTCCCTGATAACGGCTTCGTAGAAAATGCGCTGGTGTTTGCCCCAGGAAAAACCATCATCGAGAGTTTGCGCGAGCTGGCAGAGATGAAGTATGAAGCCATTTTGCCGCCGCGCATGTATAAATCCTTTGCGGCAACGTTGAAACTGACATTCACGCGTGATGGCGACCCTGATATTCCCGTCACACGCGGCAGTTCCTGGAATGTGATCGTCACCAATACTGAGAAGATCCGCATTCAAAAAGAGAATATTCGCAAGGGCGATTTGGGTCCACTGTTCAACAAGGATAAGGAGGATGAAGCCAAAGCCGAAGTCGCCAACCTGCGCTTGCAGGCGATTGCGAGTTTGCCAAAGCTGGCGATCTTCTCAGATGAGGCGCACCATACCTACGGTCAGGCAATGGACGCGGATTTGAAGAAAGTCCGCAGGACGGTGGACTACCTCCATAATCCACATTCTGAAACCGAAGCACGCGCCGCGCACGAAACGCAACTGGTCTGTGTGGTGAACACCACCGGCACGCCGTTCTTCCAACGCCAGCCCCTGCGGGATGTGGTCATGTGGTATGGACTCTCCGAAGGCATCCATGACGGCATTTTGAAGGAAGTGGCGGGCAATATTTACGGGATTGATTTTCAGGGCAATGAAAAGGAATACCTGTCTTTCGTGGTGGAGGATTTCTTCAAGACCTATGGGGATGTGAACCTGCCGGATGGCACGCCCGCCAAACTGGCGATCTTCTTTCCGCAAACCGATGACGTGGCGGAACTGCGTCCGATCATCGAAGGCACGTTGACGAAGATCGGACTCTCGCCTGCCTTGATTTTGGAGCACCACACGAAGAAGGAAAGCAAAGCGGACTTCGACCGATTCAAATCGAAGGACTCGCCGCAGCGCATCGCCCTGTTGGTTGATCGCGGTGTGGAAGGCTGGAACGTGCCTGCGTTATTTGCCTGTGCATTGGCCAGGCAACTCAGGAGCAGTAATAACTTTGTTTTGCAAGCCGCTTCGCGTTGTTTGCGTCAGGTGGCAGGCAATGACTCGAAGGCGCGCATTTATCTCTCGATTGAAAACAGAGGCGTGCTGGATAGGCAACTGCAAGAGACCTACGGCGAGTCGTTCGCCGACTTACTCGGCGGTGAGTCACGCAGCAGGCAGGCTATTATCACTTTACGTAAAATCGATTTGCCGCCGCTCGTGGTTCGCAAGACCGTGCGAAGCGTTCGGCGGGTTGAGAAGGAAAGCAAGCCAATAAAATTAACACGCCCCACCACCGGCGCGGACAAAGGCAGAGTGGTCGCTTTTACACCCAGCGAAAGAGGCAAGCTGGTAGCCCTGGAAGATGTAGCGGAATTATACGATGTGGACACCTTTGATCTCTATACAACGGCACAGGATTTGGCACGCTCTTATCGTCTGGAACCGTTTGAGTTGCTGGATGAATTGCGTCGCGTCTACGGAGAGGCAGATGCTTTACCCGTATCCCATTATCTTGAACTCATAAAGCAAATCGAAGCGCAGACTTCAAAGTATGAAACTGTCGAAGAGACGGTTGAGGTGGCGCTGGCATTGGTCAAGAAAGATGGCTTCGAGAAACACACGGACGACAAAGGCGATGAGACCTACACGGCAGAGATTTCGTACCCCATTGACCGTGAGCATTTGCTGATCCACTATGAAGAATGGCAGAAGCAGGCAGGCAAGTTCGGTTTTCATTACACGCCTTACAACTTTGACTCCAAGCCTGAGAAGAATTTCTTTGCAACCCTGCTTGAGATGCTAAAACAAAAGCCGGATGACGTGGAGGATATTTACTTCACAGGCGCACTGACCGATACGAAGAAGACCGATTTCTTTATCGAATATCGCGGGCTGGATGG
>JBDTPH010000063.1:0-4914 GCA_039932795.1 Chloroflexota bacterium
GTTACCGCGGGGAATACCGGTGCAGCGATGGTCACCTCCCTGTTCAGGCTGGGCCGCATCCGCGGTGTGGACCGCCCGGCACTGGCGGGTCCGTTCCCAACGGCGACAGGCACCTGCACCGTGGTTGACATCGGGGCCAACCCGGATTGCAAGCCCGAAAATCTTGCTCAATTCGGAATCATGGGAAGCGTCTTTGCGGAAAGGGTTCGTGGCATCAAGAATCCAAGAGTCGGCTTGATCTCCAATGGAGAGGAACCAGGCAAGGGAAGCGAGTTGGTTAAGGGTGCCTATCCCCTGCTTGCAAATGCGAAGATCAATTTCGTTGGGAATGTAGAGGGGAAGGAAATCTTCAATGGGCATGTGGATGTGGCTGTCACGGATGGCTTTACTGGAAACGTGTTCCTGAAAGCCACAGAGGCAGTAGCGAAGTTCTTGATCGAGAAAATCCGTGAGACAATCAAGGGTGGAAACCTGCCAACAAAAGTTGGTGGTGCATTGGTCAGACCAGCGCTCGGTTCCATCAAGAAAATGCTTGATCCCAGCGAAGAAGGTGCGGCGCCACTGCTTGGCGTAAATGGACTCGTGTTCATCGGTCATGGCCGGTCTAATGCGTTGGCGATCAAAAGCGCGGTGCGAGTCGCGAAGAACGCAGTAGAAGCCAACGTGCTCGGTGCCTTGAAGGGCGCGATCGAGGAAAGTTTGAAGAAATAATCATTGGACACGGATTGCACGGGCAACACGGATAAAACTTGAATTTTACGGAAAGAACAAAACAATGACGATTCGCGGCAAATTTGAGGGCAAGCATTCGGATTTGACAGGGAAGATTCCTGGTGCATTTTTTCAAGTCCACAAGGAACTTGGTTATGGATTTTCCGAAAAGGTTTATGAAAATCCCCTGTTAATACTATTAACTGAACCTGGAATGAAAGCTGAGCCGCAAGTCCATTTACAGGTTTATTTCCATGATCGTAAAGTGGGCGAATATATCGCAGATTTGATTGTTGATGATGTAGTTTTGCTGGAATTGAAGGCGGGTGAAAGGATCGTCGAGGATCATGCTGCTCAATTGCTGAATTATTGAAAAGCGGCCCAAATTGAAGTAGGATTAGTGCTCAACTTTGGCCCGGCTGCTGAATTCCGCCGAAAAGTCTATGATAATGAACGTAAAGGAACCCTTTCGTGGATCAAGACATAATTCTTCCGTCAAATTCGAAGCCTTCCGTCAATTCTGTGAAATCCGTGTCCCCCAAAAGGTATTCATGAAAATCATCAAGAACGAAAAATTGATCAAACGTAATGGAACGATCGGTAATTGGACCAGCCTTGCGGCGCTGGCGGTACTGGGCTTGGGAATGTATATTTCCCTGACCCGCACAGACCTGTTTGTCTGGGCACTTGCGGCTCTTCTAGGGGGCTTTACACTGACACAAATCGGCATGTATATGGGCAATCGCTACGGACGAAGACCACGTCCCGATGAAAAACTGGATGCGGGACTCAAGGGGTTACCCGGTGACTACACCATGTACCACTACATCGCTCCCGCTTCGCATCTGCTGGTCGGACCTTCTGGCGTGTGGATAGTGATGCCCTACCACCAGCGTGGACAAGTCACCTATAAAAAGAATCGCTGGCAGATGAGCGGTGGTGGATTTTTACAGTCGTATATGCGCATCTTTGGACAGGAAAGTCTGGGACGACCCGACATTGAAATTAACAATGAGGTCAACGCCCTCCAAAAGTATTTTGCCAAACACCTCGATGAGTCGCAGATCCCCGAGCCGAAACCATTGATCGTTTTCACCCATGACGAAGTGGAGATCAGTGTAGAAGACACACCCGTGCCTGCAATGAAGTTGAAGCAGGTAAAGGATTTCTTTCGGCAGAAGGCGAAGGAAAAGCCCATCAGCCAGATGCAGCTGGCGGCGATCAAAGCCGCGTTACCGGAATAATCCGCAGGGGCATGATATCCGCAGGAGGATAGTTCGTGCCCCTACACATTTATGATACACTTGTTCTACTTCTGCAAGCTGAAGATAATACATCCCCTTGGAAAGAGAATTGATTTGAGCATAAGGCATCTGCCTCAATGCTCAACGAAGTACACGTATTATGCAATCAATTGTAGCCATTGATATTGAAACGACGGGTCTCAATGAAGGCCGTGATGCCATCATTGAGATCGGGGCGGTGAAGTTCAAAGGTCATCGCGTGGAAGCTGAGTGGTCGTCGCTCATCAATCCCAACAAACATATTCCAGAATTTATTACCGGGCTGACAGGCATCAGCGATGCAGAAGTCCGCAATGCGCCGCGCCTGGCAGACATGGCACCCCGGCTCGAAGAATTCGTAGGTGACGCGCCGATTGTGGGTCATAACGTCCGTTTTGACCTGGGTTTCCTGCAGAAGTCGGGGCTTTTTGCTAATAACGAAGTCATTGATACTTATGAACTGGCATCCGTGTTGATGCCAACGGCAAGCCGCTACAATTTGGGGTCGCTGGGGAAACAACTTGGAATTCTGCTGCCGGCAACCCATCGCGCACTGGATGATGCCAGAGTCACCATGGCGGCGTTCAACCGTCTGTTTGAGATGGCGCGCGAACTGCCGCTCGAAATGGTGGATGAAATACTCCGCTTGAGCGAGCCGCTTGCATGGGACGCCAGCTGGTTATTTCAGGAAGTGATCCGCACCCGCAGCAAGGACGGCGTCCAGCCGAAACGCATCAGAAAGAAGGATGCCGGCGCGTGGTTCGATGAGTCCAAATATCCACCCCTGGAAAATCCCGAAAGGCCCATCCCTCTGGATGCCGAGGAGATCGCTTCGGTGCTTGAGTATGGCGGTCCGTTCTCGCAATACTTCGAGACGTTCGAACAGCGGCCCGAACAGGTGGAAATGCTGCGCGCGGTCACGAACGCGCTTTCGTATGGAAGCCATTTGATGGTGGAGGCGGGTACCGGTGTCGGCAAGTCATTTGCCTATCTCGTGCCTGCCGCGTTGTTCGCCAAACAAAACAACACGCGCGTGGTCATTTCAACAAACACGATCAACCTGCAAGACCAGCTCATTCAACGTGACCTTCCCAATCTGAGTCAGGCATTGAACCTTGATTTTCGTTTTGCCATCTTGAAGGGACGCTCGAATTATTTATGCCCGCGCCGTCTGGAAAACCTTCGTCACTTCGGTCCGCGCACCACAGATGAAATGCGCGTTCTCGCCAAGGTAATGGTATGGCAGATGACGAATCAAAGCGGCGACCGCAGTGAGTTGAATCTTACAGGGCCGGCCGAGCGTGAAGTGTGGATGCGTCTTTCGGCGGAGGACGATGCCTGCACCACCGAAACCTGTATCAAACGAACAGGCGGCGCGTGCCCATTCCATCGCACCAAGACCGCCTCACAATCCGCACATGTGCTGGTGGTCAACCATGCGCTTCTCCTTTCAGACATTGCAACGGGCAGTAAAGTGCTGCCCGAATATTCGCACCTCATCATTGATGAGGGACACCACCTTGAATCGGCGACGACCAATTCACTTTCCTTTAAATTAAACCAATTCGATCTGGAACGCATGACGAAGGAAATCGGCGGATCGACATCCGGCGTGCTTGGACACTTACTCACAGAGACGAAAGATGCGCTTCGCCCATCAGACTTCGGCCTGCTTCAGCAAAAAGTGGTCCGCGCCACCGACATGTCATTCCGCATCGAGCAGATGAATCGTTCATTCTTCACCGTGCTGGCTGAGTTCGCCCGTCTCCAACGCGAAGGCCAGGCGCAATCGAATTATGCCTGGCAGGCACGCGTCCTGCCCTCCACACGGACGTTGCCGTACTGGGAGGAGGTCGAGATTGCATGGGATGGCACGGGTTCTGCTCTGCGCATGCTGCTGAAAGCATTGGAGGAAATCTACCAGGCGATCGCGGAATTGTACGCCGACGGTCATGAGAACCTGCAGGATGTGATGGCAGATCTCAGCAACGTGGCGCGCAGGCTTGGGGAAGCCGAGGCCAACGTCTCAGGCATGATCAGCAAGCCCAACGATGGCCTCGTGTATTGGATCGAAGTCCAGCCCAATGGGAACAAACTGGGGTTGAACGCCGCTCCCCTGCGTGTGGGACCGTTGATCGAGAAATATCTCTGGCACGAGAAGCAGACTGTGATCCTGACCTCTGCCACATTGACCACACACGGTGAATTCCAGTATCTGCGCAATACCCTCGGCGCAGACGAAGCAGAGGAGATGCAATTGGGTTCGCCGTACGATTACGAAAGCGCGGCGCTGCTCTATATTGCCAATGACATTCCTGAACCCAACGCCAACGGTTATCAGCAGGCTCTTGACCGCACGATCATTACTACGGCTAAAGCCATCGGTGGGCGGATGCTGGTGCTGTTTACCTCCTACGCCGCGTTGAAGAAGACATCCCAGGCCATTACAGGGGCATTGGCGCGTGAAGAGATCTACGTCTACGAACAGGGAGATGGCGCATCACCAAATGCATTGCTTGAATCATTCAAAGCCACAGAACGCGCTGTGCTGTTGGGCACCAAATCCTTCTGGGAAGGTGTGGATGTGCCCGGCGATTCGCTCTCGCTTGTGATGATCACAAAATTGCCCTTTGATGTCCCCACGGATCCACTGATCGCGGCCCGCTCGGAAATGTACGAAGATTCCTTTCAGGAATATTACCTGCCCGAAGCCATCTTGAAATTCCGCCAGGGATTTGGGCGACTGATCCGTACCGCATCTGACCGCGGGGTGGTCGCCATTCTGGATCGCCGCGTTCTGACCAAACAATATGGAAGGTTATTCCTGGAATCATTGCCTCCATGCACCGCCCGCCAGGGACCTGCCACAAATCTTGCGCGCGAGGCCGGGAAGTGGTTGGGTTTGTGATGTAAAATCAAT
>JBDTPH010000064.1:0-5529 GCA_039932795.1 Chloroflexota bacterium
TTTTTCTCCTTTATGAATGTACGATGATTTCACCCGGAGGACGATGCCTATACTTAAAATGTTCCCCGACCCGGCCCCCTCCGTCCCTATGTGACACCTCCTCCAATTCCTGACTGAAGTTCGTCAGGAATTGGAGGAGGTCGCCGTAGGCGGGTGGGGGTCACTACCACCCCTCTGCAATCCTCACCGCATGCTTCTCCGGCAACCCGGCATCGCGGATGCGTTTTTGCACCTCAGGAATGTTATAAGCAGCACGGCGCGGTTCCCACGTCTTGGCGGTACTGTCGTAGATGGCGTATGCAGCGCGCGCATCTCGGTCACGAGGCTGGCCCACCGAGCCGGGGTTGGCGATCAGCCTCGGCTCCAGCTTGATCGGTTCGCCCGCCCTAATCGGCTTGAGGTTGACGCGGTCCGTTTTTTGATCGAGCTGGAACATGCACTGCAAATGGGAATGTCCGACGAAACACCAGGGTGTGGTGAAATGGTCAAAGTTCAAACGTGCCGAAAGTGTGTTCAAAATATATTCCCAGACCGAATCACGCGGGCTGCCGTGCACAAGGCTGGCATCTTCGCGCACCTTCAGGCTCGAGGAAAGCGAGCGCAGGAAATCCATGTTGTCTGCGGTAAGCACACGTTCATGATACACAAGTGTGCGGCGCGCATCCCCATTAAATGCTTCGAAGGGAATCTTGCCGATCACCGCCACATCGTGGTTGCCAAGTATACAGGTCAGGCTCCTGACCTCACGCATGAGCTCGAGCACAGCGTTCGGGTCGGGTCCATAGCCCACCAGGTCGCCCAGGCACCACGTCTCATCCACTGTTCCTGCATCGTTCAACACCGCTTCCAGGGCTGTATAGTTCGCATGGATGTCAGACATAACGAGAATACGCATAATTACTCCAGCAGAGCCGCAAGTCGTTCAATGATTGTTTCAGCCACTTCAGTCTTGCTCATCAGTGACAACGATTCTGTACGGCCATCTGCAAATATTAATGTAATACGGTTCGTGTCGACCGCAAAACCGGCATCCCCCGCGGAGATGTCATTGGCAGCAATGAAATCCAACCCTTTGGATTTTAACTTAACTGCAGCGTTTTCCAGCAGATCGCGGGACTCGGCTGCAAAGCCCACCACCACAAACGGAGGATTTCGCTTCGCGGCAAGCCGCTGGCTGGATACCGTTTTCAAAATATCGTCTGTCGCCTCAAGCTCGATCTGCGGAACCCCGCCATCCTTCTTGATCTTGTCCTTCGCCTGATTCTTCGGACGAAAATCTGCCACCGCCGCAGCCATGATGAGCGCGTCGCTATCCCCTGATTCATTGAGGACACAATCCAGCATTTGCTTTGCAGTTTCAACCTCCACGACTCGCGCACCAATCGGAGGGGTCAATCCAGTGGGAGTGGTGATCAACGTGACCTGTGCGCCTGCATCCAACGCAGCTTGAGCCAGAGCATAGCCCTGTTTCCCTGAGGAGCGATTGGTCAGCACACGGACGGGGTCGAGCGGCTCCTGAGTCCCGCCGGCGGTGATAAGGATTTTCTTAGCAGCGAGCAGGCCGTTATATCCGAGAGCGAGGCGGGCATGTCCCAGAATTTCCATGGGCTCGAGCATGCGTCCCGGCCCAGTGAGTCCCGAAGCGAGATGTCCCTCGGCCGGGCCGACGATGATCGCGCCGCGCTTCTTCAGTGTATCCACATTTTCCTGGGTAGCCGGATGATCGAACATGCCGCCATCCATGGCCGGTGCAAGCAGCAACGGACAGTTTGCCGCCAGCGCTGTGACCAGGAGCAATGAATCGGCCTGGCCGTGTGCCAGTTTGGCAATCGTATTTGCCGTGCAGGGAGCGATGATGATCAGGTCAACGGTATGGCCCAGACCCACGTGTAAAACATGAGCTTCATTTCCCCACAGGTCTGAATCGACGAACGCGCGTCTTCCGCTAACCGATTGAAATGTGAGTGGTGTGATGAATTTTTCAGCTGCGCCCGAGAGGATCACATCCACCTGCGCGCCGGCTTGTGTAAGCCTGGAAGCCAGGTCCGCGGCTTTGTACGCGGCGATCGAGCCCGTAACACCGAGGAGTATGCGCCTGCCTGAAAGGACTGACATACTCTGATTATACTTCTGTTAGCGGGAACGTCACTTCATACCCCTTCATTACATCCCCCTCATACTCGAACCTGGCAGAGAAAAATTTCCCATTCTCGATCCACGGGAAAAAGATATGATCGCTCTCCCACAGGCTTAAACCCTTTAATTCATCATCTTTGATCCAGGCCAGTGTGCCTTCCGGAGATTCGATCATCTCGCCGCTGAACTCCGTTGTAGTGAAAACGAAAACATACCAGTCATTCCCTTTAAAGTTTGGAAACATCAACAAACCGTGCAAACGTGGGTGCTCGATGACAAGCCCTGCCTCTTCCTGCACCTCGCGCTTGATACACTCTTCAGGAGTTTCCCCCGCCTCGAATTTTCCGCCCAACCCATTCCATTTTCCTTCATGAATGTCATTGGGCTTCTTATTGCGATGAAGCATCAAAGTACACCCATCACGTTTGAGGTAGCATAATGTTGCAAGAATCATGGAACTCCTCATATCACCCCGTTGGGGTTCAATAACAATACATTCCTTCGTCGATAAAAGTTTCACGCCTTCGGCGTTTTTCCAACACTCGAATGCAAATGCAACAAAATCCTGTCTTCATTCAGATTTGTGTACAGACCTTTTGCAATCCCGAAGGGAGGACATGATTACTCAAACCTATATCACCTCTCAGGGTTGGAAAACAAACGTATCGATAATCTAGAAAACTTCCAGACCTTCGGCGTTTTCACAATTCTTCAGTGTTCCTCTAGGAGAGCGAAAGGGGAAACATTTCTTCCAGACCATGCCAGATGTCATCGCGCCAGGACGTGTAGTTGTGGCCACCGGCGAATTCGCGGTAGATGACGTTATAGTTTTTCTCGTTCAACAAGCGGACCATCCTGCGGTTGTCTTCCAGCAGCTCATCAAGCTGACCGACATCCATCCATATTTTGATATCGCGCGCGTGCTCGTGCCGCACCAGGTCCACCGCCGCGACATCTCGTCCTTCCAGTGCGAAAACGCCCGATTGAGACAACACCTTCCCGAAAATTTCAGGCATTCGCAGACCTGTGTACATGGACATCAACGCGCCAGCCGAGATGCCCAGCACACCATACGCGCCCGGTTGTTCGGTGATATTGACCAGTCTCATATGTTGGCGCGCCAATGGCAGGATCCCGCTATCGAGCCAGGAGAGGGTTGCGTCGGAGCAGAAGTATTCTGCGTGGCGGCGGCTGCGTCCATTCTGGAGGAATGCCATTGCGATGGGACGGATGCGCTTGTCGGCGATGAGATTATCCACAATGGTGGCGAGCCGGCCGCGGTTCAAGTACTCGGGTCCGTCATAGACGACCAGTAACGGAAAAGGCCCCTTTGCAGCTGGCTTGTACAGATAAACATCGCGCCCGCCATTTTCCTGTAAATACCCGGCGTCTACGCGATGGCGTGTCAACGTGCCGATGGGCACGTCTGCGCGGCGCATGGAAAACGGAGAAGGCATGGTCTCGGGCATATAAAAGTAATTATTACGGCCGCCCATCCCATTGCTGACCGTGTGCGGATTCCAGGGGTCGAGAAATCGCTGCTGGGTCACGTCGTCGTGGAAGGCATATTCAACATACGCGCCGCGGGGAACGGTCAGGGAACAGGACCAGATCGTTGCCTCAGTGGCAGGTACGAGCGTAGATGAGGTGCGTTTGAATGGCTTCGGTCGCTCGTCCCAGCGGGTCAGGTCGCCAATCAGCCGCGGCGCAGTTTTCCCTTCCCAGATCAAGGTCGCACGATTGCCCTGGATAACAGGATTGCCATACTCGCGAGCGCGTTGAATGATTGAATTCGCAGCCATCATTTACTGAACGTGCCCATCAATTCACCCTGCGCGAGGATGTGTCCTTTCATCTCTCCAAGCAGTTCCTCTTTGGACGCGCCAGGCAGAAGGCCGATCACTGTATCCAGTGCGTAGAGTTTAAAGTAGTAACGGTGCGTGCCGCTCGGCGGGCAGGGACCATCGTAGCGCGTGTTGCCAGATGAATTCCTGCCGACGTACATTGCATTGGGATCCACATTCTTGCCGGTGATCGGCAGGTCTTCCTGCAGGCTGCGCATGGAGGCCGGGATGTTGAATAGCACCCAGTGAATCCATGTACCCATCGGCGCGTCGGGGTCATCCACGATCAGGGCAAACGACTGCGTGCCCGCAGGCGGGTCGCTCCATGAAAGCGCGGGGGAAACATTTTTGGCGCTGCAGGTGTATTTTGCGGGGATGGATTGTCCGCTTGTGAACGCGTCGCTTTTGAGTTCCATGGCCATGGTCGCCTCCTCCATTGCAGGTGTTGCGCTGGATGTGCAGGATGAAATTAAAATGATCAGCAGGACGAAACGGGAAAGGATATTATGTTTCATGACAGGTCTTCCCTTTTCACACCATCGAACTGCAAAATAAAATCCGCACCGTAGACACTCGATGGAGTCTGAAATCCAATTTTTAGGCGCTGCCCTGAGCCTGTCGAAGGGTCATTATTTAAGATGCGCTTCATGATCTCAACGGTGGTCAGCGCAGTACAATTATATGCCTCTGGCGTAACGAGTTTCGAGACGGCGCGTCCCCCGTGTTGGTCAGTGGCCTCAGCGATCACGATAGTGAGCCCACTTTTTCTTCTTTCATCATTGGGTCCAGACGGGGTGAATGTATTAACAGCAAATTTTAGAAATTTTTTCACGGGGCGGTTATACATCAGCGGACCGAGCAGGCGCATGGCTTTCAGGAAATTGATGTATGTTTTTGGGAACGCAAAATAGGTTTCGATGTTTGGAATTCCAGTACTGTAATAGGCAGTGCTGACATCTCCCCATCCCACCGATACAACATCCACTGGACCGCGTCCGAAATCCTGCTTGCGGACGCTCCACGCGGGCCGCACCTGGACCAGCTTCCCCTCGCGGCGGATCGTCCCCTGCCTGTGCATGTTCTCGATTGCAGACTTTGCGGTGCCCCGCGAGACTCCTGCGCCAACTCCGCGAATGTAAAGCCGAAAGTGAGTTGCAGAAGGCAGCCTTCGTTTGACATGCGCGGCAAGACAATCAGATGGGACGATATCAAACCCGCCGCCAGGCATGAGCATAATACCTGCCTGCTTCGCCTGGGCATCCATGGCGGCCAGTGTTTCAAAACCGGGGATCTCACCGCTGATATCCACATAGTGACGTTTCGTCCGCAGGCATGCCTCAGCCATCTGGCGGAACGTGTGCACGAATGGACCCGCGCAATGTAATACCGCATCCACTTCGAGCAGGGCGGAATCCAATTTGGCGGTTTCATCGAGGGAGAAGGCACGATAGTCAAGATCGTATTTCTGCGCCTGCGCGCGCAACTGCTTTTCAGCGCGCCCTGCAAGGATGGGACGCAAGCCATTTTTCATTGCCAGATCAACGATAAG
>JBDTPH010000065.1:0-5896 GCA_039932795.1 Chloroflexota bacterium
CTCACGTGGCGTGAGTACACAGGGTGAACTGGTTGCTCTGATGGAAGCCGTGGAAGGCGAAGACGGCAAGCCCGCCTGGCAGCCGAAAAAAGTATTTTTCACATCTGATTAACGCTTCGACTGCGGATTTCCTTCCGCTTACTGCGACATATGCAACATTACCGCTCGCTCGAAGAGGCTAATCTACAAAGTTCCTGGTTGACCATTGGCGTCTTCGATGGCGTCCATCGCGGTCACCAGCAGATCATCAAAAAAATGACAGCAGGCGCGCGTGAAAATGACGTGCCTGCTGTCGTTTTAACGTTTGAGCCGCATCCAGCCTCCGTCCTGACAGAGCACGAGATCAAGTGCCTGACGCTGCCCGATGAACGCGCCAGCATCCTTGGTCGACTGGATGTTGACGTGGTGATCACCGAACGCTTCACGCGGGACCTTTCGACGGTTACCGCCTACGATTTTATGTCCCGGCTGACGCGTAGGATCGGTCTACAGAATCTGTTGATTGGGTATGACTTTGCCCTAGGCCGGGGACGCGAAGGCAATGCAGCACGTTTGACGGAGATAGGCAGGGAACTGGGATATACGGTCGAAGTGGTGTCCGCTTTGAGCGATGAAAGCGGTGTGATCTCATCCACGGAGATCCGTAAGTTGATCGCAACAGGAAATGTCACTGAAGCCGCGCGCCTGCTCGGACATCCCTATAGCCTGCATGGGCCCGTGGTGCACGGTGACGCACGCGGCAGAACGATCCACGTGCCTACTGCGAACATTGGTTATTCTCACGATAAGATGATTCCTGTAAATGGGATCTATGCGTGCTGGGCATATTTGAACGGGGAAAGACATTGCGCCGCGATCAATATTGGCATCAACCCCACGTTCACACCCGATAAACAGATCCCCAATGTGGAAGCGCATATTCTCGACTTCAACCGTGAGATCTATGGCGAGGATGTGCGTCTTGAATTTATTGCACGCCTGCGCGATGAGTTGAGGTTTGATTCAGTGGATACATTGCTGGAACAGATATGGAAGGATATTGAGAATACCAAAAAGATCTTAGGTAGCGGCTGAAAAGCCGCTATTGTTTTATAATCTGCCAGACTTTTAGAGACGATCTCATAAGCCTTGCAAAGGTTTTAGACTTTCGCAAGGCAGACCCGAATGATTTCAGAGGAGACTCCCATGCCTGAACGTGACATTTACCTGCTTTCGCCGCGTGCCCTTAGCCCTGAAACCATCGCAGTTGCCTTTGCGAAGACATCCCGCGCGCCTGACTCGTTCCGTGATATTGCTGCGGAACTCAGCGACGAGAAATCTGCGCAGTTCCATGAGAAGTGGGTGGTGGGATATGGTCATGCGTCGGTGGCGGAACATGCTGTTCTACATATCGCGTTCGAAAATGTCTCGCGGCTTGCAATCGAGAGCATCGAAGGCAACCGTCTCGCTTCATACACAGAGAAATCCACGCGCTATCAGAAGTGGGAATCGGATAATTTTTTCATTCCCTCTGAGCTATATGAACACATACTTCGCGACCAATATGTGGATACTGTGCGCCTCCTTTTCAAGACCTATGCGGATGCCCTGGCCCCCGTGCGGAGTCTTGTCCTTGAGCGTTTCCCGCGCCGTGAGAACGAGAAGGAGGAAGCCTGGGACCGCCGCATCCGCTCGAAATATGTGGATGTGTGCCGCTTTCTTCTGCCGGCCGCGTCGCTTGCCAACGTAGGCATGACTGCCAATGCACGTGTGCTGGAGAACATGATCCGCAAGATGCTTTCGCACGAATTGATCGAAGTGCGCGAGATCGGTGAAAAGGTAAAGGAAGTGGCAAAGGCTGAAACGCCCACTCTCGTCAAATACGCGGACGCTGTCCCGTATTTGATGGATACTATCCAGGAGTTTAGCCGCGGAGAGATAGAGACGCTGGCAAAAGAAAAATCCCAGAGTCTCCGTGACACTGTGGCAGATGATTGGTGTACACTTATCAGTTATGACAAAAACGGTGAGAGGAAAGTTTTAGCTGCGGCATTGTATCGTTTTGGAGAGATGACTTACATGCAGGCACTGGATTATGTGAAGGTGCTCAAAAAAGCGGAGCGGATGAAGCTGGCTGAATCCCTGTTGGGACGTCTGGATAAATATGATGTGCCTCTCCGCGAACTGGAATATACAAGCTATACATTCGATATCGTCATGGACCAGGGCGCGTACGCCGAGTTCAAACGTCACCGCATGATGACGCAGACACCTCAGCGGCTGACCACGCGCCTGGGATATACGATGCCGCGCTTGATAACGGAGGCAGGATTCGGGTCCGAGTATGAAGCGGCGATGGATGCGGCTGGGAGGCTGTTCGAGAAGCTATATGAAGTTAATCCAAATGTCGCGCAATATGTTGTCCCCAATGGTTTTAATCGGCGTGTGCTGGCGGAGTTCAATCTGCGTGAAGCATTTGCGTTCTGTCAATTGCGCTCAGCAGCAACCGCACATTTTTCGATTCGTCGGGTTGCACAACGGATGTATGAAGAGATGAACCGCGTCCACCCGCTGCTAACGAAGTATATGAAGTTGCATGATGAGACCTGGAAGAGTGTGGAAGAGAATTATTTTACGGAAGTATAAAAAAACAGCCACAGAGAACACACCGTTCGTGCCGCGAGCATGCACGTCGGTGCGAGACGGCAGAGTTGCTTGAGTCTTTCTCAGAATCTTCGTATGCTCTGTGGCTTACTTAAGCCCTTGGGGGAATGCTACACCAATTTACTCACGATCGCCAACAATATACCGCCTGCAATGACGCTGCCCAACTGGCCTGCGGTGTTCGCTCCCATGGCATGCATCAGGATGAAGTTATTTGGGTCCTCATCATTTGCCACCTTTGCCGCCAGACGTCCTGCCATGGGGAACGCGGAAATGCCTGCCGCGCCGATCAATGGATTGATCTTGTAGCCGCTCAGCCAGGCCATCAATTTTCCAAAGAGCAGACCTGCGATGGTATCCAATACAAAAGCGATCAGACCCAGCCCCAGTATCTTAATGGTCGCGAGATTGAGAAAGCTGGCTGCGTTCATCGTCGCGCCGATCGCCAGCCCGAGGAATAAGGTTGCAATGTTGATGATCTCATTCTGGGCAGATTTGCTTAATCGGTCGACCACGCCCGATGCCTTGAGCAAATTCCCAAGCATCAGCATGGAAATCAGCGGTGTCGCTTCAGGGACGAGCAGCCCAACAACCAGTGTCAGGATCACGGGGAAGAACAACAGTGCCTTTTGCGAAATCGGTTTGGGCGCGTATTCCATACGTATCAAGCGTTCTCTTCTCGTGGTCAACAGCTTCATTAACGGCGGTTGGATGATCGGTATCAAACTCATGTATGAGTATGCTGCGACTGCAATGGGAGCGAGTATTTCGGGCGCGAGTTTTGTCGCCACAAAAATGGATGTTGGTCCATCTATCGCACCGATCACACCAATTGATGCAGCCTGGTTGAGTGGGAAGCCGATGGCGATGGCCAGGATCAAGGTGCCGAAGATGCCAAATTGTCCCGCCGCGCCGAGCAATGCCATCTTCGGCTGTGCCAGCAGCGGACTGAAATCGATCATCGCCCCGACTCCGACGAATATCAATAAGGGGAATAATTCGGTCTTAATGCCTGCGTTATACAGCACTCCCATCATTCCTTCGGCGGCGGTCATGCCTGCCATGGGAATGTTCGCCAGCAAGCAACCAAAGCCAATGGGTAATAATAATACAGGCTCGATCTCTTTAAAGACTGCAAGGTAGATCAGCACCAGCGCAGCCGTGATCATTACGGCGTTGCCCCAGGTGAAATTCAGAATTCCTTTGAGCAGTTCGGGAAGCAGCTCGGCGATGTTCATTCGAATCTCACCAATGCCTGTTTGTGTGCCGCGGTCTGTCCCGCGCTGACAAGCACTTCAGCGACCTTGCCCGCACGAGTGGAGCGGATGCTGTTTTTCATCTTCATCGCCTCGATGACGACAATGATCTGCCCCGATTCGACCTGATCTCCCGCCTTCACGAAGACTTCGATGATCGTCCCAGGAAGTGGTGCGGTCAACTCATTGGTGTTTGCATTGGGATCGGCTGATGGCCTCGGTGTTGTATCGAACTCAAACTCTCTCGTATCCTTTTCGGCTTTCGAGCTGTTCCCGTTTTCAGGATGGACTTCAAACCTTTGCCCACCCACATGTGCAATAACAGGACGCGCCTGGATATCTTCTATTTCCACTTCATATGACTTATCTGCAATAGTGACGACGTATTTCATTTCTTATCCTACCTTGCGCGGATTACGAACAACAGGTCTTCCTTTTTGATACATCTGCCGGGTGCGCATGCCCAATTGCCAGGCAGAAACGATTGCCGTGGGGGGATCAGACAACGGGTGTGCATGCGATGCCTGTTGTTCAGCCAGCGCCAGCGCGACGGCAATCGCCGCGGCTTGGGCTTTGATATCGCTGTCGATAGCGGGAGCGGACATCGTCCCCGAGGGCGACTCGGTTGTCGCTGATGCGGTCTGTTTATCCGCGGTAACGGCTGTAAGCAGAGCCATCATCCACCATAGCAAAATGATCGCGGCGAAGACGAGTCCCATGCCGAGCCCGGTGATCTGAAGCGCTATTAACATGTTGCTCATACCGGAATATTCCCATGCTTGCGCGGCGGCGCGGGTGTGTACTTATCGCGCAATGCAGATAGGGCTGCGATGATCTTCGGACGGGACTCACGCGGCTCGATGATGTCATCCACATAGCCTGTGGATGCGGCGTAATATGGATTGTTAAATTTCTCGCGATATTCATTCGCAAGTTTCCTGCGTTCAGCAGACGAATCATCTGCTGCTTCAATTTGTTTCTTGAACAAAATATTGGCTGCACCCTCCGCGCCAAGCACCGCGATCTCAGCAGAAGGCCACGCATAGGTGACATCTGTACCGAGATATTTACTGGACATCACCACGTACGCGCCACCATATGCCTTGCGTGTGATGATGCAGATCTTCGGAACGGTTGCCTCGGAATAGGCATAAAGCAACTTTGCCCCATGACGGATGATGCCGCCGTGTTCCTGGGCAATGCCCGGCAGGAAGCCCGGTGAATCAACGAATGTAACCAGCGGAATGTTGAAGCAGTCGCACATGCGGACGAAGCGGGTCATCTTGTCAGCTGCGTCGATGTCGATCACGCCTGCCATAATGGCCGGCTCCTGTCCCACAATGCCGACGCTATGCCCGCCGATGCGTGCCAGTCCCACGATCGCGTTCCGTGCCCAACTGGGTTGGAATTCAAAGAATGTACCCTTATCAATGATCTTCTCGATCACCTGGTGCATGATGTAGGGTTCAGACGGATCAATGGGGACAATGCTGTTCAATGATTCGTCCATTAATGCAGGATTGACATTCGATTTGACAAATGGCGGATTCTCAACATTGTTCGATGGCAGATAAGCGAGATAGGTTCGTACCGTTCCAAGCGCTTCCTTCTCGCTCTTCACACTTACATGTGCCACGCCGCTGATCGACATGTGTACATTTGCGCCACCCAGTGACTCTGCGTCGATCACTTCGCCTGTCACGGCTTTGATCACATCGGGTCCCGTCAGGAACATGAATGATGATTTCTCCACCATGATGACAATATCCTGCAGGGCAGGGGAGTATGCCGCGCCGCCGGCACAGGGTCCGAGCATTACTGCGATCTGCGGGATCACGCCCGAGTATTGCGCGTTGCGCCGGAATATCTCTGCGTAACCACCCATGGAGCGCACGCCCTCCTGAATGCGTGCGCCGCCTGAGTCGATCAGCGAAATGAAAGGCACACCATTTCGGACAGCCAGGTCCATGACGCGGCAGATCTTATGCGATTGCATC
>JBDTPH010000066.1:0-16842 GCA_039932795.1 Chloroflexota bacterium
CAGGTAATCCCTGGCTGCATAATAAACTGCGGACTCAACGAGTCCGCAGTTTATTGTTTTAGAGGAAAGCTGAAATCGCTTCCAATGTTTTGCGGAACAGGTCGAGGTTATTGACCAGCAGGCAAGCAAGGAAAATTAGCAGGAGCACCTGAAACCATTTCCTGTCTGCCATGCTTTCGTACGAGATCCCAAAGAAAAAGACAACTGCATAGGTCCAGTTCGGGGAATACAGGATCGGGTCATCTCCGTAGAACATGTGCAGGATGAAGTTGAAGAGAAGCGTCAGGAGCAGGGCGCCTTGCAGATGTGTCTCTTTTGGGGACGTAAAGAATTTCCATATGTAAAACTCGCCTGCCAATACAAGTGCGGCGAACCAAATGCGAGCCAGCAAACTGCCAAAGCCCACATAGGAGGAAATGACGTAAACACCGCGGTATTTATAATACGTTTGCAGGCAGGGGAAGGAACAGCCCACTTCATTGGTGAGGATCAGCGGGCGGGGTGCAACCACATCGAACAGGGCGAGATGACGTGCCATTAAGTTTGCGCGGCTGATAATAAGGCGAGGCTCTGCCTGGAAAAGGTTAAACCGATACGCGCTTTCCTCCAAAAGATTCGATGGGATGAAAAATGGGTTACTGGAAGGATACAAAATATCCTGAACGAATGCCACAAGGATGGCAATCGCAAGTACCGCAAACACATACATGAAAATGCTTCGCCTGCGCGAGGGCATCAGGAAGTAGAGAATGCAGGTCTGCGCAAAGTTGGTGATCGTGATCCCAAACGTTAACAGGCCAACAGGCACAAGTTGTCTGAGTGAATTATCCTCGGCTTGGAGCAGAAGCAGGAACGCGATCAGCGCCGCGGCTGAAAAGATGTAAGTCTCCAGGAATGTACTTAAGATCAGGTGCGAATTTGACAATCCAAGTAATGCAGCGATCAGCAGCGCGTAGGTTGTGTTCCCTGTCCTTTGTTTGAAGAAGAGCCATGTTAGATAAACACACAGACCGCCTGCCAGAGAATTCAGGACGATGGCTGCGTAGACTTTATCCCCGTTCAGAAAAAGTGAAAGCAGCCAGGTGGGCGGGCGCAGGATCAAAAAGGCAAATGGATGCACAGAACGCAGCTTGCCCAGATCCTCGATATTAGCGGAGAGACGGTTCATCCATTCGACCGAGTCGGTATCGAAGTAATTGTCCACCCTGCCCGCCTCGGTGGATAGGAAGGGAGTTGCCAGGGCAAAGGTGGTGATCATAATGGCGGAGGCAAGCAGAAGTCCGGGCAGGTTGAACTTGATCCAACAGATAAAGCGGGAGGCGCGCCAGTTGATTTGATCCAGTTTGTTGAGGATGAAAGCAGTCCAGCTTTGAGAAAGGATGGCTACACCGAAAAACACCGGGATGAGATGCGTATCTGGCAGGAAGAAATCAAGTGAAAAAATCCGGTCGTAGGCAACCAGAAGCCTGGCTGTCAAAACAATGAAAACAACGCCCAGCACCAGGACTGCCAGTGGTATGACCTTTTGCCGCCAGGTTTCCTTAATGGAAAACAGCGCGTGTTCAAGAATGATCTCCCAGGCAAGTGTGGCAAGGATGTTAAGCGGGATTCCCAAAAGGATGAACTCCCAATAACTCGGGTAAAAATTTTGCAGGAAGCCGATTCCAAAAAAGGAGAAAAATCCACCCAGTATCCACGCAATGAAAAAACGGACAGGGTGCCTTTGTTCGAGAAGTTTATGAAATGAGGAAAAACCCGGGGAGATCAGGATGGAACAAACAAAGAATTGAAAAATCAGTGCGGTGATAAATGCAAGGGCTGATGAATTGAACGTGAAGCATAATGCTGAAACCAGCGCAAGTACCGAAACCCAATGCCTGACCAGCGTTGTCGAGGACTGGTATTGATTCCACAGATATGGCATGAACAGGGAAAAAATCACTCCGAACGCGAACGTCAGGAGTGCAAGCATTACGACCCAATCGAGGGTTGTCTTTAGACTGCCCAGATAAATATTAATGGCCAGGTTATACGCGGCCGCAAAACCAGCCAGTACACTCAGGACTGCAAAGTGAATTCGGTAAGGTTTTTCCTGATCGTTCATTCTATACTGAGCCTTTAGCCTGTGTTCAATAACCCTGGCAGTCCCCCGGCCGAAGCTGCCATTCTGACTCCGCGCAGGATCGCCTGCGCCATGACTTCTGCGGCGAACGCGCCGACCATCGATACATCCGCCTTCTCCTGGCCGGTTGCCAGTGTGAAGATCGTATCGCCATCAAACATGGTATGCGCCGGGCGGATGGAGCGAGCCAGCCCGTCGTGTGCCATTTGCGCGACCCTGGTGGCTTCTGCTTTTGTTAAAAGGGCGTTGCTGGCGATCACGCCGATCACGGTGTTCGCTTTGATGGCAGCGCGGGGCTGATTACTCTTCATCCAGTCGAGCGTTGTGCCGGAACGCAAGCCGGCGACTACTGTCCCATTTTCGGGGTCGATCACATCGCCGAGCGCGTTCACCGCAACCAGTGCCGCGATGATGATCCCATGGACGGCGCTACTGGCTGTCCCAATACCTGATTTCATTGCGTATTCCATGCCGCGCATTTTCCCAACGGATGCTCCTGTGCCCGCGCCAACATTCCCTTCAGCGGGCGCATCTGACGAAGCCGCAGCCGCGGCGCGGTATCCCATGGCGGAATCAGGCCGAACGTCTGCCCGGCCGAGACCCAGGTCATACAGGATCGCGGCAGGAACAATTGGGATTCGCGCCGCGCCAACATCCAACCCGATCTTATTTTCTTCGAGATAACGCATTACCCCGGATGCTGCATCCAGACCAAACGCGGAACCACCCGCCAGCACCACCGCATGGACTCTATCAACAAGGTTGATCGGGCTGAGCAGATCAGTCTCGCGCGTGCCGGGCGCGCCCCCGCGCACATCCACACCTGCCACTGCCCCTGCGCGGCACAGGATCACGGTGCAGCCGGTTAGCGCGTTTTCATCCTGTGCATGTCCAACTTCAATCCCACGCACATCCGTGATGGCATTTATAAGTTTCATTTAATCTCTTGCTTCAATGGAATTGCATCGTTAGAAGGAAGTTGGAGAACGCCTGCTCAAAAAGACAGCGGCATTCTCCAACCAGGTATGTGAGAAGTGAATTACTTCAGGCTTCTGACCAGTTGCAGGAATTCTTTCCACTCTTCGTCAAAGAAATGAACAGTAACGTTGTTCAGCTCGACGTGGTAGGTGGTTTCCCCATCCGGTTCTTCAGCTTTCCATGCCAGGAAGTTGTCGGTCTCGGCAATGGTTTCGGTCTGTGGCTCGTTATTATTATTACTATTCATTTGATTTCTCCTTATTGAAAATTATTTATCCCTGCGATTTCTTGAAAGCGATCGGCGTAATTGCCTGAGGCGCACCATCCATTCCCTGCCAACAGGCGCCTGCGGTAGGGATTCCCACGCAGGGAAGGGATCCTGATCGAACATCTTGTGTATGGTATAACGCCCGAGAAGTGTCAGGGATGCGAGTGAGGGAGCGGCGATCACCACTCCCAAAATACCTAATAAGTTGGCCGCGACCAGTGCGGCGACCAACACAGCCGCAGGATGTACCCGCAGCGTTTGCGCCATGAGGCGCGGTGTGACGATATTGTCTATGATCTGATCAATGATGAGCGATAGGATCACTACAAGGGCCATATAGGCCAGTGGTTCCAGGTTGAAAGGCCTGGTTGCCTGAAAGAGTGTAACCAGCGCCATGACCCCCCATGTAATGGCGGGACCGATATAGGGCAGGAACTTTGCGAGGCCGGCCATCAGCGCCAGGCCCAGGGCGTATCTGACACCGAGTATTGAAAGCAGGATTACGTAGATGATGAGCGTGAGGATGAAGATATAGATCTGTCCGCGCAGGAAGGCGTTCCAGATGCGGCTTAATTCATTCCCCAGTTTACGCAAGTCTTCCGAATAGCCGGGCAGGTCGATCTTGATCAGGTCACCCCTCAACCCATTGCTTTCGCTCATCACAAAGTATGAGACGATCAAAACAAAGAACGTCCAGCCGAAGATATTCACCGCTCCACCCGCGATCGCGCCCACGAGATTGCCTGTGCGTCCCAACAGTGGCTGGACGAATGAGAGCAATTGCTGGGTGACTGCCTGCAGTTCCAGAGTGCGGAAGTCCAGTTCGAGTGGACCCAGCCGGAAGACCTGCCCCGAAAGATCCTCAAGCAGGCCTGGCAGGTCAGCAATAATGGTCTGCACCTGGGTGATAAGGCTCTGCACCTGTTGTACAAGGCCTATGCCTCCGAGGGTCAGCAAGCCGATCAGGCTAATGAGGATCACCAAATAAAGGATGTTGACCGCTGCCTTCCACGAGATTCCCAATCCGTTTGCCATGAGGGCCGTCATGGGATGGAACAGATAGGCAATGATAAAGATCATCAGCAGCGGCGGGATCAGGCTTCCAAAACGGTTCATCAAAAATGCGATGATGCCAATCAGGACGAGCCCTACGAGTAATTTGGTTGTCGAACCCCAGCGTGGGGATGAAACAAGTTTTTCTTCCATTCAGAAATCTCCAGGATATCCATATTCTACCGCTTGTCTCATCAATTGCTCAACTTTTCCAATAAATTGCAGCCACCAAAACCAACTTTGGCTTTGGCTGTGCCCATGGTACGTGTACGTGGCGCTTTGTAGTCAAGCCAGGAAGCTTTGCAACGTTTAAACAAAAATACCCCGCGAGCATAAAACTCGCGGGGTATTGGCTCTATATTACGGGCAACCTGTCAGGAAGGGGAAGAATACACACCAGCGGAAGGTGGCATCCACCCACCAGAAGAACATGCCACACATGCACAGGAACAACAACACGCCCACGCCAATTGCAATGGGCAGTGGACCGGCGAACCTTCTTTCCACAACAACAAGCTCCTCAGACGTTGTTGACACCGGGCTTGCGGGAACGCTTCCAGCGTACTCCACGGGCGGGGGCGGCGGAATGGCAATCGGCCTTGATGTAGATGGGACCGCCGCAGCACGGGGCGAAACGATGGTTGCGCCGGGGTCAAAGTTGGTGGCCTCAAAGACCAGCACAATTTGCTCGCCGAACGAAACGACTTCTCCCGTCTTCAACACACGTGGTCCCGCCAGCCGCTGGCCGTTGACAAACGTCCCATTGGTTGAGCCAAGATCCTCCACAATATACTTGCCACCCTGGAAGGTGAGGCGTGCGTGTCGGCGTGAAATCTCAGCATCATTGATCGTGATCCCATTCGTGGAATCGCGCCCGATCGTAATCTGATCGCCATCCAAAATGAATGCCGCGCCGGGAGTGGGGCCTGATCGCATGATAAGCTGATACTGTGATGTCATAACTTCTCCTCCAAAAATTGCATCTTATTTTTCCTGCATGCACAAATTATCGAACTTGCTGGAACACTCACTGGGCACGTAAGAATTCCTTCAGTAATTTATGACGTCCTGCAAAGTGTAAAGGTTTCAGCCAAAAAAGTCAACTACAGGGTGTTACACTTGACAGAAAAAACGGCCCGACTACAATGAAATCAGTCCTGCCTGTAAAAGGTTGAAATGGAAACCAAATGAATTTTCCCTCCTTACCCATACCCGCTTTTTTTGACTCAAAGACCGTCGGCTCCGTCTGGCGGATTCCATACGAAGAGCGCGCGCACCAGGCGCGGGACTGGGCGGATCAACACAAGCTGGAACCTGCCTCCGCTGATTCGAGCAAAACCTGGCTGATGCTGATCGATGTGCAGAACACCTTTTGCATCCCGGAATTTGAACTTTACGTTGGCGGCCGCACTGGACGCGGAGCCGTCGAAGATAACGTCCGTCTCGCTGAATTCATCTATCGCAATCTGGGGAACATTACAAACATCACCGCCACGCTGGACACACACATGGCGATGCAGCTTTTCCACGCGATTTTCTTCATAGATAGGGATGGGAATCATCCCGCGCCCTATACAGACATCCATTTATCTGAACTGCGCGAGGGCAACTGGGAGTTCAACCCTGCCCTGGCATCTCAGTTTGATATCGCTCCAGAGTATGGGCAGCAGATGATGATCCACTATGCGGAACAGCTGCAGAAAAGTGGAAAATACGCGCTGACCATCTGGCCCTATCATGCCATGCTTGGAGGCATTGGGCATGCCCTGGTCTCCCCCATTGAAGAGGCGATCTTTTTTCATTCCATCGCGCGCGTCGCACAGGTGGATATCGTGACCAAAGGGGCTACACCCTTCACAGAAAACTATTCAGTCATCGGCCCGGAAGTGCGGACGGGTCCCATGGACGAACTGTTGGGGAAGCACGATCAGAAGTTCATACAGCAATTACAGGAATGCGACCGATTGATCATCGCCGGGCAGGCCAAGAGTCATTGCGTCGCATGGACAGTTTCCGACTTGCTCGAGGATATTGCCCTCACTGATCTTGAGCTGGCGAAGAAAGTGTATCTGCTCGAGGATTGCACTTCGCCTGTAGTAGTCCCTGGTGTGGTGGACCACACCGACGCGGCAGATGCGGCCTACGAACGATTCGCAAAAGCAGGAATGAACATCATTCGATCAACCCAATCCATCTCCGATCTTTAATCTCAATCGAAGATCAAAAATCGTAAATCGGAAATCTTATGTCCATCTTTGATAATAAACGCCTGACGAACGATACTTTTAAACTCGATATTGAACGCATGCGCCGGGGCTGGTACTCGGACAAATACTTCGAGAACATCGGCCGCATGCTGACCACCCTCGCATCGGAGACCTACACCTATTCGGGCACACATCACAACCTGCCCGCAAATATTTCGCCGGATGGCATTGCCGTTGGTGATATCGACGTGGAAATGCAGTGGTTCACGCGACGGAATGGGAATACCATTGTGGTGGGTGTGGATAAGTCTCTGGAAATGCTCAGGCATTGCACAGGCTATTGGGACGGTAATGAATTCATAGATACTTCAGGTAACCTCGAAGTGTGGGCGGTCCATGATGGGGTCGTTGTAAAGTCAGATGGAAATCCGTTGAATGCTGAACCTGTCCTTAAGGTACGCGGGCGTTACCGCGATTTTGCATTGCTCGAAACTCCAACACTGGGTGTGCTGACTCGCTCCAGCCGCGTGGCGACAAATGTGTATGAAACTCTCATGGCAGCACGCGGCAAGCCTGTCCTCTTCTTCCCGGCGCGTTTTGATATGCATGAAGTCCAGGCTGCGGATGGATATGCCTACAATATTGCCATCCAGCGCTTTAACATGGACTTCTCGCAACAGATCGGATCGTTCGTTTCGACCGATGCCCAGGGCGACTGGTGGGGCGGTGCAGGCGGCGGGACAGTTGCCCATGCCGCGATTGCATCCTTCCTTGGCGATACAGCGGAGGCCATGATGCAGTTCTCGCGCATCCTGCCTGCCCGTATCCCACGTATTGCACTTGTGGACTTCAATAATGACTCTGTGCGCGATACTTTGCGGGTGCTCGAAGTGATGTTCAGAAAATATCAGGAACTGTGTCACCTGGGTGACCAGGCCGAAGCAGAGAAATATGTATTATATGGCGTGCGGTTGGACACAGGTGGAAGTCTGCGCGACATCTCTGTTGCACCCCTGGGTGATCCCGCCCTGGACCTGGGCGTGAACCCGCGCCTCGTCTTCAACGTCCGCCAGGGATTGGATTCAGCGTCTGGAAACTGGAACATCCCCTCGGCTTGGAAAGAGGCAGCGCGTCAGTATTGTCGCAATGTTAAGATTGTTGTTTCAGGCGGGTTCAATCCAGAGAAGATCCGCAGGTTCGAGAAGCTGGGTGTCCCTGTGGATATTTACGCCGTGGGATCGTGGCTGTTCAACAACAACGGCGGCACGGTGACCGATTTCACGGGCGACGTAGTACGGGTGAAAGTGCACGGCGAATGGATCGACATGCCAAAGGTGGGACGCAAGCCGCTCGATAACCCGAATTTGGAACGGGTGTGGTAAGTAGGGTGGGGTCTCGCCCCTGTGTTTTTTATATCGTTCTCTCCAGCTTGAACGGTGTTCCCTCAACTTTTTCCTCCTCAAATTCTCTTGCCGCAAGATGACCTGAGAACACTGCCTGCGCAATAATGTTGGGTGCTTCTGCGTCCCCAATGACGCGTAATGAATTTAATGTACCTGTTTCCAGCGCGGGCTTGAGTTCGTAATAAAGCCCATCATTTGAAATACGATCGCTCACCAGCACCACTCCATCACGCGCTAATTCAACATCCTCTCCCGAATTCGTATTTGTCAACCTGACACAATCATTTTCAATTTCATTGAACACAGTTCGTGGATATAACGTCACGCCAAGTTTCATTAACTGGTGTTGGATGCGTTCCTGCTCAAGCGTGAACTGTGACCAATACGAAATCATCGGTGCAGGCGTGACGAGCGTAACATGGCATCCCTGCTCGGCCAGTAGTTCCGCCAGCACGCCGCCCATGTAATAATGATCGTCATCATAAATTACTACATTTCCAACTACCAATTTCCCATCCATCAAATCATCGGGATTAAATACATTCTGCAGATCATACCCATGAATGGGCTTTTGTAATGTGCGCCCCCTCCCGTCCCGCCGCCAGGCTGCGCCCGTGGCAACGATGATGTTCTGCGAGCCCGTTTCCAATATCTCTTCGGCAGTCAGAGGGCTGGACGGATAGAGTGTTACGTTGTTCATCTTCCTGATCTGAGTCATTCGCCAGTCCACCACGCGGCGCCATTCGTTCAACCCCGGCAATGCGGATTCGCGGATGACGCGCCCGCCAGGCTGCCTGCGCGCCTCGAGCAGGGTTACCTCATAGCCGCGTTGACCCAGTGCCCGCGCTGCTTCCAGCCCTGCAGGTCCCGCCCCGACGATCATTACTTCCTGATTGCACTTCTTTGGTGCAATACGTTCAGGATGCCAATCGCGCCGCCACTCTTCGCCCATGGTTGGATTCTGTGTACATCGAATGGGGACATAGCGTGTATCACCTGTCACACAGATATTGCAGCCGATGCACTCGCGAATGTCTTCGACACGTCCCTCCATGATTTTGTTCGGCAGGAACGGATCGGCAATGGAAGGTCTGGCCGCGCCGATCATGTCCATTACGCCGCGCTGGATCGCAGAGACCATTGAATCGGGCGAGGTATAACGTCCCACGCCGACAACAGGTTTCGTGGTCAGCTGTTTGACGAACGAGATGTATTTTTCCTGGTGTCCTTCCTTCCCAAAACGGGACGTGATCGAATCGTTGTTCCAGCCACTGATGTTTACATCCCACAGGTCGGGTAGCTCCGCCAGCATCGCAACAACATCATGGCCTTCGCCCTGATGCGTGAGCCCGTCTTCGCCAAGCAACTCATCCACAGCAAAACGGACAGCCACCGCGCATGTGTCGCCAACCGCTTCTTTTGTTTCCTCAATCAGCTCGCGAAAAAAGCGCACCCGATTTTCCAGGCTGCCGCCATATTCATCGGTGCGGTCATTGTAGCGCTTTAAAATAAATTGGATCGCGGCTGTCATGCCATGCGCTGCGTAGCAATAGACAATGTCAAAACCTGCGCGTTTGGCGCGCAGTGCCGCGTCACGATGCCACTTGCGCACGTTGCGTATATCCTCTTTGTCCATGCGGCGGGTCTGCACAGGCTCATATCCTGAACCGCCAATCGTCCCCATGGAAGTTGGCGCGAGTGATGGGACGCGTGAGTACAAATTCGAAGCATCGTATCCGTTATAGGAGAGCTCGATCCCTGCCAATGCACCATGTCTGTGAACTGATTCCGCCATCAATGCCAGCGCGGGGATATCACCGTCATCCCATAAGCGTCCTTCAAAATAGGGTGAGAGATCGCTCGAGTGATGGATCTCCACTTCCTCGGTGCAAACCACACCCCAGCCACCCTCTGCCTTCATACCGCGCATCGCGGCCAGTCCCTGCGGCATGCGATGACCAAATCCGTTGCAATGCGGCACTTGATAAAAACGGTTCGGGGCCACCACTGGACCGATCCGAACCGTTTCAAACAGAATATCATATGGACTGTTCATTGATGCTTTCCTTTACAAATCTTGCGAAGGCTCACGTCCTTTCAGGACAGCCTTCGCAAGATTTAATGATCTTCGCTCGGCGCGATGAATGTTTAACCAAATCTCCCGGTGATGTAATCTTCCGTCCGTTTTTGCCTGGGAGCGGTGAAAAGTGACTTGCCTTCCCCGTATTCGATCAATTCACCTTGCAGGAAAAACGCCGCGTAATCAGCAGTACGCCCAGCCTGTTGTACTGAATGAGGCACAAGAATGATCGTGTATTCCTTCTTGAGTTCCTGCAAGGCGGCTTCCACCTTCCCTGTCGAGATCGGGTCGAGGCCTGATGTCGGTTCATCGAGCAGGATGATATCAGGCTGCAAGGCAAGCACACGCGCCAGACAGACGCGCTGTTGCTGTCCACCGGAGAGCGCGATCGCTGGAGAATCCAACCGGTCTTTGACCTCATCCCAAATGGCTGCCAGCTTCAGGCTTCGTTCGACGGCTTCATCCAGCCTGGATCGGCGCTTTTCGCCCGCGAGTTCCAGGCCATATGTGAGGTTCTCGCGGATACTCATCGGCAGAACCACAGGACGCGCAAACACCATGCCAACTCTGCGGCGCAGCGCGATGACATCTGTTTTCGGGTCAAGGATATTTTCACCATCGATCAGGATCTGCCCCGACGAGGCTTTGACTTCCGTGAGGTCGTTGAGCCGGTTCAGACAACGCAGCAACGTGGACTTCCCGCCCCCCGCAGGTCCAAAGAGCACAGTCACCGCTTTCTCGCGGATATTCAAACTGATTCCGCGGAGAGATTCCGTTCCATCGGAATATTGTAATGACAGGTTTTCTATGATTATTTTATTCATCTGATGATTACTCGATGCTCGAGTAGGCGGTGTTCGCCCGCCGTATCGAGACCAGCCATTCGACGCAATTTTTCATGCATCGGGTGATCTCGATACGTTTCTCGTTTACGCTCAAAACTACTCGATCACCCATGTGGGCTACCATTGTCGTTTTGCCCTTGCTCTTGCGCGGATGACCGTTGCTATAAGGTTCATGGTCAACACGAATGCGAGCAATACAAGCGCTGTACCATACTGGATTTTAATTGGCATCTCAGGCACCTGTGTCGAAATGACGAAGAGATGATAGGGCAGCGCCATTGTCGCGTCAAATGGAGAATGGGGGAGCCGCGGCAGGAAGAATGCCGCGCCTGTAAACAGTATCGGAGCCGTCTCACCTGCGGCACGTTCGAGGCCGAGGATAACGCCCGTCAAAATTCCGGGTAATGCTTCCTTCAATACAATACGGCGGATGGTTTGCCAGCGGGTCGCTCCCAGTGAAATGCTCACTGTGCGGAAAGCCTGTGGGACGGAGCGTAACGCTTCCTCCGCGGTGCTGATGATAACGGGCAGGGTCATGATCGAAAGCGTGAGCGATGCGGCGAGAATGGACGTTCCCATATTCAAAAAGAGGACGAATAATCCCAAGCCAAACAATCCATATACCACGGACGGAATGCCCGCCAGGTTGATGATCGCGATCCGGATGATACGCGTGAGAGGCGTGTCTGATGCATACTCTGAAAGATAGATGGCGGCGGCTATTCCCAGTGGGACTGAGAAGATGGCTGTGCCGATGGTGAGATAAATGGTGCCAATGATTGCAGGCAGAATTCCGCCTGCGCGCATTCCATCGTGTGGAAAGCCTGTCAGAAATTCGAGTGAGATGGCGGGCAGGCCTTGAACCAGAATATAGATGACGACAGCCACAATGGGGAGAACAGTCGTAACTGCCATCAACGTGATGAATATAAAACCAAGGCGCTGCACAAGATGACGGTTGAAAGAAAACATGCGGTTCATCATTACGACAGGATCCTCTCCGCGCGCTTCTTTGCACGGAAGACAACCGATGATGCGGCGATGTTCACGCCCAGGGAAATCAGAAATAAAACCATGCCGATGAAGAAGAGCACATGGTAGTGTGTGCTGCCATTGGCCACTTCACCCATCTCTGCTGCAATGGTCGCGGTCATGGTGCGGACGGGTGAAAAGATACTGCCAAGCTTTATAGCCAGCACAGGTGCGTTCCCGGTAACCATCATCACAGTCATGGTTTCGCCGATGGCGCGTCCGATCCCGAGCATCACTGCGGTCAGCACGCCCGATTTGGCCGCGGGTAACGTCACGCGCCAGATGGTCTGCCAGCGGGTGGCGCCCAATGCCCAGGCGCCTTCACGATAGGCACGCGGCACGGCATCCAGCGCGTCCTCCGCAACCGATACGACTGTCGGCACCGCGATCCCGCCCAGGAGCAGTGAACCTGCCAGGGCCGTCAGCCCCGTGGGCAGGTCCAGAAAGACGCGTAGAAATGGAGCAAGGACGAGGAAGCCGAGAAATCCCAAAACGACGGAAGGAAGTCCACCCAGCAACTCCACCAGAGGCTTGAGTATCTCACGCATCCAGCGCGGCGCGATCTCTGAGATGTAGACGGCCGTCCCGATCCCGAATGGAACGGCAATCAGGGCTGCACCGAATGTGATAATGATGGAACCAGTGATGAGGGGCAGGATGCCGAAATAATCTTCGATGGGATACCAGCGACTGCCAAGAAGCGACGATAGTTCCACTTCACCAAGAGTCGGCAGGCCTTCGCGAATAAGAAAGAAAAAAATCAGTGCAACAAAGAGTATGGCTGAATACCCGGATGCCTTGATGAGACGGGTGATAAAAAATTCACGCCAGTTTAATGATTTTTCCATAGGTCTCCATTGCATAAGGGCGGGGTTACCCCACCCTTACTTCACAGGCACAAAACCAAGTTCCGCGACGATCTCCTGTGCTTCGAGTGACAGGATCCAATCAAGATATTCCTTTGTCACACCCGTTGGTTCGCCGTTCGTATACATATAAAGATCGCGCGCAATCGGATACGTTTTATCGTTCACGGTCGGGATCGAAGGCAGCACATACGCGCCGCCCTCCTGCTCTGCAATCGCGATCGTCTTTAGGTCATGTGGTACGTAGCCCAAACCATCGTAGCCAATCGCATTTGGGTTCTGCCGCACCTCAGCAATAATGCCTTCAGAGGATGGGAGCAGCAGTGTGTCGGTGGAGAAGAGCGTTTTGTCTTCACTATTTCCCAAACGCAAAACGATTTCAAGGAAATAAACATGCGTACCAGAGTTGGTCTCGCGCGAGAGACGCACAATGGGCCTGTCTTCGCCGCCCACGTCCTGCCAGTTTGCAATTTCGCCGCTATAAATATCCGAGATCTGCTGCAGGGTTAATTCATTAACAGGGTTTTCGGGGTTCACAATGACGGCGATGGCATCACGTGCAATGATATGTTCCACTGGCTCAATGCCATTGGCCCTCGCATCATCCACCTCTTCCTGTTTAATCTGGCGGGACGCGTTGGCGAGATCCACGGTGCCGTTAACGAGCGATGCGATCCCAGTCCCTGATCCTCCGCCTGTCACCGATATGCGAATATTTGGGTGGTCACTTTGATATTTTTCCGCCCACGCAAGCGCAAGGTTGACGATGGTGTCGGAACCTTTGTTCTCGATATATACCGCTGGAGAATCAGATGCGGTCTCCGACGATGAGCCGGAACCGCATGCTGTGAGAAACAAAATGGAAAGAAGCAGGATGGCTACAGAGCGTTTCATTGGATGAATTATAGCCGCAGGAGGATGCGTACACAAGTCAACAGCCCGCAGGTCTGAGTAATTGATATACTCTCTTTTTCAGATTTCATCCTTCTTTGATAAAATCAAGAGTATGGCTTCAATACAATCTGCTTTCTCTGTTCAAAAACTGGACTTTTACTACGGCCCCACAAAGGCACTTTCAAATATCAACCTGGAGATCGAGCCCCGCAAAGTGACGGCGTTGATCGGCCCCTCCGGGTGTGGCAAATCCACTTTTTTGCGCTGTCTAAATCGGATGAACGATACGATCAGCGGCACCCGTCTGGATGGGGAAATCCGGTTGAATGGGAAGGACATCTACGATGAAGATATGGATGTGGTCATGCTCAGGCAGCGGGTGGGGATGGTATTCCAGAAGCCGAACCCGTTCCCACAGTCCATTTATGATAATGTGGCGTTTGGTCCGCGTGTGATGGGCATGGATGTGAAGATGGATGAAGTCGTGGAGACTTCGCTGCGTGCCGCGGCACTGTGGGACGAAGTGAAGGATGATTTGAGGTCAGATGCGCTGGGACTTTCACTCGGGCAGCAGCAGAGACTGTGCATCGCACGCGTTGTTGCTGTGCAGCCCGAGGTGATCCTGATGGACGAGTCCACGTCTGCACTCGATCCGATCGCCACTCTGCGTGTGGAGGAATTGATCGCGGAATTAAAGAAAAACTATACCATTGTCATTGTTACACACAATATGCAACAGGCGGCGCGTGTGTCAGATTCGACGGGGTTGTTCTGGCTGGGAGAACTGGTGGAGTTTTCACCAACAGAGACCATGTTTACAAGACCCAAGCAGGAGTTGACGGAAGCCTATATTACGGGAAAAATGGGTTGATTTTGTTGCAAGGTGAGAATATAAAAAATCCGCTGATGTTTATCAGCGGATTTTCATTACTTGTTGTCTTTTCTTTGTTGTTCCCAGAACTCATCGTCCGTGGATTTGATCTCCGTCATTTCACCTGTGGCGATGAAAATGGTACGTTCACAGATGTTCGTTACACGGTCGGCAAAACGTTCCAGGTTATGGGCAACCCACAATAGCCAGTTTGCTCGCTCGATCACCTTGGGGTCGGCGATGATGAAGGTCATCAGTTCGCGGTAGATCTGGTTGTACAGCGCGTCCACTTCGTCATCTTCCAAGGGAAGTTTTTTCGCAGTCTCCACATCTTCGTTGACAAAGGCGGTCAGGGAGCGGTGCAACATGTCAGCGCCCTTTTGCGCCATTCGAGGCACATCAATCAGGGGCTTGAGCAGATGCGCGTCCCCCATCCGAATGTTGATATTGGCGATACCCTTGGCATAATCGCCCATGCGCTCCAATTCAGAGATGATCTCCATGGAGGAGGCCAGCAACCGCAGGTCATGTGCCATGGGTTGCTGCGTGGCGATCAGGACCATCAAGTGATTTTCGATCTCAAAGCGTTTCCGATTGATCTCTTTATCTTCGATGAATATCTTTTCGGCGGCTTTGATATCGCGTTTCTTGAGAGCTTCCACAGCATCCAGTAAAGCCTTCTCCACCATGCTTCCCAGAATAAGCACATTATCTTTTACCTGCTGGATTTCAGACTCAAACGTTTTTCTTACCATAAATACCTCTCATCCCACAATGTTTGGGATTGTTTATTAATTGTAACAGAAACCATTTCATTTCGAATTAGCCTGAGATAATAATGCGGATTGAATATTCTGTTCCTGGAGCCATTGTATGATGCGTTGATCGATCTGGTCTCGTACAACACGTACGGCTTCAAGCCTTTCTGAATCACTGCCCTGAAATTTAGCTGGATCATCAAAGGGCCAGTGCTCATGCCTTCCCATGCCGAGAAAGATGGCGGGGCAATTTTCCTCTGCATCTCCACAGACGGTTATGGTGTGCGAAAAGATCGTTTTTCCCAGATATTCCTGAACGCCCTTGGATGATTGTCCTGCCATATTCAATCCGCGTTCTTTCATTACTGTCAGCACATCTGGCAAAATTAAACCTTTCGGTTCCAGACCGGCACTATGAACTTCAAAGTGATTACCAGCATATATAATGCCCCCGGTCACAAATTGCGCTTCCCGCAGAGTAAAAAGGCGCAATTTGTGACCGTGAAGGGTATAGCCTTAAGAACGCCTCGGCCATTTGACTGCGTGCCGAATTGCCAGTGCAGAGAAATAATACTCTTGCTTTGTTCATCTTGTCTCCTTATTGCCTACCCAAACCTGCCCGTAACATAATCTTCTGTACGCCTGTCTTTGGGATTGGTGAAGATCCTTTTGGTATCGTCAAATTCGATCACGGTGCCGGAGCGTTCACCTTCGCCGGAGAGCATCATCATGGCTGTATGGTCTGATGAGCGGGCGGCTTGCTGCATGTTGTGGGTCACGATCACGATCGTATACTGCTTTTTGAGCTCCTGCATCAACTCTTCGATTTTAAGTGTGGCAATCGGGTCAAGGGCAGAGGCGGGTTCATCCATAAGGATGACTTCGGGTTTGATCGAGATGGCACGCGCAATGCACAAACGTTGTTGTTGTCCGCCGGAAAGGGACAAACCGGATTGATGCAGTTTGTCCTTCACTTCATCCCAGAGCGCGGCCTGTTGTAGGGCGCCCTCCACCAGTTCATCCATCCTGCCTTTGTAGCCATGAATGCGAGCGGTCCATGCAATATTTTCATAGATACTTTTGGGAAATGGGTTCGGTTTGCAGAATCTGCGTTTCGTAAAAGCCGCGACCCAGACGGGTCTGCTCGCTTTTTTCGAGTACGGGAAAAACCTCGTGACCGGCGACATCAGCCACCAGCAACTTCACAGAATTCGTACCAACATCAATGACCGCACGGCGAATGGGGGCGCTTGGCATGAGGTGATGGGCTTACTTCGTTTGGCGACGGGCGAGGACGGCTGCGCCCACGATTCCGGCATCGTCACCGACTTTGCTGGCGATGATTTCGATTCCTTTGGTCGTTCCGCTCATCGCGTAATCCTTGGCTGTTTCCACGATGATCGACATCATTTCACCTTCCAAGGCATCAATTACCCCGCCGCCGAGCACGATGATTTCCGGGTTC
>JBDTPH010000067.1:0-21056 GCA_039932795.1 Chloroflexota bacterium
ACCACCAATTGAACATGTCCACGCATGAAGGCATTTTGACAGGCGCGGACTCGCTCGAAAGCCCTCCCGGCGTTTCGATCCTCGGCGAGAGTTCGCCCGGCAGCTTCGACTGGGATCACTCCAAACTGCGCGAGCGCTTACGCAATAATCGTATGCCGCCCGGCTGGGAGTTTGACATCACGGAAGAAAACCGCAACGGACCGTGTGTCGAAGTCAGTAACGAGGGGGTGGAAGTGAAGTTAGACGAATATGGATGTGAAGAAACCGCCGTCGGGTTGATTGGGGCATGGGTAGAGGCAGGCGCGCCGAATGGAGCCTTCGAGTACGGCGGCGCGGCGTTGACCTTCGAACGGGATGTCCTGCCGTTCTTCACGCAGAACAACGTCTGGTTCGACGGCTCGCAAGCCTGTTCGGGCTGTCACTTCGCGGCGAGCGAGAATTCATACCACCAGATGGATTTGTCTTCGTATGAGGGCATTTTGACAGGCGCGGATTCGCTCGACAGCCCTCCCGGCGTTTCGATCCTCGGCGAGAGTTCATCGGGCGCGGGTGATTTCGACTGGGATCACTCCAAACTGCGTGAGCGATTGCGCAACAATCGCATGGCTCCCGGCTGGGAGTTCGACATCACCGAAGGCAACCGCAACGGACCGCTGGTGCTCGCGGGGAAGAAGAAATAGTCATTCGCTTAAAAGTTGAAAAAGAGGAGATGGTCAAAACGACTATCTCCTCTTTTTGTAGCATAATTTTTTTAGTGAGTTCACTTGTATCCATATACCATCCCATCAATATCCCCGAAAACCAGCCAGCCGTTTCCAATTGCGGGTCCCGTCCGCGCCGCGTTGATCTCGGTTGAAGTCTGCCAGAGCAGTTTACCGCTCCCCGCGTCAAGCGCGAAGAAGTCGCCTTGCTGGGTCAGGAAATATAATCTGCCGTCAAGCAGGACGGGCGCGTCGAGCAGGTAGTTGAACGTACCTTCTGGAATATTGAACATCCAGAGTTCCGCCCCCGTGTCGGCGTTTAGCGCGAAGACCTGCGTGTTGGCAGAACTGAAATAGACCGCCTCCCCCGCGCCGAGGAAGGAGGGTGTCCAGTTGCCCGTATCGTAGCGCCAGCGCAATTCGCCCGTCGCCGTATCGATTCCATTCATAAAATCCTGATAGCCGACGAAGATCACCGTCTGCGGCGTGGCGTACAGACGTTTGGGAAAACCGTCTTCAGATTCGTACGTCCAGCGCGGCGAGCCGTCGGCGAGATTCAAGGCGTAGATGCGGGTATGACCGCCTTCGTCAATCGGCGCGGGATCGTAGAAATTTCCGCCCGCGTAAAGCGCGCTGCCGTTTCGGGCAGGGGTTTGCAGGATGTAATTGTCGCTATCGAAGACCCAGATTTCTTTACCCGTTTTCGCGTCCAACGCGAAGAGTTTTGCGCGTCCGTAAACATCAGGCTCAAGTTCAGGTCCGACGAAAGCGGTCGGCGCGTAGACGATTCCATCGTTCACCAGCGGCGGGACTTGCATGTTGATTTCCAAATCTTTTTGCCAGAGTAGTTTGCCGTTAGATGCGTCCAGCGCGGCAATGCTTTTATTTTTCACGCCGACAAAGACGCGCACACCGTCGCTGGCGAAGGCGCGGTCCCACACGCCCTCGGGCGGCGCGAAGGTCCACTTTACTGAACCCGTTTCCAGGTCCAGGGCGAGGAGCGGCGAACCGGATGGACAGACGATTACAACGTCACCGACGATAAGCGGAGTCTGGTTGATCGCGCCATCGGTTTGGGTTGTCCACGCCAGTGCAGGGGGACCGTCAGGTGAAAATTTTTTAGGCGCGCAACCGCTTTCTGCAAGCAGGAAAAATAGAATCAGGATGATGTGTTTGATCATATGTGTGTCTTGATGGTTAAGATAATTTGCTTTTCAATTTTACCTTGCGAAGCATGTGATTTCCAACAGGAAAAAGAACTAGTTCTTTCATCGAAATATCATTCTTTTTCCATCCCTGCGACAGGTGTGCGAGGGATGCCATTGCGCTATGTTTTCCAGTATTCTTGGAAAAATTTTGTCCATCTTATGAGAAACAGGTCATGCCAAAACGACGCGTACTGCTGGTGTGTTCGCAACATCTTTTCGGCGAGAGTATGGAAACTGTTTTACGCGCCGAAGCGGATGTGGAGTTGATCGGACCGTGGGACTTGGGCGGGGAGGCCTGCTCGAGGATAACCGAGGCAAGCCCCGACGTGGTCCTGATCGTGGATGATGATTCACAAAGCGAGGCAGGCGCGGACCTGACGTCTGCCATCATGGAGGCGCATCCACAACTTCCTATCATCCGCGCGCGGCTGACCGAGAACGTAGTGCGCGTACATTCCACCCACATCCTGCCCGCGCGCGGCACGGATTTGATCGAGACCATCCGTAACCTGCCCGAAGCAGGAAATTTCCTCATACGAGAGGAGTGACTCAAACAATGACTGAAAATGTTAGATCATCAATCAACAGGAAAGTTTCGCTGGCGCTGATGGCGACGGTCATGCTTGTATTTATCGCCACCGCAACGGGGGTCGTTTTTGCCCAGCCGCTGGGACAGTCGTCTGATGGGGAGGCGCTCTTCAAGGAAAAGTGTATTGCCTGCCATACCATCGGCGGGGGGGATTTGGTGGGGCCTGATCTGCAAGGCGTGATTGAACTCCGCACACAGGAATGGCTTACTACCTGGATATCCAACCCGGATCAGGTGCTGGCTTCGGGCGACCCGATTGCTGTGGAATTGTTCAACCAGTACAACAAGATTCCCATGCCGAATTTGGCATTGACACCTGATCAGGTGGCTTCGCTGATCGCCTATCTTGGGGGAGATGCGACTACGGGTGCTGCTGCGGCTCTCCCAGCAGGGGATGCGTCACGAGGCAAGGCTTTATTTATCGGAAATGCGCGTTTTGAGAATGGTGGTCCGCAGTGCATGTCATGTCACAGCATTGCAGGGATCGGTTCGTTGGGCGGGGGCAATCTGGGTCCTGACTTGACCGCCAACGGGTATACCAAATACGGCGAGGGTTTGGGGGCATTTCTCAGCGCTCCTCCGACCGTGACAATGAACGCGGTTTGGAAAGGCACTCCGCTCACCCCGCAAGAGCAAGCTGACCTATTTGCCTTTCTGAAGGAAGGGTCCGTTTCAGGGCGCGAGCCAGCGGTATTGTGGCAGATCGCGCTTCTGGCAATAGTTGGAGCCGCGGCGTTGATTGCGCTGGCGCAGTTTTACTGGGGCAAGCGTTTGAAAGGTGTGCGCCGCCCTATGATCGAGCGGGCGCTTGCCGCATCAAAAAATAAGTAGGAACGGAGGCACTAACATGAGTTGGATTCAGGATATGATCAACCCGCAAGACCGCCAGTGGGAGGAGTTTTATCGCAACCGCTGGCAGCACGATAACATCGTCCGCAGTACGCATGGGGTCAACTGCACGGGCGGCTGTTCGTGGCAGGTCTATGTTAAAGACGGCATCATCACGTGGGAAATGCAGCAGATCGATTATCCACTGTTGGAGAAGGGATTGCCGCCTTATGAACCGCGCGGCTGTCAACGCGGTATTTCCGCCTCGTGGTATGTGTACAGCCCAGTCCGCGTGAAGTATCCGTATGTGCGCGGAGTTCTGCTCGATTTCTGGCGAGATGCGAAGTTCCACCATCCTGATCCTGTTGAAGCGTGGGCGTCCATTATCGAAGATGATGACAAGCGCAAGCGATTTCACAAAGCGCGCGGCAAAGGCGGATTCCGCCGTACCACCTGGGACGAGGCGCAGGAGATCGTCGCCGCATCCATGCTGTACACCGCGAAGAAATACGGACCCGACCGCGTCTTCGGCTTCTCGCCGATCCCCGCCATGTCGTATCTCTCGTATGCTGGCGGCTCTCGCTTTCTGCAATTATTTGGCGGCGTGAATATGAGTTTTTATGATTGGTATGCCGACCTGCCAAATGCCTTCCCCGAAATTTGGGGTGACCAGACCGACGTGTGCGAATCTGCAGATTGGTACAACAGCAAGTACATCGTCTCGATGGGTTCGAACCTGAATATGACGCGCACGCCCGACGTTCACTTTATCGCCGAAGCGCGGCACGAGGGTGCGAAGTTCGTTGTTATTGCGCCAGATCTCTCTCAGGTGGCAAAATATTCCGATTGGTGGATTCCGGTCAAGGCGGGGCAGGATACGGCGATCTGGATGGCGGTCAATCATGTCATCCTAAAAGAATTTTATGTGGATCGGCAAGTCCCGTATTTTGTCGATTACATCAAGCAATATACCGACATGCCTTTCCTGATCGAGTTGGAAGAAGATGGCGACGGTTACAAGGCGGGGCGTTATGTGCGCGCCAATATGATGAAACGTTACAAGGATGTGGAGAACGGGGATTGGAAGTTCCTGGTCTACGACTCGAAGAGCAAACAGCCGCGTATGCCCAAGGGAGCAGTCGGCGACCGCTGGGGCAAGGAAATGGGCAAGTGGAATCTTCTGATGGAAGACGCCGTGGACGATACGCCGCTCGAACCGATACTCTCTTTCCTGGATGAAGAATCTGAAACCGTAAATGTCTCGTTCTATGAATTTGCGGAAAAAAAGACAGCCATGCGCGGCGTGCCTGCGCGCTATATTGAAACCGAAGACGGAAAGAAACTCGTGACCACGGTGTTCGACCTGGTCATCGCGCAGTTTGGCGTGGGACGTGGACTGCCCGGCGATTACCCGACAAGTTACGATGAAGTCGGCGCGTACACACCCGCCTGGCAGGAAAGTTACACAGGTATCGGACGCGATACCGTCATCCGCTTGGCGCGTGAATTTGCCGCGAACGCCGAAGCCACGAATGGCAAGTCCATGATCATTATCGGCGCGAGTATCAATCACTGGTACAACAACAACCTCGTTTATCGCGCGCCGATCTATTCCCTGATCCTGTGCGGCTGCTGCGGAGTCAACGGCGGCGGCATGAACCATTATGTAGGACAGGAAAAACTGTCGCTGGTCGCGCCGTGGACGAGCATGGCGTTCGCGCTCGACTGGCAGAAACCACCGCGTCAACAGCAATCCCCGACCTGGCATTACGTCAACAGCGATCAGTGGCGTTATGAAGGCGATTTCACCGATTACGCGCATGTCCCGCCCAAGACGAAATGGGCGAAGGGACATGCCATGGATCTGGAAGCGATGGCGGTCCGCATGGGCTGGATGCCATACTTCCCGCAGTTCAAAACCAATTCGCTTGACGTTGTGAATCAAGCCGAAGCCGATGGCGCAAAGTCCGCTGATGAGGTCTCCAAGTGGACAGCGAAACAATTGCAGGACGGCCAACTCGAATTCGCGGTGGATGACCCCGATGCGAAAGAGAATTGGCCTCGTGTGTGGATCATCTGGCGCGGCAACGCCATCCAATCCAGTGCGAAGGGACACGAGTTCTTCCTGCGTCACTATCTTGGAACGCACGATAACATCATCGCGGAGGAACACGCCAGGGATAAAGTCAAGACCGTCAAGTTCACTGAACCCGCCCCGCGCGGCAAAATGGACCTGGTGGTTGACCTCAACTTCCGCATGGACTCCTCCGCTCTTTATTCGGATATCGTTTTACCTGCCGCATTCTGGTATGAGAAGAACGATCTAAATTCCACCGACTTACACTCGTTCGTTCACCCGCTTGGGCAGGCTGTTCCGCCCGTCTGGGAATCGAAGACAGACTGGGAAATTTTCAAATCCCTCGCCAGGAAGGTCAGCGAACTATCGCCCGATACCTTCCCTGAACCGATGAAGGATTTGGTGATGACGCCGCTCATGCACGACACGCCCGACGAACTTTCCCAGCCTGATGTGAAGGACTGGCGCGCGGGCGAATGCGATCCCATCCCTGGCAAGACCATGCCGCGCTTCCGCGTGGTCGAACGCGATTATGCCAACCTCTACAACAAGTTCATCTCGCTCGGGCCAAACCTGCGGGAGGATGGAATCAGCGGTAACGGTGTGCATATCCCTGTGGCGGAATTTTATGACGAACTTTTGAAAAATCCCGTTGGCGGCACACCCGACTCGCGTCACACGCGCTGTATTGAATGGGGCGGGCAAAAGTATCCGTCTCTGGAAGACGCGCTGGATGCGGCAAACATCCTCCTATACCTGGCTCCCGAAACGAACGGCGATATTGCCTACGCGGCGTTCAAGCACGAGGAGGAACGCGTCGGACTCCCGCTGGCGGATCTCGCCGAGGGCTCGCGCGATGTGCGCATGACCTTCTTTGATCTGACTCGTCAGGTGCGCCGCACGCTCACCAGCCCCTGTTGGTCGGGCATCGTCAACGACGGGCGCGCCTACTCTGCCTGGTGCATGAGCATCGAACGCCGCGTCCCCTGGCGCACGTTGACGGGACGCCAGCACTTCTATATTGACCATCCCTATTACATGGACTTCGGGGAAAACCTGCCGACCTTCAAACCCAAACTGGTTTCCAAGGAAGGCGATTGGAAAAAGATCGGCGACATCGTCAACAGCCCCATAGACGATAAGAGCCTGATCCTGAACTACATCACGCCGCATGGCAAGTGGAATATCCACTCGACCTACAAGGACAACCACCGCATGTTGACCCTCTCGCGCGGCATGGACCCCGTCTGGCTCAACGACAAGGAAGCGGAAAGCGTCGGCATCGTGGACAACGACTGGGTCGAAGTTCACAACGACAATGGCGTGGTCGTGACGCGCGCGGCAGTCAGCGCCCGTGTTCAGCCCGGAACGTGCCTGTATTATCACGCGGTTGAGCGCACGGTCTACATCCCCAAATCGCAGATCCGCAAGGGTAAACGCGCGGGCGGACATAACAGTCTGACACGCACGCGCATCAATCCTGTTGAACTTGCGGGCGGTTATGCCCAGTTCACTTATGGCTTCAATTATTGGGGACCCATCGGCGTCTTCACGCGCGATACATACTGCGTGGTCCGCAAGATGGAAAAACTGGAATGGTAATGATTGTCCTCACCTTTTCAGTAGATATCGTAAAAGGATAACGCAATGGCAAAGATACTTGTTCACCTCACCCATGGACCAGAGCATCCCACACGCGCTGCTCTCGCCTTTCTCGTCGCTAAAAGCGCCATCGAGGAAGGTCACTCCGTATCCCTATTCCTGGCGGGAGACGCGGTTCAACTCCTCCGCGAGGCGGTTCTCGATAACCTTGCAGGATTGGGCACAGGAAAATTGCGCGAACTCTACGACGCTATTGTTTCAGGCGGCGGAAGGTTCTACCTCTCAGGTATGTCGGGCAAGGCGCGTGGTCTGGCGGACGCGGATTTGAGCGGCAAGCCTGCCGAGTTCGCCATGCCCAATGTACTTGTGCGCTTATCACTCGAACACGATCGAATGTTCACATATTAACTTATAAGGAGTAAACACATGGATATACGCGCACACGTTTCAATGGTATTTCATCTCGACAAGTGTATCGGCTGTCATACGTGCAGTGTTGCCTGCAAGAACATCTGGACCGATCGCAAAGGCGCCGAGTACATGTGGTGGAACAACGTCGAGACCAAGCCTGGCACAGGCTACCCAACGCTCTGGGAAGACCAGGAACAATACAAAGGCGGCTGGGAAAAGAAGAATGGCAAACTCAAACTGAAAATGCACACCAAACTCGGCGCGCTGGGCAACATCTTCTACAATCCGAACCTGCCGACAATGGATGATTACTACGAACCCTGGACATACGATTACGAGAATCTCTTCAACGCCCCCGAAGGCGATGACCAGCCCACTGCGCGCGCAGTCTCGATGGTCACAGGCGAGAAGATGGACACCATCGAAGCCGGACCCAACTGGGACGATGACCTCGGCGGCTCGCCCATCTACGCCCGCAATGATGTGAACCTCAGCGAACTGACCGAAGACGAACGCGAGCAGCTCAACGAACTCGAACGCGTGGTTTTCTTTTACCTGCCGCGTATTTGCAATCACTGTCTCAACCCTGGATGTGTCGCCGCCTGCCCTGCAGGCGCGATCTATAAACGCGGCGAAGACGGCATCGTGCTGATCTCACAGGAAAAATGCCGCGCCTGGCGCATGTGTATTTCAGGTTGCCCCTACAAAAAGACGTATTACAACTGGGCTTCGGGTAAATCCGAAAAATGTATCCTGTGCTACCCACGCCTCGAATCGGGACAACCCCCTGCCTGCTTCCACTCCTGTGTCGGACGCATCCGCTATTTGGGAGTCCTGCTCTACGATGCGGATCAGATCGAAAAATGCGCTTCAATGCCTGACGCGGAACTGGTTGCCGCTCAACGGAACATGATCCAGGACCCGTTCGATCCCGCCATCATCAAAGCCGCCAAAGCCAACGGTATTTCCGACGCGATGATCGACTCCGCGCAGAAATCGCCCGTGTACAAATTTGTCAAAGAGTGGCAGATTGCGCTTCCGCTTCACGCTGAGTTCCGCACCCTGCCGATGCTGTACTACGTTCCACCCATGCTGCCTGTGCTCGCCAAAACGAAGGACGGCATTTATGATGTGGCTGGCGCGGAAGGGGAAAATCTGTACGCTTTGCTAAGTTCGCTCGAAAAGGCGCGTATGCCGATTAAGTACATGGCAAGCATGTTCTCGGCGGGCAACGTCAGCATCATGGAAGAAGTCTATCGCAAACTGATCGCGGTGAGGATCTTCAAGCGCGCTCAGACAGTCAAGGATTACAAGCAAGCTGAGGTGGATGAGGCGCTGGCGCAGGGTAAAACGAACGCCGACGAAGTGGAAGCCATCTTCCGCCTGACCGCCCTGCCCACTTATGAAGAACGCTTCGTGGTTCCGCCGCTGGCGCGCGAAGTCGCTGTTGAGGCATGGGAGAAGCCGCTTGAACACAAACAGGAATCTGGCTTCGGCGTCCGCAACAAGATTGCAAAGAGGAAATTCTAATGTACACCGAAACCCAAATGCGGCAGTTGTATCAATGCTTTTCGCGCATGTTGGAATATCCCGCGGGCGGCACGCTTCAAGCCGCGCTCAAGGCATATGGCATGCTCATGGATGAATCTCCAAAAGCTGCCGCGCTACTAAAGGAATTTCACGAATATGCTGAAACGCTTTCCCAGGGACGGTTGGAGGAAGTGTACACAGGCACGTTCGATCTCGATGCGGCTTGTCACCCGTATATAGGCTATCACCTGTTCGGCGAGACCTACAAACGCAGCGCGTTCATGGTGGAGCTAAAAGAAAGTTACAAAGCGCAGGGCTTTGAAATGCCGGGGAACGAATTGCCCGATCATCTTGCGATCATCCTGCGCTTTCTTGCTTTTACCGAAGACCACGCTCTCGCTGATGATCTCATCCGTGAGGCGCTTCTGCCCGTTTTGGATCGCATGACGGGCCGCGCCAAATCGGAAGGCTTCGATGAAGACGCCGATTCGCCCAAAGCGAAGGAAGTATCTGAAAAGCGCACTCAGTTTCAGGTCGTACTGGAGGCGCTGCGCTCCGCCCTGCAAGATCAATTTCAAGTTCTGAAAGTTTTGGAACCCTCCGCTTGAAGAATTTATCGCGAAGATTGCCAGGAACGCAAAGACAAATTTTTTTCTTCGCACTCTTCGCATACTTAGCGGTTTAAAGAATCTCACAAGGAGCACCCCATGTTCGATAATGCCCTGTTCATTGGCTTTCCATACGCGGCGGTCACGATTGCGATTGTCGTGACCATCTATCGCTTCTGGTTCGACCCGTATTCTTATTCAAGCCAGTCTTCGCAATTTCTGGAGAACCGCGTGTTGTTCTTCGGCTCGGTGCCGTGGCATTATGGCGTGGTGATTATTCTCCTCGGTCATCTCACCGCATTGTTGTTTCCTGGTCTATGGGGAATGTTTACCGCGAATCAGACCCGCCTATATATACTGGAGATCACTGGGCTGGCGCTGGCGCTGATGGCGACGGTTGGGTTGGTGTTGCTTTTCTATCGCCGCATGGTAAATGCGCGCGCGAAGGCGGTCACCTCTGAACTGGATTGGATTCTGCTTTTCGTCCTCCTGCTTCAGGTGGGGCTGGGATTTTGGGTTGCGTACTATTACCGCTGGGGTTCGGATTGGTATCTGCACACCGCCGTGCCGTGGCTGGTTTCTTTGCTTAAATTCCAACCGAACATCGCTTCCGTCTCGGCATTGCCGTTCTGGGTCAAGTTCCATTTCATCAATGGATTCACGATCGCCCTGCTCCTGCCTTTTACGCGGCTGGTGCATCTCCTGGCATATCCGCTCTCCTATTTATGGCGCGAACATCAGGTTGTGATCTGGAATCGCAGCCGCTTCCGTTGACCATGAAATCACTGGATGAACTGCTCGCCGAGAGCGCGACTCACCACCGTCGGATTTGCCCTCGACAAGTGCTCGGCGTTCGCATCGGACTTTTGGCTGGACTCGTCCTCGATCTGCCTTTACCTCAATCCGATAAGCGACTGCTCGCCATCGCCGAAACCGACGGCTGTATGGTGGACGGTCTCTCCGCCGCGACAGGTTGTTACGTGGGCAGGCGCACCCTGCGGATCGAAGATTACGGCAAGACTGCTGTTACATTCGTGGACACGCTGACCGAGCAAGCCTTCCGCATTGCGCCGCACGCGAACATTCGTGAACTCGCGTGGGAATACGCGCCATCCGCCCGCAACCGCTGGGAGGCGCAACTCATCGGCTATCAACATATCCCCGATGATCTCCTGCTCAACTGGCAATGGGTGGAACTCACCGTCCCTGCGAAACAGATTGTCGGTCACGCGGGCAGGCACATCGTCTGCGAAGGATGCGGCGAAGAGATCATCAATCAGCGCGAAGTCGCGCGTGAGGGCAGTGCCCTGTGTAAGTCATGCGCAGGCGAGTCGTATTTTCGAGTTTCTTGTACCGCAACACGCTTTGCGATGTCGCCCAACGTTGCGAGATAATCCTCGCGGTACCTTATGCTAATCACAGATGCATTGCTTGGCGAACACGGCGTTTTTTACCTGCTCCTTCAACACATCGAGCAGGCGTTGCCTGCGCTTGAATCAGTCCACGCATTGCAAAACCGAATCGCCGCGTTTGCGTTCGCGCTCGAAGCCCACGCGAGTCTTGAAGACGAATTACTATTCACCGCGCTGGAACCCCATCTCGGCACACAGGGCGGACCTCTCGTTGTCATGCGTATGGAACACGACCAGCTCACCGAACTGCTCGGGCGAATCGAATCTGTCGCCGAACTCGAACAGGGACGCGCTCTTGTCACGCAGATGATCGAGGTCGCTCGCAGTCATTTCCAAAAAGAGGAGCAGGTTCTCTTCCGCATGGCGCGTCAATCTCTGGGCGAAGATGAACTCTCCAAACTCGGCGCAAAATGGGCGCAAAGACATGCCCCGTTGATCCAATTGGACTCGCCATAATCGAGGTCAGAAATGAACGCGACCACTGAGACCAAACCCACCCTCTGGCGCGTGATTGATGCGGGCGCGGCGGAACTTCATCCCGCCTACTTTGCCTTCGTCATGGCAACGGGCATCGTCTCCATTGCCGCCAAACTTGATGGAATGTCAAAAATTGCATGGGGGCTGTTCATCCTTAACATCGGAATCTATCTGGTTTTATGGCTGCTTACGCTGGTTCGCCTGTTCCGTCATTTCCCCAGATTAGTCGCTGACCTGACCAGTCACACGCGCGGACACGGTTTTTTAACGATTGTCGCGGGCACCTGCGTGCTCGGCAGGCAATTTCATATTATTGCAGGCAACCAAAACGCAGCAGTTATTCTTTGGCTCGTAGGAGTTGTTTTATGGTTCCTGTTGATGTACACCTTTATTACCGCTGTAACCATCCGCGAAACAAAACCGACCCTTGAAAACGGATTGGGCGGCGGCTGGCTTCTGCTTGTGGTTTCCACCCAGTCCATTTCTGTGACAGGCGCGAGCATAGCAGATGATTTCGGGACGTGGGCGGAGGCGATCCTCTTCCTGACGCTGTCCATGTTCCTGCTTGGCTTTATGCTCTATATCTTAGTGATCTCATTGATCTTCTATCGTCTTACATTTTTTCCGTTGAAACCTGAAGAAATGGCGCCTCCCTACTGGATCAACATGGGCGCCATGGCGATCACCACGCTGGCTGGCTCCATCCTCATCATGGAAGCGGATCATTGGACGTTGATCCAGGATATTTTGCCCTTCCTGAAAGGCATTACGCTTCTCTTTTGGGCAACTGCCACCTGGTGGATCCCCTTCCTGATCATCCTGAGCGTCTGGAGACATGGATACAAACAGGTTCTTCTCTCTTACGAACCTTCCTATTGGGGGCTGGTCTTTCCGCTTGGCATGTACACCGCCTGCACGTTCCAACTTGCCAAAGCCCTGGGGCTTGATTTTCTCCTCCTTATCCCGGGTTATTTTATTTATCTTGCCATTCTTGCATGGCTTGCCACGTTCATCGGTCTCGTCGTTCAACTGGCAAGGAAACTTTTCGCGCGTCCCTCGCAAAGAACTTGACATGGATACTCCAAAATGGATTGTGGGTATTTCGCCAACGAGGGTTGCTTCCATCCATGCGCTCTGTTCTATGACAATATTGGTGTTCCTTGCAATGGGATGTAGGTTGGCATCCAAAATCCCGTCACTGATGAGTGGCTCTGACGCCACCGCCGAAACACCCACGACACCCGAAAGCGTGATTTTCCGCGATGATTTTACTGATCAATTGAACCCCGCCTGGACCTGGCAAAACGAAGATACGTCACGCCACAGGGTAAACAAAGAAGGCTGGCTGGAAATCACGGGCGGAGACGAAAGCATATTGGCAGGCGGGCGCCAGACAAATCTGTTGTGGATTCCCCTGTCGGAAGGCGATTTTGTAATTTCTGTCCATTTGGTATCACAGCCGCTTTTTGATTTTCAGCGGGCGGGGCTTCTTCTTTATCAGGATTCGGAACACTACATATCCCTGAGCCGGGGATATTGTATGCAGTGTGTATTGGGCGGCAGTGGCGTTTTTCTGGAATATAGCCTCGATGGAAACGGGGGAAGATATACATCAGCCACCAATGCCAACGACTTGTATCTGATGCTTGTCAGAGAGCGTGAAGTAGTCAATGCATATTATGCCGTTGAAGCGGGGCAATGGCAACATATTGCAAGCCTCGAAAATGAAATCCGCTTTGAGCGCATTGTCTTGAGTGTGACCAATGACACTGCATGGAATAATGGATACGATGTCGTTGGGATGTTTGATTACCTCGAGATCCAACGCCCAGCGCAATTACCGCCAACGCCAAGTCCAGGGTTTTATGAGCAAGGATGAGAGAACGATTCAAATTCCTGATATATGTAGAAGGGCAACCGATGCCCCCAGCATACTTTTGAAGGTCGGTGTAACATGAAATCGCCAGCAAATCCATGAAGACAACCCCAATCCTCGCTCCAAACCAGACCGTGGCGGAAGTAGTTCAGAAATACCCGGAAACGATCCACACATGGATCGCGCTCAAAACAGACTGTGTTGGTTGTCACCTGATGCAGTTTTGTTCGCTGGAATATGTCGCTGAGAGTTACAACATAAAATTGGAGACGTTGATTGGGGAATTAGAGATGGCAATCAAGCAGGCTTGTTCAAAGATTTGACCATTACAATGCCAATGGAAGCATTGATAGAAAAAGCCGCACAGGTTGTGCCTGCGCTGACATCTATGGTCAACGCCGCTCGAACTTACAGGCAACAGTTGGAAGAAGTGAAGAATGAAAACGTATAGATATTTGATCATCGGAAGCGGCATGACCGCCGACGCCGCCGTGCGCGGGATTCGTGAACTCGACTCAGACGGCTCGATTGGCACGATCGGCGCTGAAGCCGACATGCCTTATGCCCGTCCGCCGCTTTCCAAGGGAATGTGGAAGGGACGCCCATTTGAGAAGATTTGGCGCGGGACGGATAAACTCAATGTTGAATTTCATCTAGGGCGCAAAGCGACTGAACTTGACCCTGCGGCAAAACACGTCCGCGATGACCAGGGTGATGAATACGCCTATGACAAGCTGCTACTTGCAACTGGTGGAACGCCCAATCGTCTGCCGTTCGGGGAGGATCAGATCATTTATTACCGTACGCTTCAGGATTATCAACGCCTGCGCGCCCTGTCTGAACAGGGACAGCGTTTCCTTGTGATTGGCGCGGGTTTCATCGGTTCTGAGATTGCGGCGGCGCTGAACATGCAAGGCAAACAAATGACGATGGTTTTTCAGGAGAATTCGATTGGCGAGCATATTTACCCGCCTGAACTTTCGCAATTCTTGAACGATACCTATCGAAAAAAAGGTGTGGAACTTATCCCCGCCGACGGGGTGGCGAGCTTCGAGAAAACAGGGAACAGCTTCAAGGTCCAGACCCGAGGCGGACGAACATTTGAAGTGGACGGCGTGGTGGCTGGGATTGGAGTCCGCCCCAATATCGAGCTGGCAAAATCTGCGGGCTTGAAAGTCAAGAATGGTATCCTCGTGGACGATCATCAGCGCACGTCTGCGCCTGATATTTATGCAGCTGGCGATGTGGCGATGTTCCCTCATGCGACGCTCGGAAAGAATGTCCGCGTGGAGCACGAGGATAATGCTTTGACGATGGGCAAGCAGGCTGGGCGCAATATGGCTGGCGCGGATGAGCCGTATACGCACACGCCATATTTTTATTCCGATCTGTTTGAGTTTGGTTATGAGGCGGTCGGAGCGTTGAGCAGTAAACTGGAGATGGTGACTGACTGGCAGGAACCTTTCCAGAAGGGCACAGTTTATTATCTCGATGGCGGGCGCGTGCGCGGCGTGTTGTTATGGAACGTGTGGAAAAAAGTAAAAGACGCGACTGCCTTGATGTCTGAGGCTGGACCCTTCAAGGTGAAAGATTTAATTGGAAGAATACAAGCTGAGTAGTCTCTCGCAATTCAAAAAAATATAAGGAAACTAAAATGAACATCCACGACGACCCTGATGACATTGAATATCTTGCGTCAATGGAGTTGCAGAGGCGCAAGATATCGGACGAACAATTTCATAAATTCGAAGACTATGCCGCTGAAATCTTCTCTGCGTTTGGTCTTGATTTAAAAACTGACTCGACGAAAGATACGCCTCGTCGTTTTATCAAGGCGCTCTTTGATATAACGGAGGGCTACGACGGCGATCCTAAACTCCTGCGCGTCTTCGACACGGAATGCCGCGGCGAACCTGACTGCCGCCTGAGCCAGGTGATAGAAGGACCGATTCCATTCTTTGCGCTGTGCGAACATCATGCCCTCCCATTTTACGGGATGGCGTATGTCGGATACATTGCCCATGAGAACATTATCGGTATTTCCAAATTGACCCGTCTGGTTCGGATCTTCTCCAAACGCTTCTCCGTGCAGGAACGGATTGGTCAGCAGATCGCAGACACGCTGGATACCATGCTTCATCCACACGGTGTGGCTGTTTTTCTTGAAGCTCACCACCTGTGCATGGCGATGCGCGGTGTGCGGGAAATTGCGCCGATGACACGCACCACAGTCTGGCGCGGTCATTACGCCGAAGATCCATCACTGCGATCAGAATTTTTCACCGCCTGTGGATTGCAAAAAAATGAAAGGTGAGTAATAGCATGACAGAAACAAACCTGCCTGAATTATGGGAATGGGCTGAATATTATTGACCGTGGTGTTATGTTGCAGCCGTGCGCTTGCATAAAATTGTGCCCGAATACGAAAGGAAAGTCCGCTTGGTGACACGGGCTTTTCCGCTGGAGATTTACGGCGGAGGTCCGCCTGACCGCAAGGAATTGGAATTGGAAATATGGCTCGCGGCTCTTCAGGAACCCGAGGCTGTCTTCAAACCTTTTGGCGCTGACTGGCCGACGACGACTCTGCCAGCTTTCGAAGCCGCATGGTGTGCTTTCCAACAGGGCGAGGCGATTGGACGCGAATTTGATCTGCGCATCCGCAGGGCGTTTTTTGCTGAAGGTCGCAATATCGGAAAGCGGGAAGTCATGTTGGAACTCGCCCATGAAGCAAGTCTCGACATGGATCATTTCAATCGTTACTTCAATAATGGCGAAGCCCACGTCGCTGTGATAGAGGAAGGTCGACTTGGTAAGGAAGCCCACAACGTGCGCGGCACGCCGACGATTATGCTTGGCGATGGCACAAAACTACGTCATCTCATGGCGTATCCAAATATCCGTGATGAAAAAATAATTTCAGTTGGGAAACTGCCATGTTATGGCGAAGGCTGTTATGAAGCCACCCGCGAATTATTTGAAAAGGCATTAAAGCATGAGCCGAAAAAGGATATTCAGGGATAATTATCAGAAAGGATTGTTTTGACGGTTCAGACCTCCTTTGTGCTTGATCCTGTTTCGCCGTTTAGTCTAAATCTGACGGTTTGGACTCTGCGCCGCCGCGCTGATAATGTGGTGGATCGTTGGGATGGTCAGACATACCGACGCGTTTTAGTAATAAACGACAAACCGTTTGAAATTGCAGTGACTCAATTCGATGAGTCAGGAACGCCCCGATTGCGAGTCTCAGTGATGGGTGAGGGAACAGACTCCGATGTCAAAGCGCAAGTCATCGCAACGTTGGAACGTGTGTTAGGAATTTATATAGACCTGACGAAGTTTTATCGCTTTGCAAAAAAGGATAAAGTCCTGCGGTCTCCTGTGAATCAATTTCGTGGTGTCAAACCGCCGCGTTTGCAAAGTTACTTTGAAACATTGGTCAATGCGATTGCCTGTCAACAATTGACTCTCACCGTGGGCATTCGTCTGCTAAATCGTTTGACTGAAACTTGTGGCATTCCTCTGAAAACGGAAGCAGGAATCTTTCACGCCTTCCCACGTCCGCAAGATTTGGAAGTTGTGGATATCGAAACCTTGCGCGGCATGGGATTCAGTTATAGAAAAGCTGAATATCTGACGGGTCTTTCGCAAGCCATCATGGATGGACAATTCAACCTGGAAGAAATTGAAAAGCTGGATGATAAGCAAGCAGTCAGTTATCTATGTAGTTTGAGAGGCGTGGGACGCTGGACAGCAGAATATTTTTTACTGCGCGGAATGGGACGCACCCACATCTTTCCTGGCGATGATGTCGGCGCGCGTAACAATCTCCAAAAGTGGCTGAGTATTCCTGAATCTATGACTTATGCTGGAGTACAAGAAACATTACAGCGCTGGGATGGGTATGGCGGCTTGGTCTATTTTCACTTGCTATTGAAGAGTCTGACAGAGAAAGGGATCATTTTTAATTGAAGGAGTGACCATGTTAAAAGTGAAACGTGTTTACGAAGCGGCTGAGAAAAGCGATGGCGTCCGTTTTTTGGTTGAACGGTTATGGCCGCGCGGGATGAACAAAGAAAAACTGAAGATGAATGCCTGGGTAAAAGAGGCAGCTCCCAGCGCGGATTTGAGGCGTTGGTTCGATCACGATCCGCTCAAATGGACTGAATTCCAAAAGCGTTATCGGGCTGAATTGACTAAAAATCCAAGTGCCTGGAAGCCCATTCTTGAAGCAGCTGAAAAAGGCGATGTGACCCTGCTGTACAGTGCTCATGATACCGAACATAACAATGCGCTGACGTTGCTTTCTTTTTTGGAGAAGCGTCTTGGCAAGTAAGAATCCTGCTTATATGAATAGATATTGGATCAGGATACGTTCACCTGTTTGAGGGTAAGCTTTCCTGCGTAGATATACTGAAGTAAAAATCATAAATCAAAAGGAGATATAAAATGGACGACAAAACAACAGCAAGCATAGATGTGCGACAAATTCCCCCGCGAGAACGACACCCGATGATCTTCCAGACCTTCGATAATCTGGCGGCGGGACAAAGTTTTCTGCTGATCAACGACCACGACCCGAAGCCTCTTTATTATCAATTCCTGCATGAACGTGAAGGGCAATTCAGTTGGGAATATTTGGAAGAAGGTCCTGAGACCTGGCGGGTACAAATCGGGCGCATTGCATCAGCCTGAGTAACAGCGTCCCGAAGGTTGCCGAAACTACACCAGACGTGGACGAAAAGCCTTCGGGACGTTTGATAGAATATTGGGGTTCAAGGAACGCCTTGACATCTAACCAATATAGGAAAGGAATCTAAAATGAAAATTGCAAACCTATTGGAAAATCTGAAATTCGGAGACAAAGATCCTCAAGCGGATCCGCTCCATGTCGCCAAAGATGGACGGGCGATCCTTTTCACCTTCAAGCCCGGTCAAATCATCCATGAACATAACGCGCCCAGTTCGCCGTTTTTCGTGGTGGTATTAAAAGGAAAGGGCATCTTTACAGGTGGCGATGGCGTGGAACATACTTGCGGACCCAATACGCTGCTCGTTTTTGATGCGGGTGAACAACATGCCATCCGAGCTGTTGAGGAGTTGGTCTTTGTAGGGTTTTTGCATGGGGCGCCAGGCGCTCAGAAATAATCACCTCTGTTGCATCTCTCTGACTATCCAAACTTGAATCGCTGCCTCAGCCATATATGCTATCAGAGGAAGTCCTATTTTCCAATCACGCCTGCGCTCGAAATACAAACACAGTCCGTCTGTGTTTGTATTTCGATAACCTGAAAGTTGTTTTGCTGATTTTTTTTCTCGCGCCGCTTACATCCTTTTCCGAAATTTATACCCATAGACATGATATATGCTACGCTGGGCAAATCTAATTGCGGCTATAAGACGAAAGCCATACGACTATTTGTAACGTTTGTATCTATCGACATACCTGTTGCTCTTAATCGCAAATATTGACGTGCTCTCTGGCAGAAACCCGCCTCTTTCTCGATTTATACACCAAGCCACTTCAATGCTACAATTATAACCATTTAAATGAAACGATGGTTTGTTTTAGCAGGATTTATTTTTATTCATATTGTTTCGGCTTGTTCCTCTGTGCCGGAGCAATATACGGAATTGGACACCCGACATGTGAATGTGTCGGCTATGCAGTCAGTTCTTGTTCACCCAATCATGATCTTCGGACGATATTGCAGCGCCGCCGCCAAATGCACGGACTGGATCTCCTGACACCCCGCCAAATCCGCAATCGTCCGCGCCAGCTTCACGCTTTGCGTGCGATGATACGCCCGCGCCGATAAATTGAGTTGACTCATGCACAGCACAATGTCGCCGCCCGCATCAAACCCTGACCCTCGTCCTGCAACCGGCAAAACTGCCGCACCTCCCCAATGCGCATGTCTGCATGACAGACAACGGATTGCAGAGTCTCCTGACTCTGCGCCGAAGTCGGGAGACTTCGGATTCCAAATCGCTTTTGTTGAAGATCTCTGGCGGCTTGCACGCGCGAACGGATGGAATCCGACGATTCACTCAGGCGATCGCCACTCAGCTTTTCATAGTCCACGCGCGGGACTTCGATGTGAATATCAATACGGTCGAGCAGCAGGCCTGATATACGGTTTTAATATTTGGTCATCATCGTCGGCGCGCAGGTGCATAGTTTTTACGAGTCACCATAATATCTGCAAGGATAGGGGTGTACACAATCGGAAAAAATTCTCCTGTTCCGTCAGAAATAGAAGGTTGTATTTAAGGATGAATTTCAAGGCTATACCGTTTGAGACAAATGGCAGAGGCGTCCCTTGTGGACGGAATTATATGGTTACCTATACCCGTACACATGATATTTGCCATTCTAGCAGATTTATGTACAACTAAAGACGATAAATTGTGTCATATATGAGAATATGAAACGAGTCTCCAATTGGACGCACACATGGATTTTTTTCATCACTGCCAGTCTTCTGTTCAGTGTGATTGTGCTACGGTCGTTGATTAACTATTAAAACAACTCATATTTCGATTTGATGCTGGAGGTTCTGGCCAGTTGGCCGACGTTGTTTATTGGGGAAACGACACTCAACGACAACTGGCGCCAATATTTAACCCTGTATTTAATTTTCCAATCCGTGCTGATTCTCGTACTTTTATTCATAACCAATGGCAAAGATTTTTTCGCCTTAGCCAGATGATTTATTAATAATTTCGTAATAACTTTAAATGAAAAAATCCATATAATCGATAAATGTCATCTAATTCAGACAAAATCACAGCCCAAACTTCCATCCCTTTAAAAGTACGTCCAAACAATGGATTATCGCCTGTATTGCCCGAGCAGAAATTTCTGCCTGATGCATATCGCCTTCCTGAAGGCAGTTTGCGTGGGCCAAGCATCGAAGCAGGACCGAAGGTGGTTTTTATCGAGGTGACGAATCGGTGTAACTTACTGTGTCAGACCTGCCCCAGGACGTATTTCCAGCGTGAACCGCTCAAGTCCCTTTCGGTGGATGAATTCATCGGCATCGCTGAACAGTTCCCGCAAATGCAGAGGGCGTTGCTTCATGGAATAGGGGAGCCATTGCTGAACAAGGATTTACCAGAGATCATCAAGTATCTAAAGAGGCGGGATGTAGAAGTCATCATTAATTCAAACGGGACATTACTCACGCCGCAATGGCAGGAAAACCTGATCGAAAGCGGATTGGATCAATATCGCTGTTCCATTGATGGGGCGAAAGATGAGACGTATGCCCGTATCCGTGGGGCAAACCTTCTTCCAAAATTGAGGCAAGGCTTGGGCGGACTGATTAAGACCAAGGAACGCTTGGGGGCAAAGTCGCCCGCCATATCCATTTGGTGTGTGGCAACGAAAGAAAACCTCCAGGAATTACCCGACCTGTTGCGTCTGGCGGCAGACCTAGGCGTGCCAGAAGTGTATATGCAGCGCATGGTATTTTTTGCAAAGGAACCCGAAAAGCAATTCGGGATGGCGGTGGAGCAAACAGCGATTTTCGGCAAGGACGAACAGGAAGAGGATAGGATCATCGAGGAATGCACCCAGTTGAGTTATGCGCTCGGAATTAAATTCCTATCTTCCGGTGCGCGTGATCCAATTAACAGCCTCGCCGCGGCGCGGCCCTCCGATTTTTCTCCGTGGCAGGCATGCATGCGTCCATGGACTACCGCATACGTAACCGCAAACGGCAACTGCCTGCCGTG
>JBDTPH010000068.1:0-8966 GCA_039932795.1 Chloroflexota bacterium
GCCGGTTGCTGGCACTGAACCACAGCCAGCACCTGACGGCCTCTCCCACCTGACGCTCATCACCTGCGCTGGATACATCGTCAATGGCCAATTCGATCACCACACGGTCGTTTACGCGACGCGCGAGGAGTGAGAGAAAGAAGGAAGTAATCTCGCTTTAGTGAATGTACGGTTTAAGAACATCGCGTGCGAGATAGAAACCGCGCTTCACCAGTTCCTCATCGCCTTCGTAGACGCGGTCCTCGTGCTCGATGCTGACCACATAATCGTAGCGCGCTGCGGTCAGGGCCGCGAAGAACTTCCGCCAGTCCATATCCCCGAGTCCGGGCAGGCGCGGCACCTGCCAACCCATGCCCTGGGACAGCACACCATTGTTATAAAGACCTTCATGGTCGATATGCAAGTCCTTGGCATGGACGTGGAAAATCCTGCTCGAAAACTCGCGAATCACACGTTCGTAATCGATCATTTGCAGGATCAGATGGGAAGGGTCAAGGTTCAGCCCAAAGTTGTCATCGGGGATGATCTCCCACATCCTGCGCCAGATGGCAGGCGTGCTGGCAAGGTTGTTGCCACCCGGCCATTCGTCGTACGAGAAGATCATCGGGCAATTCTCGATCGCGATCTTCACGCCGTGGTCCTGGGCAAATTTCACAATCGGCGGCCAGATCGTTGCATAGTCCTCCAGATTTTGTGGAACGGTCTTGTTCTTGTCCTTGCCGATGAACGTCCCGACCACAGGCACTTCCAACATCGCCGCGCCCTCGATCACTTTTTTTAAGTGGCCAATGACTTTCTCTCGGTGTTCCACTTCCGGGTGGAGGGGATTTGGATAGTAAGCCAGAGAGGAAACCTGCAGGCCATAGTCATCCAACATGCTGCGGATTTCGTTCGCTCTGGGTTTATCCAATGTGGCAACGTCAATGTGCGTCACACCTGCGTAACGGCGCGTCGCTTTTTCGAGCGGCCAACATGCGATCTCAATTGCCTGAAAGCCGCTTTCCGCGCCCCACTTGGCGGCCTGTTCGAGTGTATTGTCGGGCAATGCAGCGGTTAAAAATCCTAGTTTCATTTGTGCCTCCTTTATTTAACTTTGACCCGCGTCTGCTGACGCGCGCTTTGCTCGATGGCTTCACACAACTGCATTTCATAATGGCCATTCAACACCCTATCCAGCTCGAGCGCGCCCTGGTCCATTGCGATCTGTGCTTCAGCAACTTTGATGTTAGTGAGGTTGCTCCCATGCGGAAAACCGATCACGGTACTAACGATGACATCCGAATTATTCATCCTTGAATTGAGCGGGCAAGATCCCATTTTGGCAACAGGCCTCTCAGTTGATTCTTGAACCACTCTGGTGTGGAGGCAAGCAACAAATAGCTGAGGCTTGCGAACAGCGCCCAATTAAACACCTCATCAAGGATGATCCAAAATTTTGTCGAATCCGCCGCGGAATTGAAAATTGACACCAACGGGATATGGGATATCCAAAAATGCCAGCAGGAGAGCAGGACTAAAAGAATGCTGACCCGTACAACCTTGTGATACGTCATGTCAGCGGAACGCGTCCATTCCACGAGTTGCGGCATAATGAACACGAGAAAGGCCAGACGATAATCCCAGTTATTGCCCAGCAAAAATGTACCCGCATAGATGGCAGCACCCATGCGAAACGCCGCTAAATTTCGCTGGGTAGAAAGCTCAAGTTGTTCTGTATGCCTGAGCGCCCGGATCACCACGACCAGCAGCAAAATCAAAGCCAGTGCCAATGATCCATACTTTAGCAACCAGCCCAATTGCCCGCTGAAAAACCATTCAGAGAAAACCTTTGAAATTGCTTTTTCATAGCGGGTCACAAACACATTGGTGCCATATGATATCCCATCACCTCGCATTGTCTGCTTCCATGAAGCGTTCACACTGCTGAATGTGGCTGTCACATAAGCAAGAAATACCAGCACGCAGCCAGCAAATAGCCACCAGAATTTGTGTTTCGATTCCTTTAATAAAACACTCACTCCAAAGATGGGAAACAGCTTCACAATGGAACCAAGGATGATCAGTGAAGTGGCAACATACGAGGAGTAATCTGCCGCAAGTACGATCATGGCGCAGATAAAAAATACCACCAGATCCACATTTCCGCGTTCATACAACAGCATGGATGCCGGGGAAAAGATCACCAGTAACATCCCGATGGCGCCCGCAACAGAAAGCGTCTTTGGAAAAAGAAATACACCCATAAAAAACAATACGATCATCGAAACGCTGATCCAGACGGTATCAACCTGTGAAATCCCTGTGTAAAAGAAAAGCCGCCAAAACGCCGGGTAGTTGAATATTCTTTCGTTGGGGTCAAAAGGGTTCTCGACCGAAGGCTCGTATCCCTGTGCAAATGATTCGGCACTGCCAGGGATCAGACGAAAATCCATAAATGACATCCTTTGCGTGGGAACCTGCCATAACTCCCATGTTTCCTGGTACCCGTAATAGTTAAGCAAAACAAGGATCAACAACCACGTCAAAACCGATGCGCCTATCAGAATCAGCTTTCCGTAGTATTTTTTTTGAAGTTTCAGAGCCATAATGTATGTTTCGCTTTTACAGGCACTTCCTTCTCGAGTGCAGCCTGGGAAGCTGACCCGAGGAAACCTGGGCCAAAAATTCCATGTACTTACATGGCCGCACCGATAACGGCAAAGGACAATGCTTGGTGAAGTATCTCTAACATCGTATCCTTACAAAATCGAGCGCGAATTTCACGACTCGACGCGAAGGAACTTAAGAATTCGCATACTTCGCGGCTGGAACGTTAACCAACCGTTCTGATCTCTCGCGGCATATCAGACAGGACGTCCGCGCCTGTTTCGGTGATGACCACATTATCCTCGATGCGGACGCCGTTGCGATCCGGGAGATAAATGCCAGGTTCAACCGTGAATGCCATGCCAGGTTCGAGCAGCTGCATATTGTCACCGCGCATGTAGGGTTCCTCGTGTGCCTCCATGCCAATGCCATGACCTGTGCGATGTGTAAAGTACACGCCATAACCTGCCTGTTCGATGACATCGCGAGCCGCCTTATCCACAGCGGCGCAGGGCACACCGGGTTTGCCCGCAGCGCGGCCGGCAGCATTGGAGTCCTGCACGATCTGATGGATCTTCCCATATTCGTCATCCACATCTCCCACCGCAAAGGTGCGCGTCAAGTCAGAGATGTAACCATCGTATGCTGCCCCCCAATCCACGACCAGCAGGTCACCCGCTTGCAGCCTGCGTTCACTTGGCGAGGCATGAGGGTTCGCGGCATTCGGCCCGCCGGAGACGATCGGGGCGAACGGCAGTTCAGGCTCTGAGCCGTGCCTGAGTAACTGAGTTACCAGCTCGGAAGACACCTCTTTTTCCGTCATGCCGATCTTGATCAATGGAATAGTGGCCTCCAACGAATCCTGCGCGATCTTGACCGCGCGGCGCATGGCATCCACTTCAAATTTGTCCTTGCGCAGTCGCAGCCCGGATAGGATGTCGCTCGCGTCTGGATAGTCCGCTTCGGGCGCGCCGTCCTGCACATAGCGATATTCCAGCAAGCGGAGTTGACGCGGCTCGACGCCTATCCGCTTCCCGTCCAATCCCAGAGACTGAGTCGCCTTGCGAAACGCGTTCCCCCACTCCGACGGGTTCTCTGCATACGAGAAGACCTGCAGTTCATAGGGCAGGGACGTAACCTTCTGTAATTCGAGTTCGGGCAGCACAATCGCAGGGACCTGGTCCTTCGCGAACAATAAAACAACGGGACGCTCCATTAGGTGGAATCGCAACCCGCTGAGATGCGTCAGTGTGGGGCCGGGATTCAGAATAACGGCATCCAGGTCTGAGGTCCGAAGTGAAGCATGAAGCCTGTCAAAGCGCGATTGAGTCATGTGAGTCTCCTAATCCAAACTGTGAGTCTTTTTTGCGAAGATATGCAGGGTCCGATCAATGACGATCTGAAATAAAGTATCGAATGTGATGATGCTGAACCAGCACGGCATCACGCGACTGGCACTATGGTTGCGCCTGGGTTTTATGCGTCAATTTTACCTGTAATTATTTTTTTTCAAATCCTCTTCATGATAGGGGGCAAAAGTTCTCGCCTGCGCCATATCAGAGAGCCCGGGAAAATGCGAATTTAAGAAGACAGACAGCCCCATGATCTTCGGCATAAAGAGACTGCGCCGCGGACGCTTCGCCAGGCGTACCACACCACGCGCCACATCCTCGGGAGTTACCCGCAACCACTCGGGAGTTCTAAAATGTTTTTTGGCTTTGTTTTCGCCGATATGTTTTTGGAATTCGGTTGGCGAACTTCCAGGGTAGACTGCCGAAACATGTACACCGAACGGAGTTGTTTCACGGCGCAATGCCTCCGTGAATCCGCGTACACCAAACTTTGCGGCGGAGTAGACCGTATACAGGGGTGGCGCGGCCCACCCGCCAATGGAAGACATGTTGATGATATGCCCGCTGCGCTGTTTGTACATTTGAGGCAGGACAGCTCTGGCTGTCCATATCACACCGAGCAGGTCAACGGCGATCTGTCCCTGGATGTCCTTAATGGGATCGAGCGATTCGAACCAGTCGAGGCGGCCGAAACCCGCGTTATTGAACAACACATCAATGCGTCCATACGCAGCCATCGTGGTTTCGATCATCGCCTGGATCTGTTCGTGCTGTGTGACATCCATCGAAACAGGCAGGACATCCCCTCCCGTAGCACGGATCTCACCTGCCATTTCTTTGAGCCTGTCCAGCCTGCGGGCGGCAAGGACAACCCTGCACCCTTCCTGGGAGAACAACTTCGCCGCGGCCGCGCCAAACCCTGAAGATGCCCCGGTGATGATGACCACTTTCCCATTAAGTGATGGCATGATTCTCCTCCGATCCATAAAGCTGGCTGATATAAAAATGCACACTATATACAAAACGTCCCGAAGGTTTGATTCTTCGAAAATATTTTCAAAGAAACCTTCGGGACGTTGGAGTTCGGACTACTCGCCGTCGTCGGGATTCTCATCCTTGGGCTGCCGCCTTGGACGAGGTGGTTCAATAACAGCCTTGGGCAGGAGTGCGATCTGCAGGACTTCATCCATGTGCTTGACGGGGATGATCTTCAATTCAGATTTGGCAGTCTTCGGAAGATCAACCAGATCTTTCATATTCTTTTCGGGCAATATCACCGTTTTTAATCCGGCGCGATGGGCAGCCAGTACTTTTTCACGCACGCCACCGATCGGCAGGATGCGGCCGCGCAGGGTGATCTCGCCTGTCATGCCGACATGCCGGTACACCGGGCGCCCTGTCAGCGCGGAGACAACCGCGGTCGCCATGGTAATGCCCGCAGATGGGCCGTCCTTCGGGATGCCACCTTCCGGCATGTGGACGTGAATATCCATGCGCTCAAAAACTTCAAAGTCAATATTCAACTGCGCAGCGCGCGATTTTATATAGGTCAACGCGGCCTGCCCGGATTCCTGCATCACGTCACCCATCTGACCGGTCATCTGCAATCCGCCTTTGCCATCCAGCACAGCGACTTCCACCGGCATGATCTCGCCGCCGTTCTCGGTCCACGCCAGGCTCGTCACCACACCAACCTCATCTGTGAGCTCCGCTTCGGTCTGAAAGACCTGCTGCGGACCCAGGAATTTCTCAATGGATTCGGCCGTGATGATCGTGGGATATTTTCTTCCTTCGGCTTTCATACGCGCCACCTTGCGGCTGACGCGCCCGATCTCACGCTCCAAATTGCGGACACCGGCTTCGTACGTGTACTCACGGATGATGCGGCGGACGGCGTCCGCTTCGAAGACCAGGTTGAGTTCCTCCACCCCATTTTCTTCAATCTGACGCGGGATCAGGTAACGGTTGGCAATCTCAAGTTTCTCTTCCTCGATATAACCGGGGAACTCGATCACTTCCATGCGGTCCAGCAGCGGCGCAGGGATGTTTCCGAGCGAATTCGCTGTGGTAACAAACATGACCTTTGCAAGGTCGAACGGCATTTCAAGATAGTGATCGCTGAAGGCATAATTCTGCTCAGGGTCAAGCACTTCCAGCATTGCTGACGCGGGGTCGCCGCGGAAATCAGAATACAATTTGTCGATCTCATCCAGCATGAACAAGGGATTGATCGTTCCGGCGCGCTTCATGGTCTGAAGGATACGCCCAGGCAACGCACCAATATAGGTACGACGATGCCCGCGGATCTCTGCCTCGTCGCGCACGCCGCCCAGGGAGACGCGCACGAACTTGCGTCCCAGCGACTCGGCAATTGAGCGGCCCAGGGATGTTTTACCCACGCCTGGAGGCCCAACAAAACAAAGGATGGGCTGTCGTTCCTTTTTGGGTTTCAGGGAACGGACAGCGATATATTCAAGGATGCGCTCCTTGGCTTTCTTGAGCCCGTAATGATCGCGATCCAGAACTTTGGCGGCATTCTTCACATCGAGGTTATCGGGCGTGGCATGTGACCACGGCAGTTCAACGATCCAATCAATGTACGTGCGGATGATCCCTACTTCGGGAGCCATGGGCGACATCTGGTTCAGCCGTTCCAGTTCCTTGAGTGCCACGAGTTTTGCTTCATCGGGAAGATTTGCCGCTTCCACCTTTTTCTTTAGTTCAGTTGCATCGCGCGTAAAAATGTCCCCTTCGCCCAGTTCGTTCTGGATCTGACGCATCTGCTCACGCAAATAAAACTCACGCTGACTCTTGTCCACTTCGCTTTGGACGCGCGAATGGATCTCATCCTCCAGCTCGAGCACGTCCACTTCCTGGGCGAGGATCTTGTTTAATGCCTGCAACCGTCCACGCGCATCCAGCAGTAATAACAGGCTCTGCTTCGCTTCATAATTCAAGGCCAGGGATGTAGCGATCATATCTGCAAGCCAGCTGGGCTCCGAAATGTTCAACGCGAAAAGATGCGCTTCTTCAGGGATCGAACGGTCCAACTGGACGCAGCGTTCGAACAGGTCCAACACCGAGCGCATGAGAGCCTGCGTTTGACGGTCAGCAGTTTGCGGCTCCATGACGACGCGGGCGCGCACCATCAGGTACGGCTTCGTGCGGATAAACTCCACGATTTCCAAACGGCGTCGTCCCTGCACAAGCGCGGAGTGCGAGCCGTCTGGCATCTGCAACAGGCGTCCGACAGCCATCTCCACACCCACCGGCAGAAAATCATGCGGGCCGGGGTTATCCAGATCGGCATCGTGTTGCGTGAGCCCAATCACGGTCTGCTCTTTGTTCTGCGCCTCCTGCACGGCAAGCAGTGACCCTTCGCGCCCAACAAAGATCGGCGACACCATGCGCGGGAACACAACCAGGTCACGCAACGGCAGCACGGCGGCTTCGATCATGCCATCGGCATCGGGCTCACGGTTGGGGACGCGGTACAACTCCTCCGTACGCTGCGAGAGGGTCAGGTCAAAATTATCTTCTTCTTCATTCCACTCTTTGGGATGACTCATTTTTTATTCCATGCTTTCATGACTTCCGCCGTGACGAACATGCTGCCAGCGGAGAGGACAATGCTACCATCATTTTCGGATAATTCCAGCGCGCGCCCCAGAGCGGATTCCACTGGCGTCACCGCTTCTGACTCCAACCCGGCCTGATCCGCCAACTCGATGATCTTCTCCGGCTCAAGCGCCCGCGGATGGTCAGCACGCGTAACGATCAGCTTCCTGATCTTCGGCTTCATCTCTGAGAACATACCTGGGATATTCTTGTCTTCAGACGCGCCGAAGATAAGATACACTTTTTTATCAGGGAAATGCTCTTCAAGGGTCTGGCGCAGTTTTATGAACGAATCCTGGTTGTGTGCAGAGTCCAGGATGACGGGCGGGTCTCGTCTCACCACCTGGAAGCGGGCGGGCCATTTTACTTCAGAAAACCCTTTTTGAATGGCGGTATCTGAAATCTCGATCCCGCTGATTTTCAGGGCAGCGTAGGCTGTGGCAGCGTTTTGGACTTGGTGTTCACCCAGTAAAGACAATCGAAGCTCCACGGGTGAATGTGAAAAGTCGTTTATACGAAAGGACTGTCCATCAAGAGACCAGGTTAACCGTTCAAACTTTACATCTTTCCCAACCAAAGTGAACGGACAATTTCTTTCACGGGCTACACGCCATAAAACACCGAGTGCTTCATTTGTCTGAGGAGCAGAGATGACAGGCACACCTTCCTTGATGATGCCTGCTTTCTCGCCCGCGATCTTTGCAAGCGTGTCTCCCAACACTGCCATGTGGTCATAGGATAATGATGTAATCACCGAAACCTTGGGTGTAACTATATTGGTTGCATCCAATCGCCCGCCCAACCCTACTTCGATCACGGCTGCGTTGACGTTATTCCTTGCAAACGCTAAAAATCCAAGCGCGGTGGTGATCTCGAACGTGGTCAGCTTCGGGATTTTCGCAACCGCAGGTTTGATCTCTTCCACCAACTCGACCATTTGCCTATGTGAGATCGGCTCACCGTTGACCTGGATCCGCTCCACGTAATCCAGCAAATGCGGAGAGGTGTACAAGCCAGTCTTGTATCCTGCCGCCTGCAACGCGGAAGCGCACAACGCGGAAACCGAGCCTTTCCCTTTCGTCCCCGCCACATGGATGATCGGATATTCCTCTTGTGGATTCCCCAGTTCATTCATCAACGCGAACATACGGTCAAGGTTGAACTCGGCCCTGGCAAGCTCGGAGGAATGTTTGAGACTATAATCTACGAAAGAGTAGAGGTAATCGAGGGCTTTGGTGTAGGCGGTTTCAGTGTTAGTCATGCGAGGCATTGTAAGACGTAATCCATAAATAGTAAATTGTAAATTTCCTATGATCGCCATTCTCACTATTCATCTCCATATTCCCACCTGTGCCTCCCTCAAAGAAAAGCGCGGACGCATCAAGCCGCTGATCGCGCGTTTGCATCGCG
>JBDTPH010000069.1:0-8882 GCA_039932795.1 Chloroflexota bacterium
CATGGTGGAGTTGATCGTCTCGCCTGAATATCTGGCAAACAATGAGAGGGTGTTGATCATTGACGACTTCCTCGCCAGCGGACAGACCATTTTGGGTCTGGCGCGGCTCGCCGAAGCCTCGGGGTCAAGGATCGTTGGCATCGGCGCGTTGATCGAGAAACTCTTCGAAGGCGGACGCGAAGCCTTGAAGCCCCTGGACGTGCCGATCCATTCGCTGGCATGCATCACCGCCATGCAAGACGACAAGATTGTGTTTGGGGCGCCAACGTAACAATTTGTCACTCCTTCGATACCTCGCCCCGTACATCGGCTGGATATTCGCCAATATGAGCTTTGCCATTCCTGTAAAACGATTGCGCGAGACAGAAACCTTGATCGCGTTCTACCACCCCAAACCTTCGTATCCGTTCCATGTCCTGCTTGTTCCCAGGAAGGCAGTCGTCTCATTGAAGGAATTTGATTCGAAAGACACTGCTTTTCTTGCTGATCTATATTCCACCGTACAAAATCTTGCAGATGAATTCCATCTCTCGGCCTATCGTCTGATCGTCAACGGCGGGGACTATCAGGATTTTCCGCAGCTACATTTTCATTTGGTTTCAGACGTCGAAGCAGGGATTTATTAAACCATGGACTCCATTGCCATCCTCGATTTTGGTTCCCAATACGCACAGATCATTGCACGGCGTGTGCGTGAGGCACAGGTCTATTGCGAGCTGTTCCCCTGGGACGCGCCGATCGAGAAGATCCTTGCCATCGCGCCAAAGGGATTCATCCTCTCGGGCGGGCCCAAATCCGTTTATGAAGAGGGTGCACCGCATATTCAGGAATTCATCTTTAAGACAGGTTTACCCATCCTTGGGATCTGCTATGGTATGCAGGCACTGACTCACGCGCTGGGCGGGCAGGTGGACCCATCTGCACAGCGCGAGTATGGATATGTAACGATCGAACCCGCCATACCCGGTACGATGCTCGACGCGCTCTCCAAAGTGTGGATGTCGCACGGTGACCGCATCACGCGCCTGCCTGAAGGATTCATCACGCTGGCGCGCAGCGGCAACAGCCCGCTCGCGGCGATGGGCGATATGAAGCGCAAATATTTCGGAGTGCAATTCCATCCCGAAGTGCACCACACACCGCACGGCGAAAAACTGCTCAAGCATTTTGTAGTGGATATTTGCGGAGTCAAACCGAACTGGACTCCAAAATCCATCATTGAGGATGCCGTCGAACGAATCCGTAAACAGGTGGGAACAGAACGCGTGCTAGCGGCAGTCTCTGGCGGAGTCGATTCATCGGTCGCGGCGGCGATTGTCCATGAAGCGATCGGAGATCAACTGGTGGCGGTGTTCGTGGATACGGGTCTGCTGCGCAAAAATGAAGGGGAACAGGTCGCTGCGGCGTTTCGCAATAGCCTGCATTCCGAACTGATCGCAGTGGACGCAAGCGATGAGTTTTTGTCTGCGCTGGCAGGAGTTACCGAACCGGAGCAAAAGAGAAGGATCGTCGGAGAGAAATTCATCCGCGTGTTCGAGCAGCAGGCAAAGCATCTCGGTCAGCCAAGATTCCTGGTTCAGGGTACGATCTATCCTGACGTGGTGGAATCGTCCGCCCCGGATCGCAGCAAGGCGGAGAGGATCAAGACCCATCACAATGTGGGTGGGCTGCCTGAGGACATGGAGTTCGAGCTTGTGGAGCCATTACGATATTTGTTCAAGGACGAAGTCCGCGCGGTTGGGGAAGCGCTTGGGCTGCCGGAAGCGCTTGTTTGGCGGCAGCCGTTCCCGGGTCCTGGTTTGACCGTGCGCTGTCTCGGGGAGGTGACGCGTGAGCGGGCCTCCCGTTTGCGGGCGGCAGATGCCATCCTGATCGAGGAGTTATCGAAAGCTGGCTTTTTGGGGAAAGGGGCCGAAACGTCGCAGGCGTTTGTTGTCCTGCTTCCCGTGCGTTCGGTCGGCGTAATGGGCGACCAGCGCACATATCAGGAGGCAGCCGCCATCCGGGCCGTGACCACAGAGGATTTTATGACCGCCGACTGGGCGCGCCTGCCCCACGATCTGCTGGCGAGGGTTTCGAACCGCATTGTGAACGAGGTAGACGGGATTAATCGCGTGGTGTATGATATTACGAGCAAGCCGCCCGCAACGATTGAATGGGAATGATTTGTTCTGTTTAACATGAATTGCCTTACTGCATGTCACCCTCCCGAAGGACACACCGCATGATTTGCTTAGCAAATCACGGTGGGTGCAGGTGTCGGGACGATGCCGTCTCGCACCGACGTGCTCGCGGCACGAACGGTGTGAGCGATAGCGAAGGGTCTCGATTTCAATGGTAGTGATGCTTCGCGGAGTTTATCCTGAGCGAAGCCGAAGGGCTCAGCATGACATATGGTTTTTGTAAGACAAACACGGTTAATCTGAATAGAACCCTTTGCCAGATGGAAACGTACGTAGTAGTGGAGCATTTTGGAATAATCAACTCGCGAGTTTCGCGATAAGACATCATAGGAGTCAACATGAATTTCAACTTTGGGGAAGTCCTTTCTCGTGCCTGGCAGATCATCTGGAAACATAAAGTACTATGGATCTTTGGCATTCTGGCAAGCTGCACTCGCAGCGGGTCAAACTTCAATTCGAATAGCAACTGGCGGGAAGGCGGCGATGGCGGGTTTGGCGGGACACCCAATTTTCCTCCGCAGCTCCAACGGCTTATTGAAACCATTTCTGAAAACATGGCAGCCTTCATTGCCATCACAGTTGCCGTCATTTGTATTTTCTGGATCGTGGCAATTTTCCTGGGGACAATCGGCAAGATCGGTTTGATCCGCGGCACCTGGCAGGCGGAAAGAGTCACTGGGAATTTGATTTTTGGTCAGCTTTTCAGCGAAAGCATGCCTTATTTCTGGCGCATGTTCGGTTTGTCTCTGATCATGGGTCTTCCATTCCTGGTTTTGATCGCAGTGCTGGTTGCAGGCGGAGTGGCATTTGGTGTTGCCCTTAACCAGGGGGGCAGCAACACGGCGGCACTTGCTGGCCTTTTAGCTCTGGTGCCCTTATTCATTGGCTGTATGTGCCTCCTTATTCCTGTAGGGTTTGTCATCAACATGATCGTACGCCAGGCACAGAATGCCATTGTGCTGGAGGAAGCCAGCGTATTGCCATCCATCAGCCGCGGTTGGGATATATTTCGCACTAACCTTGGCCCCATCATTGTCATGGCGATCATCCTGACTGTGATTGGTCTGGTCGCGGGTTTTATCATCGCCCTTCCCGTCCTTGTCGTGGTCATTCCTGCTACAATCGCTTTTGTGGTGGGAAATGCCCAAAACTGGACACCCATGATCGTTGCAGGCGCTCTGCTCTGTCTGTATATCCCAATCTCGATGCTTATTAACGGGATCCTGGTGGCTTACACCGAATCTGTATGGACTCTGACGTACATGCGTTTGACGCGCAAACCCGATGTTAACGACATTATGGCACCCGCAACCCCGCCGGCCCCCGACGACAGTAACAGAACGATAATTTCCAGCTTTGATGCGTAGGACGCTTTCGTTCCTTCTAAGCCTGAGCCTGTTTGCCGCTGCCCAATCCCCTGTGCGCGCCCAGACCGCGGCCTACGCAGAGATCACCGTGATAGACACACAGGGATTCCCCAGTGTCAACGCGCTGGTGGATGTGTACAACGCGAGCGGCGAATTCATGTCGGGATTGCAAGCCTCCGCGGTCACCATATCTGAAGACAGGCAGCCGCGCGCCGCAGATGAACTTGTAGAGTCTGACGTAGCGGTCCAGATCGTGGTTGCCATCAATCCCGGGCCCGCACTGGCTGTACGCGATGCAAGCGGTGTGGCGCGGTTCACCCGCGTGGTGGAGGCTCTCGGCGCGTGGGCAAATGCACAGCCGGCTGAGTCAGAAGACGACCTGAGTCTTGTTTCCTTATCAGGCTCCCTCATCAGTCACGCCACCGCCGAAGACTGGTTCGTGAGTCTGAATTCCTTTAAGCCTGATCTCCGCACAACGACTCCCAACCTGCAATCGCTGTCCATTGCCCTGGATACTGTCAACGCACCCGCGCTGCAATCGGGAATGAAGCGCGCCATCCTGTTCGTCACGCCACACATGGATGACCCGGACATTGACAATACCATTGCTCCCCTCATCCAGAGTGCAATCGATTCAAAGATCCGCGTCTTCGTCTGGTTCGTGGACGCGGATACACAGTTCAACTCTGCCAGTGCCAATGCGTTCAGAATGTTGGCACAACAGACCAACGGGTCATTCTTTGCTTTTTCAGGGACGGAAACATTTCCGGATTCCAATCTCTATTTTGCACCCTTGCGTCATATCTATTCCATGACGTACACATCCTCCCTTAACACCAGCGGCGAGCATACACTTGGACTCCACGTTGAAACCAGGGATGGACAGATCTCCGCGTTGGATAAAACCTTCAGCGTGCAGATCGAGCCGCCCAACCCAATCTTCCTCTCGCCGCCGTTGCAGATCACGCGCCAGCCGCCCGCGGATGATCCCTATGCGGATGAATTAACCCCCGTGCAACAACTTTTTGAGATCATCGTTGAATTCCCTGACGGACATCCGCGCGAATTGAAGCGTACCACGCTGTACGTGGATGGTGAGATGGTCGAAGAGAACACATCGGAACCCTTTGAAAATTTTGTGTGGGACATCAGTGGATACGATGCCAGCGGGCAGCATGAGATCGTTGCCGAAGTAGAGGACGTGCTTGGCCTCAGTAAATCGAGCAGCGTCATCTCCATCACAATGACTGTCACTCAGCCTGCGCGAGGCATCCAGGCTTTGTTTGCGCGTTACAGTTCGTATATCGTGCTCGGCGCGCTCGGGCTGACAGGTCTTGTGCTGCTTGTCATTTTATTGAGAGGGCGCTCGAACATCGTACTCTTCAGAAGGCGGAAACAGGCACGTCAGCGCATTGAAGATCCGCTGACCCAGCCTGTCCTCGCAACCACCGAACCACCCGCCTCTGCCACCAAAAAGTCGAAGACGCAGCCGCGCAGGATGATCGCCATGCTGCAACCCAGGCCGCCGCGCCCGCCCGAAGCGCCGGCCCAACTTATCCGCCTGATGAGTGGCGGGGAGCCGGCCAGCGCGCTGCCCATCCCACTGGCTGAAAAGGATATGACTTTCGGCACAGACCCAGTACAATCGAAACGCGTGCTCGACGACCTGTCCATTTCACCGCTTCATGCACGAATCAAACAAGCGGAGGATGGAGGCTTCATCATCTACGATCATGGTTCTGTTGCCGGCACCTGGGTCAATTATGAACCCATCACGCGCGAAGGTCAGCGCCTGGCGCATGGAGACAGGATCCACTTTGGGCAGCTGGTCTACCGCTTTGACCTGAGCCAGCCCCCGGCTGCGTCCGAACCAAAAATCGTTACGAAGAAATAGATCCATTTTTATGATCCGCACATCACGCGCTCACCTGAATGTCGAAGCACAGACTCATGCCGGCATGACGGGCAAGAATAATGAAGACCGTTATGCTGTGGCATCGTTTGAGCTGGACGAGGCCAACCGGGTTCCCGTCCTGTTTGCTGTGCTTGCCGATGGAATTGGGGGACACCGCGCCGGTGAAGTGGCCGCAGAACTGGCAGTCAATCACATCATGCAGGTGGTGGCAGAGAGCGATGGAAGCGACATACGCCAGAGCATCGTAGATGCAGTGACCGAGGCGAGCGACGCGATCGCTGCGCACTCTGCTTCGAATGAGAGCCTGAAAGGCATGGGGGCAACCTGCGCGATCGCGTGGATCATTGGCGATAAACTTTATACCGCGTATGTGGGCGACTCGCGCATCTATCTCATGCGCGCCGGACGCATCCAGCAGATCACTGTGGATCACACCTGGGTGCAGGAAGCCATCGAGAAGGGTATCCTCAAACCTGAACAGGCGCGCGACCATCCCAATGTGCATGTCATTCGCCGCTATCTCGGGTCGCCCGAAGCGCCAGACCCTGATTTCCGTTTGAAATTTTTCGACGGCGAAGGTGACAAACAGGCAGAGGGCAATCAGGGTGTGCAGATCCTGCCAGATGATGTCTTACTTTTATGCAGTGATGGCCTCACAGATTTGGTATGGAATGATGAGATCCTGGAAACCGTCCGTACAAAGCCAAACTTAAGAGAAGCATCGCGTGCATTGGTCGACCTCGCCAATTCGCGTGGCGGGCATGACAATATAACGGTTGTTTTGATCTCAGTCCCATCCGATTTCAAGGTCGTGGTAAAAAAAAATCGTAAAGTAGACTGGCTGCCGTGGATCCTGGGAGGCGTAGCTGGCGTCATCTTCACCGTCCTTGCTGTTTCCGTCCTGGCCTTTGGCCTGCTGAGGCAAAACGCGGTCACTCCCACACCGACGGTCACCGCCACTCCCACGCTGACAAGGACTCCGCTGCCAACTCTTACTGCGAGTCCAACAATCACTTCCACATCCACACAGTCCCTGCCCATCGCGCCGACCTACACGCCCTGGCCCACAAATACTGCGAGGCCATGAATCAGCATGTCATTGCGAGGAGATTGCTTCGCTTCGCCCGCAACGACATCCAGGAGTTACATATGTCCATTAAACATTCAACTGATGTCGAAGCGAGAAACGTTGCCGCAGGAAAAGATACAACCATCCAGGTCCTGATCTCTTCGCAGGAGGGACCCAATTTCGCGCTGCGCAAATTCTCCATGCAAAAGGGAGGCGGGATGCCGCGTCATACCAACACCCTCGAACATGAACAATACGTGTTGCGCGGCGAAGCGACCATCACCATCGCTGAGGAGACTCATCACGTCAAAACAGGTGACGTGGTCTTTATCCCGGAAGGTGCGGTTCATTCCTATGAAAACACAGGTGATGAGCCATTTGAATTCCTGTGCATTATTCCCAATAAGGAAGATGAAATTACGATCGTTGAAGAAAGTTGTTAGCCGGTCTTTGTGACCAATCACTAATTACCCATTACTTCATAACGGTCACAAGGGCTGCTTCGCAGCAATGCCCGGCTTACGAGGATATTTCGGAGGCGTCGCGGCGACCTTATCCACCAGGATCAGGTAACGATCATCTGCAACGCCCGGTAAATTGACCGGGATCAACTGCTTCAATTTCCCACCCAACAATTTCATGGTTTGCTCAGCGGACTGCGCTTCGGCGGGTCCGCTTTCGCCTTTTTGCGCGAGCATCGTCCCACCCACTTTCACCAGCGGAATAAGATATTCGCTCAACACATTGAGGTTGGCCACTGCGCGAGCCACTGCCCAGTCATATTTCTCGCGGTGATTTGCATTCTGTCCCAGATCTTCTGCACGCGCCTGGACCACATCCACATGCTCCAGTCCCAGTACACGGACAATATGCTGGCAAAACATCGCCTTCTTGCCGACCGATTCCACCAGTGTTAGTTTTAGATTCGGATAGAGAATTTTGAGCGGAACACCTGGAAAGCCTGCGCCGGTCCCCACGTCAATCAGGCGGGTTGGCGGAGCCGCCTTCCATGCCAGCACACAGGAAAAAGAATCGAGGAAATGCTTTGTGCGTATGGATTCCACATCCCGGATGGCGGTCAGGTTGAACTTCTGATTCCATTCGAGCAATTCCTTTTCGTACGTAATCAGCGAAATCACCTGTCGCCCGCTGATGTGAACGTTGAATAATGCCAGGGCGTCTTGAATGAGTTTTTCCATGATCGAAAATTATAACCGTCAAACCATTTCCTTCCTCTTTCTTCTTTCCATACCCGCCAAAATAAAAGACCGCCATTACTGGCGGTCTTCTCTCTCATCTCATTATGAAGTATTACTTCTTCTCTTCCTTCTCTTCCACAACGACCTTCGACCTGTTGGCCCGGCGGAACAACGCACGCCCGACAAGGTAGACCAGGAGAAGTGGAATGGCGATCAGGACCAGGGCAGGCAGTGTGAAGACCACAAAGCGGATCAGGAATTCGGTAAAGTTCTGAACGAAGCGGATCAGATCCTCCACTGCATCCTTCGCTGCACCTTGCGGCTTCCAGGGACCGACCTCGATCGGTTGAGTCCCTTCCTCGGCGATCAAACGGACACTGATCGAGGAGAGTGCAGCAGATTCTTCGTAATACTTGATCTGTCCCTTGAGCTGTTCAATTTCAGTCTGGATGGACTGCACCTGTAAATAGATGGCAAGAACATCTTCGGCTCTCGCCGCTTGATCCAGGATCTCGAGCAGCTTTTTTTCCGCGGCCTGTTTGGCTTTCAACTGTGACTGCAGATCCACATAAATACTGGTCACATCCTGCCCGGAGCGATTTTCATAATCAACTTCCACCACATCTTCCTTGATTCTTGTCAGCGCTTCGTCCAGTCTCTCAGAAGGGACACGGATGACAATGGTTGCCTCAGGCACTTCCTTGCCCATGGATGTAGAAGACTGGTACAGGTTCGAAGAGACGACATATCCGCCGAACTCATTCGCCAGCTGATTGATCTCTGACATGCGCGCCTTCGGGTCTGTTACTACAATGGCAAGCTCAGCGTTCTCGATGACCAGCCGCTCCTGCGCAGCCTGTCCGTTACTGCTGTAGGATTCTCCGCTGGCCACATCCCTGGATGCATCAGAAGCTGTGGCAGGTTCCTCCATTTCGGGAGCCATCAGCACTTCAGGTGCGCCGCCACCTCCAAATCCCTGCAGGGGCCCGTCAAACGAGTTTAGGCTTCTCTGTGATGCCATGCCGGCAAATGAAAGGCCAATGACCACAAATACAGTAACCACGGCCAGGATGATAAATAGGATGCGTTTCATGTTTTTCTCCTTTATGAATGTACGATGATTTCACCCGGAGGACGATGCCTATACTT